>CAYLTX010000024.1:43708-57176 GCA_964386725.1 uncultured Bradymonadales bacterium | reverse complement strand
AATCTGAGCGCCATCCGAGGCATCATTCGCGTCATCGTCCAATCAGCGCCCATTCCCGCCCATTCGCGCCGATTCCGCGGATGCGGCCGGATGAACACGGATTTTCGCGAATCCGCTCGGATGACATCGATAGCGCGAATGATGCCTCGGATGGCCCACGGATGGTGCGGATGATGGCTCGGATTCTGCTGTTTGGCGCTCATCCGCGCTATTCGAGCCATCATCCGCCAAATCTGAGCGCCATCCGAGGCATCATTCGCGTCATCGTCCAATCAGCGCCCATTCGCGCCCATTCGCGCCGATTCGCGCCCATTCGCGCCCATTCGCGCCCATTCGCGCCGGATGCCGGTTGCCGGGGGATTTTGTGTGCCTGTGGATAGGCAATCTTCAATATGCTAATTTCGGATGCATACGCTAATCCGACTTTATTCGGGAGCGCCCCGCACCCACAAAAGGGTGTGCGCCGCGCGAGGATAGATGATGAACCAGCCGAACCCCTACGCTGCACCATCTTCCGTCATCGAGGACGATACTGGCTTTGGCCAGGACCCTTGGGACGCTGCGCCTATCGCGGAGCGAGGAACGCGACTTGGCGCCAAGATCATCGACGGTTTGATCGGCGTCTTGTGCGCCGGCATCGGGTTGGTCTTGTTTTTCTTCTTATTCTCGTCGATGGGCTCCGCGAGCAATGAAGGCTTGATGTACATGGCGGTCGTCGTCTCTCTCCTCCCGCTGATGGGCTATAATACTACCTGCTGCATGAAAATGGGCAGACGATCGGCAAGAAGATACTCAAGATCAAGATCGTGCGCAGCGACCGGCAGACGCCGGCCTCACTGGGCAGGATCATCGGATTGCGCATCGTCCCGCTGTTCATCGCGGGCCTGATTCCGATCCTCGGCAACTTCGCCGGCCTGATCGACGCGCTATTCATCTTCGGCGAAGACCAGCAGTGCGTCCACGACATGATCGCCGACACGATCGTGGTCGTCGACGATAACGCCTACGGTGGCAGCGACTTCGACGCCGGCCCGTCCTCGGGCCCCGGCCTATACGGCGACGACAGCTTCGGCTCGACCGGCTCCGGCGGCAACAGCGGCGGCCAATTCGGCCCGGGCGGCGGCTCCGGTGGAAGCTCCGGCGGCCCGGCGTCCAACGATAACGTAGCCTGGTAATGCAACCACTCGACACCACTCAGACCATCGAGACGCCCGAGGGCGTCGAATTCGAGGTCCACCTGGCGGGGCCGATCTCTCGGGTCATCGCGGCGCTGATCGACCTGGCGATTCGGGGCATCGTCTACTTCGTATTGGCCATCCCGCTGGCCTTCCTCGGCGAGTTCGGCATGGGCCTTTTTCTCCTGGCGATGTTCGTCTTGGAGTGGGGCTATCCGATCTACTTCGAGATGTACAAGGACGGGGCGACGCCCGGAAAGCGCGTGATGGACTTGCAAGTCACCAACGCCGACGGGACCCCCATTAGCTGGAAGGGCTCGATCCTGCGTAATTTACTGCGCACCGCCGACTTCATGCCGCTGGGCTACGCCGCCGGCTTGATCACCATGTCCGTCACCGGCCGCTTCCAGCGCCTGGGCGATCTGGCCGGCGATACGGTCGTCTGCTACCGCCAGGAATTGCGGTTTCCGACCCACGGCGAGCTCCCCGACGTCGCCCCGCAGCCGGTCGCCGAGCAGTTGAGCGTCGAGGAGCAGCGGGCCATCGTCCAATACGCCCATCGCAGCAAGCGGTGGAATTACACCCGAAACGCCGAGCTCGCCCGCATCCTCGAGCCACTGACGGCCACCAAGAACGGCACCAAAGCCATCAGTTATCTGCAGGGGCTGGCCAACTGGATCACGCGATGGTCGTGAGCGGATTGACGTACATTTTTTGCCTATCGCATCGGTTGCGCGGGTACGGCACTCTCAGCCGCGTCATGCGAACAACCCACGCTAGACCACGAGCCCCACGTCAAGCAGACTCTGAACGTAAGAGCGGCCACCCATGAGCCAGGCGAGCTTCGTCAAAAAGAATGAAGCGCTCTGGCGCCAGTACGAGCGGATGCTCGACGAGTTCGACTCGGATTATCCCGCCCAGCCGGCCGACGACTTCCCGCGCCTGTACCGCGCGCTGTGCCAGCACCTGTCCATCGCCCGACACCGCGGCTATTCGGCCGGGGTCATCGACCGTCTCAACCCGCTGGTCGAGCGCGGCCACGCACTTTTATACGGCTCGAGGAAGGGCCGCTGGCGGCCGCTGGTGCGCTATATCGCCGGCGGGTTTGCCCGCGATGTGCGCCGCGACTGGCTGCTGCTGGTCATCGCATTGCTGGTCTTCTTCGGGCCGTTCATCGGCATGATCGGCTGGCTGCACTTCGAGCCGGAGTGGGCCTACCACGTGCTCGGCGAGGAGATGATCGTCGAGATGGAGTCGATGTACGCCTCGGACAACTCGCTGCACGACGGGCGGAGGGCCGACAGCGATTTCATGATGTTCGGCCTTTATATCTACAATAATATCGGCATCGCGCTGCGCACCTTCGGCGCCGGCATGCTCGCCGGGGTCGGGGCGCTGTTCATCCTGGTGTATAACGGGGTGGTCCTCGGCGCGGTCTCCGGCCACCTGACCAACGCCGGGATGGGCGCGAACTTCTGGCCGTTCGTCATCGGCCACGGCGCCTTCGAGCTGACCGCCATCGCCTTGGCCGGCCAGGCCGGCCTCAAGCTGGGCTTCGCGCCCATCTGGCCGGGCCGAAAGAGCCGCATGCAATCCCTCAAAGACCAGGCCCGAGACAGCCTCGGGCTGGTCGCCGGATTCTTCGTGATGCTCGTCATCGCCGCGTTCATCGAGGCGTTCTGGTCGGCCGCCGCCCTCGACGACTCCATCAAATATGGGGTCGGCGGCGGACTCTGGGCGTTTGTTATCCTGTATTTTGTATTTGCTGGGAGAGGGGGGCGTTTTGCGAACTGATCGATGCCCCAGATTTGGCAGCTTTCTCTCGGATGTTCTTGGTTCTTGGTTCTTGGTTCTTGGTACAGCGAAACAACCAGCAAGAACCAAGAACCAAGAACTAAAAACGCGCCGTTCTAGAACTACGTGTCAGAGTGGCGAAGGACGCCGACATGCGGGGGATGACCGATCATGAACCTCGCTCACGTCGCCGCGCGGCTTCGGCCGCGCACTCCCTACGAGGCGATCGACCTCGGCTTCGCGCTGGCGCGCCGGTTCTGGAAGCCGCTGATGATCGCGTGGCTGGCCTGCGTGCTCCCGCTGGTGCTCGGGGCGGCCGTCGTCGCCGTGACGACGACGCTGTTCTGGTTGCCGCTGTTCTTTATCTGGTGGCTCAAGCCGCTGTTCGGCCGCCCGGCGCTCTTTGTGCTGAGTCGGGCGTTTTTTGGCGACGTGCCCGACCTGAAGCGCACGCTCGACCATACGATGAAGGCGTGGCGAAGCGGCTCGGCGCTGGCCGATCTGACCTGGCGGCGCTTTAGCCCCTATCGGGGCGTGTCGATGCCGGTGCGCGAGCTCGAGCAGCTCGGCGGAAGCGCCGCACGCGAGCGACTCAAGCTGCTGCTTCGCACCGGCATGCAGGGGCCGGCGTTCTGGCTGCTCGGAGTCTTGATGGCCACTGAGGTGGTGCTGCTGGCCGCCGGCGTGGCCCTCCTGGCGATGGTCCTGCCGCAGACGGTCGACTTCGACCTCTTCTACCAGCTCGAGATGCTCTTCGAGACATCCTATAACGACCCGGTCACCGAGGCGGGCGTCTTCGTGCTGTACTTTTTGGCGATGAGCGTCGTCGAGATCTTTTATATCGCGGCGAGCTTCGGGATGTATATCAACCGCCGGGTGCGCCTGGAGGGCTGGGATATCGAGATCGTCTTCCGCAAGCTCGCCGCCAGGCTCGCCGCGCGCAGCCGCTCGGCGGCGCGCACCGCCGCGGCCGTGCTGCTCGCCATTTTCGTGGGCGTCTCGGCGGCGCCCGCGCCGGTGGTCGCCCAGCAATACGAGCCGGCCCAACCCGAGCAGCGCCCGTCCGAGCAGAACCCGTCCGAGCAGAACCCGTCCGATCAAAACTCGTCCGATCAAAACGAGCGCCCCGACCCGCAAAAAGTCGTCGAAGAGGTCCTCGACGCCCCCGAATTCGGCACCTCTTCGACCGAGACCGAGTGGCGCGTCAAAGAAGCTCTCTTCGAGCGCGAGGAGCGCGAGGAGCGCGAGACACCGTCGTTTTTGGACGGGCTGGGCGCCTCCATCGCCGGGATCGTCAAGATCTTGATGTGGTTGGTCGCCGGCGCCGCGGTGATCGCCGCGATCGTCTATTTTATGCGCTTGGTGCGGCGGCCGGGCAGGTCCACGAGACCGGCCGAGCAGCGGGTCGTGGCGCCCACCGAATTCGAGGAGGTCGAGGAGCCGACCCGGGTGAGGTTGCCGGCCGACCTAGTCGAAACGGCGGTCGCCCGCTGGGAAGCCGGCGCCCACGCCGAGAGCCTCAGCCTCCTGTATCGCGGCACCATCCGCGGCCTCGCCCAAGGCTATCGCATCGAGATCGACCCGAGCTACACGGCTTACGAATGCGTCGGAAAGGTGCGCGAGGCCGGCGGCCCGGCCGATTATGTCGCCGAGCTCGCCGCCGCCTGGACGGCCACTGTCTACGCCGGGCGCCGCCCTGATGACGCGCGAGCCCGCGAGCTCTTCGCCGCCTGGCGACGCCACTTTCGGGCGGGGCCATCGCGCAAGGAGCCATTGCGGGAGGAACGAGCATGAAGGCCTCCACCAAAAAGATCGTCGGCGGCATCGCCGCCGGCCTGGCGCTGGTCGTCCTGGTGGTCGGCGGTTTTTTCGCCACCCACGAGAAGACCGAGGTCGAGGTGCGCGAGCCGCCGACGGGCGAGGCGCGCCAAAACCCGTATCTGGCACTGGTGCGCCTGGCCGACCGCGTCTGCTGCACCACCTATTGGATGCACAGCGTCGACCAGCCCGATTACGACTCGATGGTCACGCTGCTGGCCGACCCCGACCGCGAGCTCACCCCCGAACAGGTCGACGCCTGGGCGATGTGGGTCAGCGACGGTGGGCACCTCATCTTGCCGACCACCCAGGGCCCGGCCAACGAGGCCGCCGCCCCGCTGATCGCCCGGCTGGGCTTTTCGCCCGCAGAGCTGACCGAGGCTGACGAGGCTGACGAGGCTGACGAGAATGACGAGGCTGACGAATCCGAAGGAGCTCGCAGCGACGACACCGCCAAGCTGCCCTCTTGGATCCCCGAGGACGCCGACGCCCCGCAATATCGGTTTTCCCGACCCGTCGTCTCCACGCTCGATTGGACGGCGGACGACGCAGACTGGATCGCGCGCTCCAATGACGGGTCGGGAGCACTCTTCGCAGCCAGCCGCCGGGCCGGCCGCGGCCGCATCACGGTGGTCAATGACACCGACATCTTTCGCAACGAGTCCATCGACAAAGCCGAGCATGCCACGGTGATCGTCGACATCTTTGAGTTGCCCACCGAGACGATCACGCCCGAGGATATCGAGAAAAATCTGCCCACCGTCGATGTGGTCTTATTCAGCAAGCGCCAGTCGTGGATGGCCTATGTCTTCGGGCATATCTGGCCGTTTTTCGCGATCATGGCGGGCATCCTGGCGCTGGCCTTCCAGGGCGGACGCAAACGCTTCGGGCCGATGCTCGCCGATCCCCCCGAGGAGCGGCGAAGCCGGCTGGAGCATATCGACGCCACCGGCCGATTCTTGTGGCGCCACGGCTCCTCGGCCACGCTGGTCGAGGCCGCTCAAAAGGCGCTGCTGCGCGAGCTCGAGCACAGCCAACCCCGCCTGAAGAACGCCAGCCCGCGCGTGCGAAATATCCTCGTCGCCGAGCTGCTCGATATCCATGTGGACGAAGCCCGCGATATGCTCAGGCCGCCAACGGGAACCCAAAACCCACAGACATTCACCCGTCGCATTCGACAAATCGAAGAGTACCGGAGAACGCTATGAGCACCTTTGATCAGGCCCCTCCCACCGGTGGAGCAACCAGTGGGGTAACCGGTGAGGCAACCGGTGAGGCAACAAGCCCCCAACAAGCCGGCCTCGATCCGGCCGCCACCGCCGAGCTGTTGAGCCGGATGAAGGCCGAGATCAACAAGGCCATGCTCGGCCAAGACGAGGTCATCGACCAGGTGCTCTGCTCGTTTTTGGCCAGCGGCCACGTCCTCGTCGAGGGCGTGCCCGGGCTGGGCAAGACCCTGCTGGTGCTCGCCCTGGCGCGTACCTTCGGCGGCGACTTCAATCGGGTGCAATTCACTCCCGACTTGATGCCCTCGGATGTAACCGGCCACGCGATCTTCAACTCCAATAGCGGCGAGTTCCGCGTCCGAAAGGGCCCGGTATTTACAAACCTGCTGCTGGCCGACGAGATCAACCGCGCGCCCGCCAAGACCCAGGCCGCGCTGCTCGAGGTCATGCAGGAGCGCCAGGTCAGCATCGAGGGCACATCTTACCAACTCGCCCCGCCGTTTATGACGCTGGCCACCCAAAACCCCATCGAGCAGGACGGCACCTATCCCCTGCCGGAGGCCCAGCTCGACCGCTTCCTCTTCAAGATCGAGATCGGCTATCCCGAGGAGGCCCATGAATTCGACATCGTCGAAGAGGTCACCCTCGGCCGGGTCGGCGACTCGTTCAACCTCGAGCAGGTCCGACAGGTCATGGACCTCGCCCAGGCCAGAAAACTCCAGCAATCCTGCGCGAAGGTGCGCGTCGACCGGCGCATCATCGAATACGGCACCAAGTTGGTGCGCGCCACGCGCGATTGGGCGGGTATTCGCGCCGGCGCCGGCCCCCGAGGGGCGATCTCGCTGATCCGCGGCGCGCGCGCCTTTGCGCTGCTTCGCGGCCGCGACCACGTCATCCCCGACGACCTCAAAGCCGTCGCGCGCCCGTGCCTTCGCCACCGTGTGCTTCTGACCCCCGAGGCCGAGATCGACGGCATCCCCGCCGACGAATTGCTCGGTGACATCCTGCGTAAAGTCGAGGTACCGCGCACGTGAGGTTGCTTGCTGTGGTTCATGGCTCTCTCGGCGTTACTGAGCCTGAAGTGGCTATCTGCCATATTGAAATGTTCTTGGTTCTTGGTTCTTGGTTCTTGGTAAAGCCCTGCTCCCCATTTTCTGACAGCTTGGGCACAAGAACCAAGACCCAAGAACGTTTACCCAAGGGCTAGCGCCCACACGGATCTTATGAGTAACGAAGCGCCTCATAACCGCCAGAGCCACTACCTTGCCTCCTCCCGGCTCTATTGGCTGCTGGCGGGCCTGGCCGCCTTCGGGATGGTCGCGGGCATCTTGCCCGTGGCGATGCCGCTGTGGGCGGGCGCGCTCGGCGTGCTCATCGTCGCTCTGCTCACCGATCTCGGCTGGCTTCGAAGCGCCGAGCCCCCCGAGCTCGAGCGCGGCGTGCCCGACTCGCTGGCCGTGGGCGTGTGGACCGACGTCACGCTGACGCTCAGGCTGGCCGACGCCTCGGCGCTGACCGTCGAGGTCTTCGACCGCCCGCCTCCCCATTGCGATATGGAGGGCATGCCCGCGCGCCTGACGATCCCCGCCAACGAGCGCGCCAAGCTGACCTACCGACTCAAGGCCAACGAGCGCGGCACGCACACCTTCGAGCCGGCCCACGTGCGCATCATCGGCCCGCTGGGGCTCTTTATCCGGCAGGTAGAATGCGGCGAGCAGCGCCAATTCCGGGTGCTCCCCAACTTCAAGGCGGTCAGCCGCTACGCGTTGATGGCCACCGCCGATCGCGTCGGCGAGCTGGGCGTGCGCAAGGTGCGCCGCCGCGGGGCGGGCATGGAGTTCGCCCACCTGCGCGAGTACCGCCAGGGCGACCTCAGCCGCCAGATCGACTGGAAGGCCAGCGCGCGCAGAAATACCCTGATCAGCCGCGAATACGAGGACGAGCGCAACCAGCATATCGTGTTCATGCTCGACTGCGGCCGGCGCATGCGCGCCCAGGACGGCAAGCTGTCGCACTTCGACCACTGCCTCAACGCCACGCTCCTGCTCAGCCACGTCGCGCTGCGCCAGGGCGATTCGGTGGCGCTGTCGACCTTCGGCGGCCACGAGCTTTGGGTGCCCCGTCAGAAGGGCCCGGCGGGCATGAACGCCGTGCTCCAGCGCGTCTACGACCTCGAGACCACCACCGCCCCCAGCGACTACAGCAAGGCGGCCCGCCGCCTGATGGCGCTGCAACGCCGCCGCGCGCTGGTCGTCGTGCTCACCAACCTCTACGACCAGCTCGACGAGGAGCTCGTCGAGGCGATCAGCCTGCTGCGCCAGCGCCACGTCGTCCTCATCGCCAGCCTGCGCGAGGCCGTCACCGAGCAATCCATCGCCCAACCGATCGCCCAATTCGACGACGCCCTACGCGTCGCCGCCGGCCACGAATACCTGCGCGGCCGCGCCCAAACCCACCGCGAACTTACCGGCCGCGGCGTCCTCATGCTCGACGTCCAACCCACGGACCTGTCGGTCCAATTGGTCAATCGGTATCTGGCGATCAAGCGATCGGGGGTGCTCTAAATCACTCCTATTTCGGAAACCGGATATATTGGCGAAGTCAGGCCAGATGGATGTCGGTCTGGCCGACTGACGCGTAGCAGCGCTCCGTGGATGGAGGACAGGCCGACAGGCGCTGGTCTGACGCAGCCAAGACTCCGGGTTTCGGAGTAGGAGTGGTTTAGTACCTGTCATCGCCGTTTCGCTCCCGATCGACCCGGACGTGGTTTCGTGCCGGATCCGAACCATATCTGTGGGTAAGCCACCACCGGGTGCGCTGTAGGCGCTCCCGGTTGGGCGCACCCACAGAGAGCCCCGGATACCCGCCATTCTCGTCATGTAGAACCCCGGACACCCGCCATCGCCTATTGGAGATCGTCGAGCGGCGACCCTCTCTGGGGGTGCGTCTCGCCGAGTCGCCGAGTGGCGACTCGGCTGGACTTACCCCCAGTTATGGTTTGGTTGCGTGGTCGGGCGAGCATTCGGGCGGCTCGTCTTTTCTTGTCGTGCCCGAGGGTGGTGACCATCTTTGATGACGATGGCCGTTCGCAAGTGGCCGCATATTCGATATAATGCGTATAGCATAAGTCTTTGTAACTCAGGGCTTTGCGGCACTGAGCCTCCTGACGGGACACTTGCCATGACCTATATTGTCACCAGCCTGCTGCTACTCGCCTGGGTCGTCCTGATCGCCCTGATGGTGCGCGCCGTGCTCAGCACGCCGAAATGTCCGGAGTGCGGCGGCGAGCGCATCGAGTCGATCGATATGCGCACCTCGACGATCGTCATCGAGGGCAGCAAAGTCCCCGCCGCCTGGATGTACCGGCGCTGCCACGACTGCAGCGCGCGGCTCAAATGGGACGTCGGCCAGGATAAATGGGTCGAGCTCGAGCCCGGCGAGTGGGACGAGGTCGTCTCCAACGCCGAAGAAGTGACCTGAGCTTTCAGGTCGTGTACCGAATCCCCCTCATCGCCTCCAACAACACCTAATCGCCTCCAACACCACGAAGCTCATCCCACACCACGCGCATCCGCTCGCGGCGAATGGCGCTTCTCTGTGCTCTTTTCCCGGAATAAATGAGTGTTTACTTTTTATTTAGGGTTCGTATCTTGGCGAGGGACTCAGCCACCACACGCCCGAGAAAGCCATGGCACGGACACCGAGCATCACCGACGAGGAAATCCTGGAGGCCGCGCGCGAGGCTTTTTTTGAGTCGGGACTCAACGCCACCACCGCCGATATCGCCGCCCGGGCGGGGATCTCCGAGGGGTCGATCTTTCGCCGGTTCCCCACCAAGCACGACCTATTCATGGCCGCGATGGGGCTGCCGAAGAGCCCCCGATGGATCGAAACCATCGACAGCTTTCTCGACGGCTCGGCAGGCGGGACCCTGGCCCAAAACCTGACCACCCTCGGCCACGAGATCTTGGAGTTTTTCGAAGAGCTCATCCCCAAGATGAGCATGGTGATGGCTTGTGGAAGCAAGCAAGTGATGAGCTTCCAGGGCATGAAAGAGCCGCCTCCGGTACGTGGAATCAAGAGCCTGGCCAATTATCTGCACCAGGAGCAACGCGCCGGCCGGGTGCGCCCCTGCGACCCCGAGATCGCCGCGCGGATGTACCTGGGATCGCTGCATATGTACGCCTTCGCCAACGTGGTCGGCATCAACGAGTTTTTGCCGATGCCCAAGCCCACCTTCGTGCGCGGCGTGGTCGATAATCTATTGCGTGGCATTCAGGCCGACGAGAGTAATTGAAACTGAAACGCTCAGCAGCCGGCCTGCATCTTAGACGGGCGGCCTGCTCAGAGATCCATGTTTAATGAGTGAGCACTTATATATAACGACGAGATGCGGTAATTCCGATGCGGCCAATCGACCCATGATGAACTCAATGAATGCTAGCGAACGACATCTCACGCGGCCCACCTCCCGGGTGGTCGCGATGGTCGGCATCCTCGCCGCCGGCGTGCTGCTCGCAAGCTGCGAGTCGACCCAATACGCCACCAAGCAAGATGAAGTCGTCGAGACCCCCGACGCCTACGATGGCGTCGTCGTCGAGGGGCCCGAGCTCGACCGGTGGTGCACCGATTTCGACTCCCCAAAGCTCGAGGAGCTCGTCGAGTCCTCGTTTGACCAGAACCTCGAGCTTCGCGCGGCGTTTGCGCGCATCCGCCAGGCACGCGCCATCGCCGATCAGCAGCAGGCGTCGCTGTGGCCGTGGCTCAGCGCCGAGGGCAGCGTCACCCAGCAGCGCACCGACATCACCAGCCAATTCGGCGCCGATTTGCCCACCGGCGGCGGTGCTGCACAGGAGCCGGATTTCTTTAGCATCGACGATTCCTTTACGACCTATCGCGGCTCATTGGCGGCGTCCTACGAGGTCGATATGTGGGGCAAAATCCGCAGCCAATGGGAGGCCGCCCAACTCGAGGCGGCGGCCGCCCGTGCGCAGGCAGAATCCCTGGCGATCACCTTGACCGCCCAGATCGCCGAAAATTGGCTCGAGCTGGTTTACCAACGCGAGCGTATCGAGCTCATCGAGGAGCAGATCGAGACCTCCGAGAAATTCTACGAACTCACCTTGCTTCGGCTCAGCCAGGGCACGGCCACCGCGCTCGACGTCACCCAGCAAAAGCAAAACCTCGAGTCGCTGCGCGGGCAGATGTCCCTGGCGCGGTCTGCCGCGGCGACTTCGCAAAACCAGCTCGCCGTGCTCGTCGGCCAGGCCCCGCAAGAAGATCTCGGCCTCGACCGCGAGGAGCTGCCAGACCTCGCGCCGATTCCATCTGCCGGTGTGCCTGCGGACCTGATCGAGCGGCGCCCGGACGTCCGCGCGGCCATGTTGCAGCTGCGCGCCGCCGACGAGCGTATCGAAGCGGCGGTGGCCGAGCGACTCCCCAGCCTGCAGCTGTCGGTCAACCCGTCGGTGCAGGCCACCGAAATTGCAGATCTCTTCGAGCAGTTGTTGTACAGCGTGGGTGCCTCGCTGTCTCAGCCGATCTTTCAGGGCGGGCGGATCACCGCCCAGATCGAGCAGCGCGAGGCCGTCGCCGAAGAAGGTCTGTACAACTACGCGCAGACGCTGCTCACCGCCCTGCGCGAGGTCCAAGACGCCTTGATCCGCGAGCAGTACCAGCAAGAATTTGTCGAAAGTCTCCAGACCCAACTCGACTCTGCCGAACGTGCCCTCGAGCTCGCCCGGGACCGCTACCGTCTCGGCGCGCTCGAGTATTTGCGGGTGCTCGATAGCATCCAGGCCCTCCAGCAGACCCAACAAAATTTGCTCGACGCACGGCGCCAGCAGCTGTCGACCCGCGTAGGCCTATGCCGCGCGCTCGGCGGCACGTGGACCCAAGATCTCGAAGCGCCAGAAGGAGTCCAAGAATGAACCCAGTTGCCAAAAAAGTCGCCAAATTCGGCCTCCCGCTGCTCGTATTGGCCCTGGCAGCCGGCGTCGTCGCCGCGCTGATCATGACCAAGGCGGAGCCCGAGCGTAAGGACAAGTCCGAGCAGCGCGTGCTGGTGAGCACCGCCACCGTCGACGAGAGCGCTCACCGCCTCGACGTCGAGGCCGCCGGCGAGGTCATCGCCGCGCGCGACCTGGTGGTGACGCCGCAGGTCGCCGGACGCATCGAGTGGGTCCACGACAAGCTCGTCCCCGGCGGCGTGGTGCGCGAGGGAGAGACGCTATTTCGCATCGAGCCCGACAATTACCGCATCGCCGTCGAGGAGGCACAGACCCAGCTCGCCCAGGCCCAGGCCCAGCTCGAGCAGGAGAAGGGCCGCGTCGAAGTCGCCCAGCGCGAGTGGGATCTCTTCAAGGACGAGGTCAAAGGCGACGAAGCTGGAGGAAAAGCGCTCTCCGATCCATCGCTCGCGCTTCGCGGGCCCCAGCTCGAGAGCGCTCAGGTCTCGGTCGACGCCGCCCGCGCCCGACTCGAGCGCGCCCAGCTCGACCTGCAACGCACTTCGGTCAAAGCGCCCTTTGACGCCTTCGTACAGAGCGAATCGGCCGACGTCGGCCAGATCGTCGGCTCCCAATCCCAGGTGGCCAAGCTGGTCGGCACCGAAGCCTTCTGGGTGCGCATCTCCGTGCCCGTCGAAAAAGTCACCCATATCAATATCCCGAACGTCAACGCCGACACCGGCTCGACGGCCACCGTGCTCCAGGAGGTCGGCACCCAGCCCATCGAGCGCGAGGGGCGCGTGGTGCGCCTCCTGGGCGACCTCGACCCGCAGGGACGCATGGCGCGGGTGCTCATCCAGATCGACGACCCCTTCGGCCTCGGGTCGCTCGAGGAGGTAAGCGAGCCCAGCAAACGCGGCATCCCGCTGCTTCTGAGCTCGTATGTCAACGTCAGCGTCCAGGGGCCCGAGGTCGACGGCCTGATCGAGGTGCCCCGCGAGGCGATTCGCGACGCAGACAAGGCATATGTCTTCTCCGACGAGCAGACCCTCGAGGTGCGCGAGGTCAATGTGGTCTGGAAGCGCCCCGACACGGTGCTCATCGACGCCGGGTTGTCCGGCGGCGACAAGGTCATCGTCAGCCCGTTGGCCACGGCCGTCGAGGGGATGAAGCTTCGCGACCAAGACTCTCCAAAGGTGGGCGCCGACAAGAAGGCCTCAGACGAGCAGGAGGCATCGGATGAGTAGTCAGTCCCAAGATCCGAATGGTGCAGATAAGCGTGCTGTGAGCATGAAAGGCCCGTTGGCCTGGATGACCAAGAATACGGTCGCCGCCAACCTGATCATGGTGCTGTTCATCGTCGGCGGCATCGTGATGTGGGGAAACCTCAAAAAAGAGGTCTTCCCCGAGGTCGAGCTCGACGTGGTCACCGTCCAGGTTCCCTACCCCGGCGCCGGCCCCGAAGAGGTCGAGCAAGGCGTAATTTTGGCCGTCGAGGAGGCCATTC
>CAYLTX010000024.1:32537-43698 GCA_964386725.1 uncultured Bradymonadales bacterium | reverse complement strand
ATTCGCGGGGTGGACGGCATCAAGGAGATCCGCTCGACGGCCTCCGAAGGCATGGGCGTGGTCACCGCCGAGCTGATGCTCGAGGCCGACAACCAGACCGCGCTCAACGACATCAAAAGCGAGGTCGACCGGGTCACCTCATTTCCGGCGGATTCCGAGCGGCCCATCGTCAGCATTTCGACCAACAGACAGTCGGTGCTGTCGGTCATCTTGCACGGCGAGGTCGGCGAGAAGACCCTCAACCAGGTCGCCGAGCGCATGCGCGGGGAGTTGCTCGCCAAGGACAACATCTCGGTGGTCGAGGTCACCGGCATCCCCGACCCCGAGATCAGCATCGAGGTCTCCCAGGACAACCTTCGTCGCTACAACCTGACCCTTCAGCAGGTCGCGAACGCGGTCACCGCGGCGTCGGTGGAGCTTCCGGGCGGTGCGGTTCGCGCCGATAAGGGTGAGATCTTGCTGCGCACCACCGAGCGGCGAAAGACCGGCGAGGAGTTTTTGGACATCGCCGTCAAAAGCCAGCCCGACGGCACCAAGGTCACCGTCGGCGACATCGCCACCGTCGTCGACGGCTTCGCCCAGACCGACCGCGAGGCGTATTTCAACGGCGAGCGCGCCCTCAAAGTCGAGGTCTTTCGCGTCGGGGACCAGGAGCCCAACGAGATCTCGGCGACCGTCAAAGACTACGTCGACCAACTCGATCTGCCCCCGAGCGTGCAGACTGCCGTCTGGGACGACAGCTCCGAGATCTACAATGACCGCATCAAACTGCTGATCAAAAACGCCGCCCTCGGCCTCATCCTGGTCCTGCTATTGCTCGGAGCCTTTTTGGAGGCGCGCCTGGCCTTCTGGGTCACCCTCGGCATCGCGATCTCCTTTTTGGGAGCGATGATGTTCATGCCCGCGTTGGGCGTGTCCATCAATATGATCTCCTTATTCGCGTTCATCCTGGCGCTGGGCATCGTCGTCGACGACGCCATCGTCGTCGGCGAGGCAGCCTATGCCCAGCGCCACTCCGGGCGCACCAAGCTCGAGGCGGCGATCGCCGGCACCCGCGAGGTCGCCGTGCCGGTGATCTTTGCGGTGCTCACCACCGTGATCGCGTTCACGCCGCTGCTATTCGTGCCTGGGGTATCGGGCAAATTCTTCAGCAATATCCCGATGATCGTCATCCCGATCTTGCTCATCTCGCTGGTCGAGGCGCTCATCATCCTGCCCGCCCACCTCGCCCACATCGGCGAGCCGTCCAATAAGGGCGTGGTCGGCGCGCTGCACCGCTTGCAGCAAAAGTTCAGCGGCCTCGTCGAGAGCTTCGTCGACAATGTCTACTATCCGTCGGCCCAGAAGTTCTTGCGCTATCGCTATGTCACCCTGGCGGCGGCCATCGGCGTATTGGCCATCTCGGCGGCCTTTGTGGCCAGCGGACGCATCAACTTCACGTTCATGCCCAAGATCGAGGGCGACCAGGCCACCGCCAGCGTCGAGCTGCCCTTCGGCACCGACGTCGACAATACGCGCCGAATCAGCGACCGGCTGATCGACGAGGCTCAGGGAGTGCTCGCCGACAACGGCGGCGGCGACTCAGATGGCTCCAGCAAGCTCGGGCGTGGCATCTACGCCGACGTCGGCACGATCTCAGCCGGCGGCGGCGCACGCGGCGGCAACACCCAGGCCGGCGGCCACTTAGCCCAGGTCACCGTCTCGTTGGTGCCGGCCGGCGAGCGCGAGCTCACCGTCGCCGAGTTCACCAAGCAGTGGCGCGAGCGCGTCGGAGACATCGCCGGCGTCGAGAGTCTGCGCTTCAGCTACAGCATCGGCGCCGACTCCGGCTCGCCGGTCTCCATCGAGCTTCGCCACGAGGATCGGCGCATCCTCGAAGAGGCCGCCGAGCGCCTCGCCGAGCACCTCGAGACCTACAACGGTGTCTTCGACATCGACGACGGCTTTCGCCGCGGCAAAGAGCAGCTCGACCTCGAGCTCAAACCCGCCGCGCGTGCCTTGGGGATCACCGAGACCGACCTGGCCCGCCAGGTCCGCAGCCACTTCTTCGGCTCCGAGGCCAAGCGCGAGCAGCGCGGCCGCCACGAGATGCGGGTATATGTCCGCCTGCCCGAGTCCGAGCGCGAATCCGAATATAATATCGAGCAACTGCTCATCCGTACTCCCAACGGCGGCGAGATACCGCTCGACCAGGCCGCGGACATCCGCCGCGGCCACTCGTTTACCTCGATCGAGCGTGAGGGCGGCGGCCGCGTGGTCGACGTCACCGCCGACGTCGACTCCGACATCACCAGCGGCAACAAGGTCACCGACAGCATCGAAGCCAACTTCATGCAGGACCTCCTCGCCGACTACCCGGGGCTGTCTTACGAGCTCAGCGGCGAGCAACAGGAGCAGGCCGAGACCTTCGGCAGCCTGGGCAAGGGCTTCTTAATCGCGCTCATGGTGATGTTTGGCCTGATGGCGGTGGTGTTCCGAAGCTACCTGCAGCCGCTCGTGATCATGTTCGCCATCCCCTTTGGCCTGGTCGGCGCCCTCATCGGCCACCTGCTGATGGGCTTCGACTTCAGCCTGATGAGCATGATGGGCCTGGTCGCCCTCTCAGGCGTCGTCGTCAACGACTCGCTGGTGCTCATCGCCGCGGTCAACGACTACCGCAAAGAGGGCAAAGGCGCCCTCGAAGCGGTGGCGCTGGGCGGCGCCCGGCGCTTCCGACCGATCATATTGACCTCGATGACGACCTTTTTGGGGCTGATGCCAATGATCCTCGAGACGTCGGTCCAGGCGCGCTTTTTGATTCCGATGGCCTTGAGCCTGGGCTTCGGTGTGCTGTTCGTGACGTTCATCGCGCTGGTGATCGTGCCGGCGGCCTATATGGCGGTCGAGGATGCGAAGGGGTTGGGCGGCAAGATCAAGGGGTTGTACTCGTGAGCGTCCCCACAGTGAGGGTTTGGTCGTGTGACCGGGCGAGCGCCCATCAACTCTCAAACACCTGCAATCACTAGGCTTCTTGCGCTCTCGTCTTATCTTCATCCCGTGCGTAATGGCTTGCCAGCTCACGCCGTGGAGCCCTGAAGATGAGCCCGAAGAACCCGGTCGCCGAAAAATTGGCCAAGGTGGCCAAATACGTGATTCCGCTGGTGATCTTGGTCATCGCCGTCGCCGGCGGCGTCTGGCTGGTGACCACCCAGGAGGAGCCCGCGCGCGAGGCGCCGCGCGAGGAGCGCGTGTTGGTGGAGACCGAGCCCGTCGAGGGTGGCGTCCATCGGCTCGACGTGCGCTCGTCGGGCGAGGTGGTGCCGGCGCGGCAGGTGCAGGTGAGCCCGGAGGTCAGCGGCAAGGTGGTGTGGGTCAACGAGAGCCTGGTGCCCGGCGGAGTCGTGCGCGCCGGTGAGGAGCTGTTTCGGATCGACCCGCGCGACTACGAGGCGGCGGTCGAGGAGCGGCGCACCGAGGTCGAGCAGGCGCGCGCGCAGCTCCAGCAGGAGCGGGGGCGCGTGGAGGTGGCCGAGCAGGAGTGGGAGCTGTTCAAGGAGGAGGTCGACGAGGGGGTCGAGGACCCGTCGCTGGCGCTTCGAGAGCCCCAGCTCAAAAGTGCGCGGGTGGCCGTCGAGGCCGCTCAGGCGCGCCTCGAGCGCGCCAAAATTGCCCTGGAGCGCACCTCGGTGGATGCGCCGTTCGACGCGTTTGTCGAGAGCGAGGCGATCGACCTGGGCCAGACGGTCGGGCCGCAGTCGCAGGCGGCCACGTTGGTGGGCACCGACCGATTCTGGGTCCGAACCTCGGTGCCTGTCGATGAGATCTCTTATATCACCATTCCTGGCGTCAATGGCCGGCAGGGATCGCCTGCGACCGTCTCTCAGGATGTCGGCGGCCGGACGATCGAGCGCCGGGGTCGGGTGGCGAAGCTCCAGGGCGACCTCGACCCGCAGGGACGCATGGCGCGGATCCTGGTCGAGGTCGCCGACCCGTTTGGCCAGGCCGAAGGCCCTCGAGCCGCGGCCGAGCAGCCTGACATCCCGCTGCTGGTCAGCTCGTATGTCGACGTCCTGATTCAGGGGCCGACCGTCGACGACCTGGTCGAGGTGCCCAGGCAAGCGGTTCACGGCGGCGACGAGGTCTATATATACGCCGACGACGACACGCTGGACATCCGCGAGGTCGAGGTCGCCTGGGAGCGACCGGAGACGGTGCTGGTCAGCTCGGGGGTGCGCCCCGGCGAGCGGGTGGTGACCAGCCCCATCGCCACGGCGGTCGAGGGGATGAAGCTTCGGCGTGCCGAGGACGCCCGCGAGCGGGATCGCGCCGACCCGCCGGCCGAGCCGCCGGTGGGGGGAGGGCCCGACGATGAGTGAGCAGGGCCCGAAACCCCACGACAAGAGCGACGTCAAGATGAGCGGCCCGCTGGCCTGGGCGGCCAAGAACTCGGTCTTCGCCAACCTGCTGATGGTCATCTTCATCGTCGGCGGCCTGCTGATGGCCACCCAGGTCAAACAGGAGGTCTTTCCGGAGGTCGATCTCGACATCGTCACCGTCCAGGTGCCCTACCCGGGCGCCGGCCCCGAGGAGGTCGAGCAAGGCGTGATCCTGGCCGTCGAGGAGGCGATTCGCGGTGTCGATGGCATCAAGGAGATCCGAGCGACGGCCGCCGAGGGCATCGGTGTGGTCTCGGCGGAGTTGATGCTCGACACCGACAACCAGACCGCGCTCAACGACATCAAGAGCGAGGTCGACCGGATCACCTCGTTTCCAGAGGACGCCGAGCGTCCGGTCATCAGCCTGGCGAGCAACCGGCGCGAGGTGCTCTCGATCGTGCTGCACGGGGATATTGGCGAGCAGAAGCTCCACCAGATCGCCGAGCGTATTCGCTCTGATTTGCTCAGCCGCGAGAATATCTCGCTGATCGAGATCACCGGCATTCCCGACCCCGAGATCAGCATCGAGGTGCCCCAGGAGAATCTGCGACGCTTCAACCTGACCTTGCCCCAGGTCGCCGACGCGGTGCGCGAGGCCTCCGTCGAGCTGCCTGGCGGCGCGGTGCGCACCGAAAAAGGCGAGGTGTTGTTGCGCACCACCGAGCGCCGAAAGATCGGTGAAGAATTCCTGGACATCGCCCTCAAACGACAGCCCGACGGCTCGGTGGTCACCGTGGGCGACGTCGCCACGGTCGAGGACACCTTCCGCGAGACCGACCGCGAGGCCTATTACGGCGACACGCGCGCCCTTCGCGTCGAGGTCTATCGGGTCGGCGACCAGTCCCCGCTCGACATCTCGGAGACCGTCCACGAATACCTCGACGGGCTCGACCTGCCCCCGAGCGTGGACACGGCGGTCTGGAACGACCGCTCCGAGATCTACGACAGCCGCATTAACCTGCTGATCGACAACGCCTTCTTGGGCCTCATCCTGGTGTTGTTGCTGCTCGGTCTCTTGCTCGAGGCGCGCCTTGCGTTCTGGGTCACGCTCGGCATCCCGATCTCGTTTCTGGGCGCGTTTTTGTTCATGCCGACGCTGGACGTGTCCATCAATATGATCTCGTTATTCGCGTTCATCCTGACGCTGGGTATCGTCGTCGACGACGCCATCGTGGTCGGCGAGGCGGCCTACTCGCAGCGCCACGAGGGCCGAAACAAGCTCGAGGCGTCCATCGCCGGGGTGCGTGAGGTCGCCCAGCCGGTGGTCTTTGCGGTGCTCACCACCGTGATCGCGTTTACGCCGCTCTTATTCGTGCCGGGCGTGGCCGGCAAATTCTTTCGCAACATCCCGCTGATCGTCATCCCGATCTTGCTCATCTCGCTGGTCGAGGCGCTGCTGATCTTGCCTGCTCACCTGGCTCACGTGGGCGAGCCATCCAAGACCGGCATCACCGCGAAGCTGCACGGCTACCAGCAAAAGTTCGGCGGCTGGCTCGAGCGCTTCGTCAACAATGACTACTACCCGTCGGCCAAGAAGTTTTTGCGGTTTCGCTACGTGACGCTGGCCGGCTCGATCGCAGTGCTGATTCTGGCGGCCGCGTTCGTCTACAGCGGGCGTATCAGCTTTAACTTCATGCCCAAGATCGAGGGCGATGAGGTGTCGGTGAGCGTCGAGATGCCCTTTGGCACGGCGGTCGAGGATACGCGCGAGGTCACCGATCGGGTGATCGAGGAGGCGCGCGCCGTGCTCGAGGAGGCCGGCGGCGAGGACGAGATCGGGCGGGGCATCTACGCCGACGTCGGGGCCATCGCCGCCGAGGGCGGCGCAGGCGGGGTACAGACCGACAGCGGTGGGCACCTGGCCCAGGTGACCCTCTCGCTGGTCGACGCCGGCGAGCGTGAGATCACCGCCTCGGAGTTCACCAAGCGCTGGCGTGAACGTGTCGGCGAGGTTCCCGGGGTCGAGAGTCTGCGCTTCCAATACAGCATCGGCGCGAGCGCCGGCGAGGCGGTCGCCATCGAGTTGCGCCACGAGGAGCGACACATCCTCGAGGAGGCCGCCGAGCGCCTCGCCACCCACCTGGAGACCTACAACGGCGTCTTCGATATTGATACGGGCTTTCGGCGCGGCAAAGAGCAGCTCGACCTCGAGCTCAAGCCGGCCGCGCGGGCCCTAGGGATCACCGAGTCCGAGCTCGCCAGGCAGGTCCGCAGCCACTTCTTCGGCGCCGAGGCCAAGCGCGAGCAGCGCGGCCGCCACGAGCTTCGCGTCTACGTGCGCCGCCCGGAGGCCGAGCGCGACTCCGAGTATAATATCGAGAACCTGCTCATTCGCACGGCTGACGGCGGCGAGATTCCGCTCGACCAGGCCGCCTATATCGAGCGCGGCCACTCTTTTACCTCCATCGAGCGCGAAGGCGGCGGGCGGGTGGTCGACGTCACCGCCGACGTCGACCCGGAGATCACCAGCGGCAACGAGGTCACCGCGAGCCTCGAGAGCCAATTTCTGCCCGAGCTTTTGGCCGACTATCCGGGGCTGTCCTACGAGCTCAGCGGCGAGCAACAGGAGCAGGCCGAGACGATGCGTTCGCTCGGCCAGGGCTTTTTGGTCGCCCTCCTGGTGATGTTCGGGCTGATGGCGATCGCCTTTCGAAGCTATCTGCAGCCGCTCGTGGTTCTATTTGCCATCCCATTCGGCCTGGTCGGCGCGCTGCTCGGTCACCTGCTAATGGGCTATAATCTGAGCCTGATCAGCGTGCTCGGGATCGTCGCGCTATCCGGTGTGGTCGTCAACGACTCGCTGGTGCTCATCGCCGCCGTCAACGACTACCGCAAGGAGGGCAAAGACGCCCTCGAAGCGGTCGCCTCCGGCGGCGCGAGGCGTTTTCGACCAATCGTGCTCACCTCGATGACGACCTTTTTGGGCCTGATGCCGATGATCTTGGAGACCTCGGTGCAGGCCCGCTTTCTCATCCCGATGGCCATCAGCCTGGGCTTTGGCGTGTTATTCGTGACCGTGATCACGCTGGTGATCGTGCCGGCGGCGTATATGGCGACCGAGGATGCGAAGGAGTTGGGCGGCAAGATCAAGGGGTTGTACTCGTGATTAGGGTGCATGCGACGGCCTCGTCGAGGGGCGTGTGTGGCACCTCGTCGAGCACGCCGCGCAGCTTGTCGTCGCGCATGATGACTGGCACGTCCCACAGATAACGCATCTCGCGAAGCGCGCGCAAAAACCCCACGAATGGGCTCGCCAGCGTCACCATCCACCACGCAAACGCCTTCTGCTTGCGGTCCGGGTCGCCCAGCGCCCGGCGAATCGCCTCGACTAATCGGCGAGGCTCGACGACGTGGCCGCCGAAGTGAAAGACCTCGAAGGCCGAGAACTCCTCGGCACGCTCGAGCAGATCGACGGCCGTCTCGGCGGCGTCGGGCATGTAGGCCCACTGGTGCGGTGTGTCGATGTCGCCCGGGTAGACGATCGCGCCGCCGTCGATAGCCTTCTCGACCACGATATTGAACCACGAGCTGCCGGCGGGAACGCCGGGGCCGAAGAAGTCCCCGCAGCGAAGCACGATAAAGCGCGCGCCGCGGGTCGACGCCTCCTCGAAGATCGCCTCGATGCGGTTGCGGATCTTGCCTTTTTTGGTGATCGGCTCCCTGGGCGCGTCCTCAGCGAGCGGCTCGCTAAAATCGGGCCCGAGACCGTAGACATTGCCGGGGAAGAGCACCAGGAGTCCCTGGTCGGCCGCGACATCGGCGACGATCTTCGCCGAGTCGACGGTCATCGGGTCCCATTTGTCGTAGGCGACGTTGAAGGAGTCGACGATCACGTCGGCGCCGCGGGCGGCGCGTGCCACATCGTCGGCGATGAGCGCGTCGCCCTCGACGAGCTCGAGCCCTTCTCTGGCCCCCAACTCTTCATGTGCGGCCGCCACATCGCGCACCAACGCGCGCACCTTCCAGCCCCGCTCGAGTAGCTCTTTAGTGACACCTCCGCCAAAGCTTCCCGTCGCACCAATCACCATCGCCGTCTTCGTCTCGTTGGTCATCTTGTCTCTCCTGCGGGTTTCATCCCGGTTCTTGAATTTGCCAAAAGTCGGCCACTTGGCCCTTGCATTGTCAGCAAGAACAAAGCTAATCAATTCATTTACAAAGGGCATCGGCTAAAATTGCATGAGAAACCCACATAAATGAATATCACTGGGAATAATTTAGACTGGCAGCTCATCGAGGTCTTTCTTCGGGTCGCGCAGGAGGGCAGCTTCACCGCGGCCGCCGAGGCGCTGGGAACCAGCCAACCCACGGTCAGCCGAAAGATTCGGGCGCTCGAGAAGTCGATCGGGGTGTCGCTGTTTGCGCGCCACGCCCGCGGCTTCGAATTGAGCGAGCGCGGCCAGGCGCTCGTCGAGTCCGCGCGCCAGGTGGACCTCGACGTCCAGACGTTTTGGCGCCGCGCGGTCGGCATGAAATCGGAGGTCGGCGGCACGGTGCGCATCTCTGCCAGTGAGCCCGTCGCCGCCTACCTTCTGCCCGGATTTCTCGCGCAATTCTTCGCCGATCACCCGTCAATCGACATTGAGGTGGTGGCCGCCAACAAGCCGTCGAACCTGCTTCGGCGCGAGGCCGACATCGCCATCCGAATGTTCGAGCCCAAGCAACTCGACCTGGTCATCCGCCGGGTCGCCGAGTTGCCGCTGGCGCTATTCGCCCACGAGTCCTACCTGGCGCGCCGCGGCGTCCCCGAGCACGCCGACGACCTACGCGACCACGTGACGATCGGTTATGACGCCGATCCCACGGGCTTCGAGTCACTGGCCGAGCACGGGCTCGGCCGCGAAGACCTGAGCTTGCGCACCGACTCGCTGGTCACGCAATTCGAGGCCATCCGGGCCGGCGTAGGCATCGGCGGCGCCCAGGTCGCGGTGGCGCAGCACGATGAGGAGCTTCGGCAGGTGCTCCCCGACGTCGACATCGGCACTATGCACGCCTGGCTGGCGGTCCACCCCGACCTGCGTCACAACCCGACGATTCGAGCCGTCTTCGACGCGCTCGCGACGTACTTCGGGGACTTGTGAGTTGGTCTACGTGGTATAGGCCGCCATGCCCCTTAACACCACGAAGATCACTGCCGAGACCGGCACAACCGCACCGACGAGCGCGCCCCACACCACGCGCATCCCCTCCGGGAGCCACTTCCGGCCCTCCAGGCCGCCCCAGAAGAGCACCGCCGCCACCACCCCGCACAACATCGCCGGAAATAAGCCACTGAGCCCGTCGACCCACGAATCCATCCGGGCGCGCTGCACGTCGATGAACACCGACCTCATATGAACGCTGACCATGACCACCCCGGCGCAGACTAGCGCACAGGCGCTGGCCAACAGCCCGGTGCCACCGCCGCTCCGACCGAGCACCACCGCGCTCCCAACCAGCGCGATCGCGGCGACCAAACTCGCCGGCAGCGCCAGCAGCGCCAAGATCACCGCCAAATTAAACGGCGCCATCAAACACAGCACCAGCATCGACGCGCCCATCGCGACCATGGCGGCCTTTTCGCTCTTGGTAGCGGTGGCGGTTTCTGGTGTCTGATCGGTCGTCATTTCGCCCTCGTGACGATTGATGTCAATCCATAGACGCAATTGTAGCGCCCGAGACGCTCGCGTGCCACGGAAGCCGGGAGAAGGCCCCTGCCGGTTTATCCTCGCCGGCATCGTCTGCATGCTGCTCGCGCTGGCCGGGTCTCACCTCCCCGAAGACCCCTGCCGGTTTATCCGGCAGGTGAATCAGCCTGAGCGGGCTAACCCGTAAGCCCGCTAATTTTTCGATATTTTTCGGCCAACTGACCCACCGTGGGATCCAGCTCCCGCCCCCATGAACCAGCCACGACATACCCCGGCAGGGCCTCCGCTGCTCCCTCTTGCGTGCCTTCTAGAGGGGGTCAGCCAGGCCGGAATAGTCATCCGAAACGGTGCGCAGTCCGTGGGGCTCGCTGTCGTCATATACACGCGACGCTGGGTGAGACGGTGCGTGTGGAGCTCGCGTCTCACGTTCGTGCGGCGCGAGGCTTCCTTGGAGCCCTCATTATAGTTATCGGGGTTTTCGAGGAATCGTTGCGTATTTTCTTTTAGATCGTGCCATGAAGGGGTGGAGGAGGGGGAAGTGCCTGTTAGCTCACCCAAGCTCATTGACCGGCGGGATAAATCGCGCCGGGGTCTTTTCTGGCGGCGCTCATCGTAGCCCACCCCAAGCTCATTCACCGGCGGGACAACCACGGTCAACCGCGTAAACCGCACCGGCGTCTTCCGGACACCCAGACCAAGACGGTCTGGCACCTATTGTCCGCGCTCGCACCCCATAAACCTCCTTGCAAAAACACCCCTCGATCCGTCATCATCAAGGAGAGGTGGCTACACATAAACCGTTGATTTTGCTGGGACTTTTTCGCCTGAATTTTATTGTTTGGCGTCCCTTCCCGTATTGATCTTCCGATCGTAAGCCCACCTCGGCTGCTGCTGTGTGTTTGTCTCGCTCGAAGCATCACGAAGCCCGTTCGATTGGTGGTTTCTTCGCGGGTGTGTGTCCAGATGCACCGCGAAGCAGAAGTACGAGTGACGTCAAATGACGGTAGATGTATCGCAGGCAGTTTCGGATTCCGACGCCCCAGAAGAGTCGCAACAAGAAGACCCGCAAGACGACTCACCGGAAAACGCGCAACACGACGACGCGCAACACGACGACGCGCA
>CAYLTX010000024.1:24263-32437 GCA_964386725.1 uncultured Bradymonadales bacterium | reverse complement strand
AAGACGACTCACCGGAAAACGCGCAACACGACGACGCGCAACACGACGACGCGCAGAGCCGGCGGTGGTCGCGGGTGCGGCGCGTGGTCAAGTGGTCGCTATTTCTGGCGCTGGTCGGCGGTACGGTCGGCGCGGCGTATTGGGAGCTGACCACCTCGACGGTGCAGGCGCGGGTCTTCGCCGAATTCGCCCAAGACGCCGATTATCACGTCGACGAGGGACCGAGCGATGCGATCCGCTTTCCGGACCAGGGGCCCTTCGATCAGCGGCAGGGCTATAGCGAGCTGCCCGAGATCGCCGAGCGGCTGGAGGCGCGTGGGTTTCGCATCACCGAGCAGGTCAGGTTGAGCGACAAGAGCCTCGAGATCTTCGATCGGGGCTACTTCTTGCCGTATTGGCCGGAGGCGCGCGCGGGGCTCGAGCTCTTCGACGCCGGCGGCCATCCGATGCACGAGTCGCTGTATCCCACCCATGTCTATGACAGCTTCGAGGAGGTCCCCCGGCTGGTCGTCGACACGCTCTTGCATATCGAAAACCGCGGCCTGCTCGCCGCCGAGAGTCCGCGATATAACCCGGCGCTGGAGTGGAAGCGTTTTTTGCGCGCGCTCGGTGAGGTCAGCTGGGCGGAGCTCGGCGGCCAGGTCAGCCCGGACGGCGCGAGCACGCTCGCCACGCAGATCGAGAAATATCGCCACTCGCCGGGCGGGATGACCCACTCTTATGACGATAAGATCCGCCAGATGGTCTCGGCGTCGCTTCGCGCCTACCAAAACGGTGAGCTGACCCGACGCGCCCAGGAGAATGTGGTGCTCAGCTACGTCAACTCGGTGCCGCTGTCGGCGGTGCCCGGCTTCGGCGAGGTGCTGGGGATCGGGGACGGGCTGCACGCCTGGTACGGCGCGGACGTCGAGCGGGTCAGCGAGCTATTGCGCGAAGCCAGCGCCGCGGCCGGCGATCCCGACCACGCCGACCACCCTGAAGCCGCCGAGCAGGCCCGGGCGTTTCGGCAGGTCGCCAGCCTCTTCGTCGCCCAGCGGCGGCCGAGCTACTTTTTGGCCGACCTCGAGGGGCGCGAAGAGCTCGCCGAGCTCACCGACTTTTATCTGCGCGACCTCGCTCGCAACGGGCTGATCTCTCCGGGGTTCCGGGATCTGGCACTCGCGGCCCATACCGAGCCGCGCGACGAGGTCGCCGACCAGGAAAGCGAGCCGTTCTGGACCAGAAAGCTCGACCACTCGCTGCGCGTCGATCTGCTCAGTGCCACCGGGGCCGACTCGCTCTACGCGCTCGACCGCTACGACCTCGGCGTGGAGACCACCGTCAATCAAGACGTTCAGCACGCCGTGGAGGCGACGCTCGCCCAGCTCGGCGACCCGGCGTTTGTGGCCGACAACGGCCTCGACGAGTTTCGCCTGCTCGACAAGGGCGACCCTGCGGAGGTCATCTACAGTTTTACGCTCTACGAGCGCACCCCCGAGGCCAATCTGCTGCGCGTGGAGGCGGATACCTACGACCAGCCCTTCAACCTCAATGATGGCATGAAGCTCAACCTGGGCTCGACGGCCAAGCTTCGCACTCTGGCCAGTTATCTGAACGTGGTCGCCGAGCTCCACGACGAGCTCTTCGGCTTGACCCCCGAGCAGCTCGACGCGCTCGATCCCCATAGCTCCGACCGACTCACCCGTTGGGCTATAGATCAGATGCGCGCGCTCACGGATGAGGGCAAACTGGGTGCCAATAGCAGCCTGCAGGCCTTGCTCGAGGCGGCCATGCAGCGCCGGTATTCGGCCGATCCACGTGAGCGCTTCTTTACCGGCGGGGGGATCCACCGGTTCTCGAATTTCAACTACAAATACGACCGCGCCGCCCCCACCGTCCAGTTGGCCACCGAGCAGTCGATCAACCTCGTATTCGTGCGGATGATGCGCGAGATCGTGCGCTTCCATCTCTTCCGCCAGGACGGCGTCGACGCCCAGATCTTGCGCGACCGCGACGACCCCAGGCGGCGGCGCTATCTGGAGCGATTCGCCGACTTCGAGGGCACGGTCTTTTTGCGTGACTTCTACCGACGCTACGAGGACGACGACGCCCAGCAATCGCTGGTGCGCTTTTTGAAGAGCCGGACGTGGACGCCCAAGAAGTTCGTCGCCGCCCTGCGCACCGTCCGACCCGAGGCCGATATCTACACGGTGCACTCGCTCATCGAGCAGGAGTTGGGCAGAAACTTCGAGCGCGAGCACGTCGAGGATTGGTACGCGCGCTACGCCCCCGACAAGATCGACCTGAACGACCAGGGCTATTTGTCCGGGGTGCACCCGCTCGAGCTGTGGTTGCTGCGCTACCGGCGCGGCGAGGCCGAGCGGGCCGGCTTCGAGGAGGTGGCCGAGGCCAGCACGGAGGTGCGCCAGGAGATCTACCGCTGGCTGTTCAAGACCAGCCGCAAGCACGCCCAGGACCAGCGCATTCGGATCATGATGGAGCAGGACGCCTTCGGCCCGGTCCACGAGGAGTGGAAGCGGCTGGGTTATCCCTTCGACGAGCTCGTCCCATCTTATGCGAGCGCCATCGGGAGCTCCTCGGATCGGCCCACCGCGCTCGCCGAGCTGGTGGGCATCATCCTGAACGACGGCTACCGCCTGCCCAAGGTGCGCTTCGAGTCGCTGCATTTTGCCGCAGGCACGCCCTACGAGACGCGCTTCGAGCGCGCACCCGAACAGCCCGAGCGGGTCATGCCGCGCGAGGTCGCCCGCACGCTGCGCCGCACGCTCGCTGACGTGGTCGAAGACGGCACCGCCCACAGGCTGTCCAAGTCGCCGATCACGGTCGACGGCGAGCCGGTCGTCGCCGGCGGAAAGACCGGCACCGGCGACAACCGCCATAAGCGAACCAACCGCCACGGGCGCGCGGTCACCTCGATCGCCCAGAACCGCACGGCGACGTTCGTCTTCTACCTGGGCGATCGCTTCTTCGGCACCGTCACCGCCTACGTCCCCGGCCGACAGGCCGACAACTACCACTTCACCAGCGGCCTGGCCGTCTCGGTGCTCAGCCTGCTCGGCCCGGCCCTCGAGCCACTGTGGCACCGCGGCCCCGACGAGCCCGGACCGGTGGCGGTCGACGCCACACCCAATTCTTTTTGAATAAAGATTGGTTCCCGTTTGCTTTATAGACCAGCGACTGATAATGGTCAGTCGTTGGTGGGAATTATCCCACCCTCAACATCTCGAGGACAGCCTGCCTTTTGGGTTTCTGGTTTTTTGTCAGCACGACCGCAGTGTTTGGAATGTAGTACCTTCCTTCCTTCGTCGATTTGCCTGAACAAGATTGGTCAGTTCCAAGGAAAACTGGCGACCGCGAGACGGATACTCGATGGGTTCGAGTATCCGAAATTGCCCTCCGGCCATCTGTAACGGGACCGGGGATTCATGTATCGAAGCATCGAGTATACGAGGAAAGCATGTCGGAAAAAGTTCAAGGTAAAGTGAAGTGGTTCAACGAAGACAAAGGCTACGGCTTCATCGAGCGCCATGACGGCGGCGACGATGTCTTCTTGCACTTCAGCGCACTCGCACAGTCGGGTTTCAAAACCATCGCCGAAGACGCCGAAGTCGAATTCGACGTCGAACCCGGCCCGAAAGGTCCGAAGGCCGCCAACGTGGTTCAGCTCTGAACCTCGGCGACAGCCTGAAATAGGTGGTTTGCCGGCGGCCCTCATACGGCCTGCCGTCACCATCTAAAAGAGCCCCGATCATCCCTAGTGGATGGTCGGGGTTTTTTGTGTTCTACGGGTCGATGTCTGCGTGGCATCAGATTTTTGTGATACCTCGCCGCGATTCTTCAGAAAACACCGATCCCAACACCGTCGAGCAACGGCTTTTCGGTATCTCCCAACGCGAAAAAGTCGCGCAAACCCGCATGAAACGCGGCGCGTCGGGGAACCCCCTTCCCTTACGAGATTTGCTATGAGGGACGCGGCATGGATGCTGCACTTATGCCGCCCCATGAGAAGAACCGCGCCCATAGCCCCGCTTATCTCCGCAGGCATCTCCGCAGGCATCTCCGCAGGCATCTCCGCAGGCATCTCCGCAGGCATCGCTGCAGGCATCGCCGCGGTATTTGCGGTGGGCTGCGGGGCGGCCACCGAACCCGAGCCGAGCTCCGAGGCCGACGTCCCCGACCACGCTCAGTGGATGCTCGAGCATACCGACGATTATCTGCACGACGCCTCCTGGCGGCGCGACCAGCTCGAGGCGTCGCTGTGGCGCCCGGAGCTGCCGTATGCCCGAAAGCGGCTGACGGCCTACGCCCTCGAGGATTCGGGCTGGGATCTGCTGCCTAAAATCGACGCGCGCGTTCAGCCTGTAGGCAATGAGCCTGTAGGCAATGAGCCCACCTTCGACGGCCGGCGCATCACGCCCGAGCAAACCCCCCAGACTTACGACGAATGGCTCGCCCTGGGCGAAGACGTGTTCTGGTCGATGCCGATGCGGCGAGACACCTACCTGGAGTGGTTGGTCGAGCGGCCCGAGCTGTGGGACGAGGTCGGCTTCCAGACCCGCGAAGATGGCACGCTGCGGGGGCTGGTGCGCTACGAGGACGATCGCGGACGGATGCGCACGGCGGCGACCTGCGGGCTGTGCCACGGCGCCGGTGGCGAGGCCGGCCGCGCCGCCCGCCAGCTCGACCTGGGCCGGGGCCGCGAGCTCTTCGCCCATGCCCGCGGTGTCGAGCCCGGCGCCTATACCGAGTGGCCCGCGGGCACCGTCGACGTCACCGACGACGGGGTGACCGACCCGCTTTCGATCCCGGATCTGTGGGGCCTCTCCCACGCTCGCTATATCAACTCCAGCGCCGCGGTGCGCATCGCCTCGCCGGCGTCGTTGGCCATTCGCTTCGAGACGCAATATATCCCCGGCCACTCCATGGAGGCCCGCCCCGATCGCCGGCTGACCTGGGCGCTGGCGATGTACGTCTTATCTCTCGAGCGGCCGGCTCAGCCAGACACCCAGGGCGAGCCACGCGACACCCGCGCCGGCCTCGAGCTCTTCGAGCAACATTGCGCCGACTGCCACCTGCCCGACGAGGGCTTCGGCGGCGGACTCGTCGAAGCCGACGAGTTGCCGGTCGACCAAAAGGCCGCCCAAAGCGCGTTTCGCGGCACCGGCTTTTATAAAGTTCCCAGCCTGATCGGCATCTCCGAAGGCGCCCCCTATTTACACGACGCCAGCGCGCCCACATTGCGCGCCTTTCTCGACAACGGACACCCCGAACTCACCGACGTCCAAAAGGGCCAACTCATTGACTACCTCGAAACGCTTTGACGAGCGGGTCGATCACTAAATGGAGATAATGATGATGAAGATAACTGTGATGATATTCGCCCTGGCGGTCTCGCTTTCTGCAGCCTGCGTGGAGAATACCGAGGACTCATGGAACCTGCGGGAATGCACCGGCGAGGAGTGCGAGCAGCAGGACCAGCCCGAGCTCAGTGCCACGTACGTCTCCGGCCACCTCGGCAATTATCTGGATTGTCCCGATGACGGATATACCGCCGAGAGCACGATGAGCGGCGAGGCCCCGAGCGACGGCGACGCCGGCGCCTTCGCAGGCGATTGCGCAGAGGGTGACGATTGCTCGTACGAAATGAATTGCGAAGACGCCCAGGTCACCGTGCGGCTTAGCAACGACGGGGAGGCGGCCGCGACCGGCCTGCAGGTGGTCACCATCGAGCTCTTTGACGCCGACGGCGTCTCCAAGGCGACCTTGCCGCTGATGGACGCCGTCGACACCGCGACCGCCGAGACCTTCGACGGCACACTCGAGGCCGGACAGGAAGTCACCCTGCGCGTGGAGTTCCAGGGGCCGGCCAGTCCGGACAGCCTTCTGGAGACGGCCAATGATGACGGCGACGACGCCGGCGACGAGCCGATCGGCGGACGCAGCAGCGGTAACCACGGCATCATCGAGGTGACCATCGGCGCCGACAACCACGACGACGTCAGCGTCGAGTCCACCGAGCTGTACCCGGTGCCCTCGGTCGCCACCTAGACAAAAAAGCGGCGTGCGGCTCAATCGTCAACGCAGATCCCGTTCCACTGGCACTCGCCCTCATTGCAATCGCTATCGCTGCCGCAAGTGCTGTCTTCGGAGCATTTGGAGCAGTCGGAGCCGCCGCAATCGACGTCCGACTCGTCACCGTTTCGGATGCCGTCACTACAAGAGACGCACAGACCGCCGTCGCAATGGCTCGAGTCACAGTCGCCGTCTTGATCGCAAGTCTCGCCGTCGCCACACTCGTTGCATTCGCTGCCGCCGCAGTCGACGCCGGTCTCGTCACCGTTTCGGATGCCATCGTCACAGGAGGCGCAGAGCCCGTCGTCACAGATATCCGAGGCGCAGTCGCCGTCTTGGCGGCAAAACTCCCCGCTGGCGCAGGCGTCGCATTCACTGCCGCCGCAGTCGACGCCGGTCTCGTCGCCGTTTCGCACGCCATCGTCGCACGCGACGCACATGCCGCGGCTGCACATATCCGAATCGCAGCCGTTGTCACTATCGCAGGCCGAGCCGTCGGCGCAGGCGTCGGTGCAGGATTGTCCGCCGCCGCAAAGCCCGTCGTCGCAGTCGGAAAGTGCGCAGTCGCTATCTTGGGCGCAGATCGACCCGTCGTTGCAAGGCGCACAGCTTCCGCCGCAGTCGACGTCGCTCTCGTTGCCATTTCGAATGCCATCGTGACACGACACGCACATACCGTTATCGCAGCGATTCGACAGGCAATCACTGTTGCTGGAGCAGGCGTTGCCGTCGGTGCAGCGTCCGCAGTCGCCGCCGCAGTCGACGCCGGTCTCATTGCCGTTTCGAATGCCGTCGAAGCACGTTACGCACAGCCCGTCGTCGCACCTATTCGATAAGCAGTCGCCGTTGCCCGAGCAGACCTGGCCCGGGTCGCACGGGCCGCAGTCGCCGCCGCAATCGACGTCGGTCTCGTCACCGTTTCGCACGCCGTCCTCGCAGGAGGTACAGACGCCGCGGTCGCAGCGGTCGGATTTGCAGTGACGGTCCCGTCCGCAGGATTCGCCGTCGTCGTCTTCGTCGGGGTTGTCCCACTCGCAATAATCCCCGTCCCCATCGCACTCACCGCTGAGGCAATCGTCGTCGCCGTCACAATCGGTATTGAGGCTACATGCGCGACAAGTCCCCCCACCGCAATCGACGGCGGTTTCATTGCCGTTTTTTATCCCGTCGAAACACGACACACAGATATCGTCCTTGCAGTCGCCCCAACTGCAATCGTCGTCGTCGTCACATGCAGCGCCGTCGCCACAGGGGGCACAGTCGTCGCCACCGCAGTCGGTGGCGGTCTCGTCGCCGTTTTGGATGCCGTCGAAACACGACACGCACTGGTCGTCGACACACGTTCCAAGGGCGCAGTCGTCGTCGTCGTCACATGCAGCGCCGTCCCCGCAGGCGTTGCACGAGCCGCCGCAGTCGACGTCGGTCTCGTCCTGGTTTTGAACGCCGTCGAAGCAGTTGGGAGGGCCGCAGGAGCCAGCGTTGCAACTGCGGCCGTCCGAGCAGTCGCCGCATTCGATCGGGATGCTCGAGCCACACCCATCGTCGCCGGTCGCCGCGCCACACTCGCGGCCGACGGCGGCGCAGATCTCGGTCTCGGTCAGCGGCTCACAGGCATCGGCGTCGCTCGTGTCGCGCGCATCTGCGGTGTCTGCGTCGTCGGTATCCGACGTATCGGCCGCATCCGAGGTGTCTGCGGCGTCTGTGGCGTCGGGGAAGGTGTTGGCGTCCGTAGCATCGGGGGTTGGAGCGGCGTCACCGACGTCGACGATCTCACCGCCGTCGGGCTCGCCGTCGCCTTTCTCGTCGACCCAGACGCCATCGCGGCAGACTCGATCTGCGCTCCGAGCGCCTTCCTCGTCACATTGGAGCCTGGTCAGCGAGGAGTCGTAGGAGCATTGGGCGCATACGAGCAAGCATAGGCTCAGGGCGAGGAGCCGAGCGGTGACGGTGAGGCCAAAGTGACGCATGGGTACTTCCTGGTGAGGATGTGATGGGACGATGGGATCTATATTAACAGGTCTCGCCGTCGAGTTCAGCTATGGTGGTTTTTGGTTTTTGGTTCTTGGTTCTTGGTTCTTGGTAAAGACGTTGCAATTTGAGCC
>CAYLTX010000024.1:0-24253 GCA_964386725.1 uncultured Bradymonadales bacterium | reverse complement strand
CTTGGTTCTTGGTGCTGCTGTGAATGGAGCATGGTTGCTCCAAGTATGGGGCGCGAATGTCTGCCTCGAGCTGCGCTGTGCCGCTGGCTGAAAGCACTCGCCGCGGGTCGAGTGATGGCACGATTGATGCAATCTCTTCTGCTTGTAGAGTGGAGAGTTCCACAGGAGATCGACGGTGATAGCAAACTATTTTCAAAAAGCGACTGGTGTGTGGGCGGTCGTGGTGGCCCTGGCGGCGATGGCGTGGGCGCCGGCGGCCGGCGCCGAGCCGCCGGCTCCGCCACCACCGGTCGAGCAGCAAGCTGGCGAAGACGACCAGCCCCGACAAGACGACCAGCCCCGACAAGACTCGCGCTGGCGCGCCTCGACATCGCCGGTCGTCCGGGACAAAAAGCAGCCAATCTCCAAGACTCGCTACGTGTTGGGTGGCCTGGTCGGCTCGTACTACGGACTCGGCATCGGCCACGCCATCGTCGGCGAATGGGGCACCACCGGCTGGTTCTATACGGTCGGCGAGGCGATGAGCGCCACTGTGATGTTCATCGGCCTGGTCCGCAGCCTCGATAATCTGCCGCACAGCGCCGATGATGATCGCACCAGCCGCTCGTCTGAGGCCGACCAACGCATGAATGAGGCGATGATGATCAGCGGCGCCGTCGCCTATGGCGTGTTGCGTGTCAGCGAGATCTACGACCTCTGGACGCGCCCCGAGGTCGCCGGCGCCCCGCGCGACGACGACACCGCCTTCGCGCTCAGCCCCACTGCCACCGACGACGGGCTCGGCGCGAGCTTTTCGCTGAGCTGGTGAGGTTGGAGGACCGCACGAAGCCAACCGGATCGACGGCGTCCCTGCCGTCGACACGATGCGACCCGTGATTCTGCGCGCACCATCCGCTATACTGCCAGCTCCACATCACATCTGCAGGAGAACCCAATGAAGAAGCTCATCGCTATGTTGGTCGCCCTATCGTTCATGGCCGTGGCCGCGCCGGTGGCCGCTCAGTCCCAAAGTGCTGACGAGCCGGACTCGCAATTCATCGACTTCGATAAGATGGATATCGAGGGAAAACGCAAGGGCGGCGACGTCTTCTGGGAGAAGCACAAGGATCAGGCCGAATTCAAGCCGCTCAACAGGCTCAAGAAGGGATTCGAGTTCAAGATCCAAGAGAGCGCAAAGAGCGCCGCACTGCAATAACGATAAGTCCGCTCGGCTGTTGTTAAAACCGCTCAGATTGGCTACAAACGTGCCTCACGAACATTAGCAACAACCGTGGGCCTTTGCAGCCACTCTGAGCGGCATGACTGAATTTCTCGACATCGCCCTCTCCTTCCCGACCGTCATCTTCTCGGGGATGTTGATCTTAGTCGTGATGTATTGGCTGATGGCCATCGTCGGCGCGGTCGACATCGAGCTATTCGACTTCGACTTCGAGTTCGACGAGGTGGATGTCGACATCGACTTCGACGCCGATGTGGACGCTGATATCGACGCCGATGCCGATGTCGACGCGGGCTCCCATGGCGGCTTTTTGCACGCGATGATGGCCGCCATCGGCCTGGGCCGGGTGCCGGTGACCATCATCGCCAGCATTCTGACGCTGGTCTCCTGGTTTTTGTGTTTTGCCGCGGTCTATTACCTGGGGCCGATCTTCGGCACCGGTGTCTTCGTGGGGCTGGGCGTGGTCGTCGGAAGCGTCATCGTGGGGCTTCCGATCACCTCGATCTTCACCCATCCGCTCAAGGGCCTCTTCGAAATTCACACCAAAACGGGCGGGCATTCGCTGGTCGGCAAGCTGTGCAAAGTCACCTCCGGGCGGGTCACCGAGAGCTTCGGCCGCGGCGAGGTCGACGACGGCGGCGCCGGACTGCTGGTGTCGATCCGCTGTGAGACTGAAGGCGCGCTGACGCGCGGCTCACGCGCGCTGCTCATCGAATACGACGCCGAGGATGAAGTCTTCTTCGTCGAGCCCTACGACGATCTATTGGCCGACGATGATGACGACTATGCCGACGAGGTGGCCTTCGAAGACCAGCCGGCCGCCTCCGAGATCCAAGAAAAAGCTGAAGAACCCACTGCATAATTACGCGCAATATCACCACCAGACAGGAGAAAGCTGATGTCAGGAATCAGCGCTGCTTTATTATTCGGAATCATCGGAGGCGGAGTCATCCTCTTCGGCGTGGTCGCCTTTTTCATCAACCGCTACATCAAGGTCGATCAGGGCCAGGCGCTGATCATCAACAAGACCGGCAACACCGATCCGGAGGTGACCTTCAAAGGTGGGCTGGTCCTGCCGGTGATCCACCGCGCCGAGTTCATGGACGTCTCGCTGAAGACCATCGAGATCGACCGGCGCGGCAAAGAGGGGCTGATCTGCGCGGACAATATCCGCGCCGACATCAAGGTCACCTTCTTCGTACGGGTCAACCAGACTGCCAAGGACGTGCTCAAGGTCGCCCAATCGGTCGGCTGCAAGCGCGCCTCGGACCACGACAAGATCGAGGAGCTCTTCGCCGCCAAATTCTCCGAGGCGCTCAAGACCGTCGGTAAGAGCCTCGAATTCGAGTCGCTGTACAACGAGCGCGTGCGCTTCCGCGACGATATCATCGAGATCATCGGCGAAGACCTCAACGGCTACGTCCTCGAGGACGCCGCCATTGACTTCCTCGAGCAGACCCCGGTCGAGGACCTCGATCCGCAGAATATTCTGGACTCGCAGGGCATCCGCAAGATCACTGACCTGACCAGTGATCAGCGCTTCCGCACCAACGAATTTGCCAACAAGGCCAAGAAGGACATCGGCAAAGATGACCTCGAGACCAAGATGGCGCTGCTCGAATACGAGCGCCAGCAGGCCGAAGCCGAGGCCAAGCAAAAGCGCGAGATCGACGTCGTCCAGGCCCGCGAGCAGGCCGAGGCCGACGAGCTCTCCGCCAAGGAGTACTCCCGAGCCGAGCGCGCCAAGCTCAAGGCTCAGCAGGAGATCGAGGTCGAGAAGGTCAACAAGACCCGCGAAGAACAGGTCGCCGAGAAAAACCGCGAGCGCGTCATCGCCGTGGAGACCGAAAACGTCGAAAAAGAGCGCCAGCTCCAGGTCATCAGCCGAGAGCGCGAGACCGAGCTGCAGCGCATCGAGAAAGACAAAGAAGTCGAGGTCGAAAAGAAGAATATCGCCGAGATCGTGCGCGACCGCGTCTCGGTCGACAAGACGGTGGCCGAGGAAGAAGAGCGCATCCAAGATCTGCGCGTCATCGCCGACGCCGAGCGTAAGAAGAAGGCCGCGGTCATCGCCGCCGAGGGCGAGGCCGAAGAGGCACTGGTCAAGGATATCAAGGCCGCCGAGGCCGAAGAGCAAGCCGCCCAGCACCGCGCCAAGCAGCGCGTCGTCGAAGCCGACGCCGAGCTCGACGCCGCCGACCGCATCGCCAAGGCCAAGCAACGCATGGCCGAGGGTATCGAGGCCGAAGAGGCCGCACCCGGCCTGGCCAAGGTCCGCGTCAAAGAAGCCGACGCGCAGGCCAACGAAAAGCAGGGCATGGTCGACGCCAGGGTCCGCAAGGAGAAGATGCTCGCCGAAGCCGCCGGCAACGAAGAGACCGGTATGGTCGACATCCGACTGACCGAAAAGCGGGCCGAGGCCATCGAGAAGGAGGGCCTGGCAGAAGCCAAGGTCACCCGCGAGAAGATGACCGCGCAGGCCGCCGGCGAAGAAGAGCAGGGCATGGTGAGCGTGCGCATCAAAGAGGCCGAGGCCAACGCCATCCGCGAGGAAGGCATGGCCCGCGCCAAGGTCCGCGCCGACATGGGCGAGGCCGACGCCAAGGCCATCCGCGACAAGCTCGCCGCCGAGGCCGAGGGTCTGACCGAGAAGGCCGAAGCGATGAAAAACTTCGACGCCGAAGGCTACGAATTCGAGCAATTCCAGATGCAGCTCGACCTTTACCGAGAGCTGGGCATGGAGAAGCTCGCCAAGTCCATCGAGATCGCCCGCGCCCAAGCCGACGTGCTCGGCGACGCGTTCAAGGCATCCAATATCAATATCGTCGGCGGCCAGGACTCGTTCTTCGAGAACTTCACCAAGTCGGTCACCGTCGGCAAAATGGTCGAGGGCTTCATGGACCACAGCCCCACCGCCCAGAAGATGCTGGGCAAGGTCATGGACGGCATGGGCAATTTCCCCGGCTCGGACAAGCACTCCGATAAGGACGCCGAGGACATCGACGTCGAAGAGGTCTCCGACAGGCTCGGCCAACTCGCCAGAGCGGACGCCCAATCCGGCAACAAGTCCGACGCCCAATCCGACGAGGAGTCCACGCCCGACCTGACCCCCGGTGAATAATGTCCATCGAGTCCAGCAATTACGACATCATCCGCAAGCGCCTGGAGGATCAGGCGCAGCGGCTCGCCGACAAGACCGATCGCCTCAATGAGAAGCGCGAGGCGATGTTCGGCGGCGTCGAGATGACGGTGGTCGGCCAGGAGCGCATCCGCACCGAGAATAACTGCATCCCGCAGGACATCGTCACCATCGGCGGCAGGCTGCTCTTTGGCTATAACGTCAAGATCGGCCTGAAGACCAAGACCGAGGTCGACGACGTCTTCAGCTTGCACGCCTTCGAGACCTCCGACGACGGCTTCAAGCTCGAGACGGTGCCGCTCGACGGCGGCGAGAACTTCCTGGCCGACAAGGATTTCCTCGAGGATTTCGACGAGCTCTATACCTACTATAAGGACGCGCGGCTGCGGCAATTGCTCAAGCCGGAGGGCCGGCTGCTCGCACTCTTCCAGGTCGGCTCGACCCTCGACGATGCCCGCGTTTTGCGCTGGGGGCTCGATGCGGCCGAGAATATCGAATATCTGGACAACGCTGGCGACCGCGATCTCAAGCCGCCCGAGGCTCACGACTTCGAGTGGCGCACGGTCACCCGTGAGGACCACGTCACCGGCCACCACCCGCATATCAGCATCCTCGACGAGGTCTTCGTCGAGACCGTCGGCGGCGATCTGACCATCAAGATCGAGGACAATACCGACGACGGCAAAGGCATCTACAACGAGCCGGTCGAGGACAAACACCAGTCGCTGGGCGACGGGGAATTCGGCTACGCCGAGATCGGCAATCTGATCCTCCTCAAGATCCTGCCGTACCGCGAGGAGCGCTGGCGCTACTTCATCTATAATAAGCTCACCCAGCAGATCGAGCGCATCGACGCCATCGGCCAATCCTGCATCCGGCTGCCCGAGGACCAGGGCGTGATCTTCCCGGGCGGCATTGCGCTGTCGAACGGCCAATTTCGCAAATTCGACGGCGCCGTCGAGGGCCTGCGCACCCACAGCGTCATCAAATCGGCCAACGGCGAGGACGTTTTATACGTCTTTTACCACCCGCAAGACGGCAGCTACCTGCTGCTCGCCTATAACGTCATCCAAAAGGGCGTCCAGAACCCGATCAACTGCCACGGCTACAGCCTCTTCGACGACGGCACGATGATCGTATTTCGGTTCATGGGCGACGAGCCCACCCGCATCCACCCGATGCAGATCTGGCAGACGCCGTTTATCAGCGACGAGCATGCCGCCAACCAGCCCACCGACGACTCGCTGCTGTCGAGCATCGGCAATAAAGAGCTGGTCCGCGGGGTCTCCGACGCCTATAGCCTCTGCTCGATGATCGGCGATCTCGAGCCGTCTTTGCCGGTCTACGAGGCGCTGATCACCAACGCCCAAAGGCTGCTCGACGCGTATTTCTGGCTCGACAAAGACGAGGCCGAGAACCTGGCCAGCGTCACCTCCGAGATCATCGAGACCGCCGAGCTGGTCATCGACGAGTTCCAGAAGGTCACCGCCCGCAAGGAGCAGGCCCGCGACGCACTCGCCGAGGCCGTGCAAAAGCAGCGCGGCCTGATGACTGACGTGCGCTACCACGATTGGAAGCGCATCGACCGCTTCGTCGAGGGCCTCGACAAGCTGCGCAAGCACCGCGGCGCGCTGATCACCCTCGAGGAGATGCGCTATATCGACCTCGCGCGCCTCGAAGAGCTCGAAGAAGAGGTCAGCGATCGCTACGACGAGCTCAGCCGGGCGACCGTCGATTTTTTGCTGCGCGAAGACGCCCTGTCGACCTACCAGGACGGCCTCGCCGAGATCGAAGGGACCGTCGACCAGCTCGAGGACACCCGCCAGGCCGACGAGATGTTGGAGAAGCTCGACGAGATCAACCTCGGGCTGAACCTGCTCACCGAAGTCGTCAGCGGCCTGAAGGTCGACGACCCCAATAAGCGCACCCGGATCCTGGAGAATATCGGGGAGGCGCTCAGCCGCCAAAACCGCGCCCGGGCGAAGCTCGATCGCAATAAAAAAGAGCTGCAGGAAAAAGAGGGCAAAGCCGAATTTGCCGTCCAATTCCAGCTCTTTAGCCAGAGCGTGACCAGCGCCCTGGGCATGGCCAACACCCCGGACGCCTGCGACGAGCAGCTCACCCGGCTGACCGTCCAGCTCGAGGAGCTCGAGAGTCGCTTCAGCGACTTCGACGGCTTCTTGGGCAAGCTCGCCGAGAAGCGCGACGAGGTCTACGAGGTCTTCGAGACCAGGAAGCAGCAGCTCCTCGAGGAGCGCCAGCGCCAGGCCAATAATATCGCCCGCAGCGCCGAGCGCATCCTCGAGGGCGTGGTCCGACGCGCCTCCAATATGGAGTCGGTCGAGGATCTGAACGGCTACTTCGCCTCCGACGCGATGGTCATGAAGGTGCGCGACCTGGTCGAGCGGCTGCGCGAGCTCGAAGAAGACGTCAAAGCCGACGACATCGACACCCAGCTCAAGGCCGCCAAGGACAAGGCCGTCCGCCAACTGCGCGACAAGCTCGACCTCTTCGAGGGCGGCGACAACGTCATCAAATTCGGCGGCCACCGGTTCAGCGTGAACACGCAGCCGGCCGAGATGACCATGGTGCCCCACGATGATGGCGGCCCAGACGGTGGCCAAAGACGTATGGCGCTGCATATCACCGGCACCGACTTTCTCGAGCCGATCGACGACGAGGACTTCGCCAAGACGCGGCCCTTTTGGGACCAGCACCTCATCTCGGAGACCGACGAGGTCTACCGCGCCGAATACCTGGCGGCGACGATCCTCTTCGAGGCCGAGAAGAACGATAGCGAGCTTACAGTCGACGAGCTGCACGCCCTGCTCAGCGACACCGACACGCTCAGAAAGCTCATCCGCGAGCGCATGAACGAGCGCTACGACGAGGGCTATGAGCGCGGCGTGCACGACGACGATACGATCAAGATCCTCAAGAAGCTCATGGGCATGTACGCCACCGCCGGCCTGCTGCGCTACACCCCCGAGGCGCGCGCGCTGGCCACGGTCTTCTGGGCCTACGCCGACCAGCCCGAGCAGCGCCGGAGGTGGGCGCGCCGCGGCGTCAGCCTCGGCCGGCTGCGCGAGGTCTTCGCCCACGGTGAGCCGCTCGAGCGGCTGGGCCAAGAATTAGCGACGGAGATAGAAGAGTTCATGGAGCGCGGGCAGCTTGCCCGCTTCAGCGCATCAGCGCATCAGCTTACGGGCCTCGCCCGCGAAGCCGGCCGCTACCTCGCCGAAGAGCTCGTCGACCAGGACCCCCGGTTTATCGCCAGCGGCGAAGCCACCGATCTGCGCAAAGCCTTCTACGACTACCTCGACCGCCACCACTCCCACCTCGACTTCGACGAAGATCTCGAGAAGCTCGAGGGCGACCTCAGCGCGAGCTGGGATCTGATGGTCGATTGGGTCTCCGGCTTCGAGCAAAGCCAGCTCGACGACGACCTCGCGCACCTGGTGCCCGAGGTCGCCGCGCTGATCCTGACCGACGGGGACATCGACCGCCAGACCACCTCGGCGCAGACCGCGACCCAGGTCAAAGAGCTGCTCGGCCAGCATCCGCGCATCGACAACGGCACGATGGAGCTTCGCCTCGACGAGTTTTTGACCCGGCTTCGCCGCTACGTCGACGAGCACGTGCCCGCCTATAAAGAGTATAAGCGGCTGAGCCGCGCGCTGCTCGAGCGCGAGCGCCGCCGGCTGCGCGTCGACGATATGGAGCCGCAGGTCTTCAGCGGCTTTGTGCGAAACCGGCTCATCGACGAGGCCTACCTGCCGCTGATCGGCGACAACCTCGCCAAGCAGATGGGCACCGTCGGCGAGGACAGCCGCTCGGATCGCAGCGGCCTTTTGCTGCTGATTTCGCCGCCCGGCTACGGCAAGACGACCCTGATGGAGTACGTCGCCGACCGGCTCGGCCTGATGTTTATGAAGATCAACGCGCCGTCCTTGGGCCACGACGTCACCTCGCTCGACGCCACCGAGGCCCCCAACGCCACCGCCCGCCAGGAGGTCGAAAAGATCAACCAGGCCCTCGAGATGGGCAATAACGTGATGCTATATCTGGACGATATCCAGCACACCCACCCCGAGTTTTTGCAAAAATTCATCTCGCTATGCGACTCCACGCGTCGCATCGAGGGCGTCTGGAACGGAGAGACCAAGACCTTCGACCTGCGCGGCAAGCGCTTCGCGGTGGTCATGGCCGGCAACCCGTATACCGAAAGCGGCGAGCGCTTCACCATCCCGGACATGCTCGCCAACCGCGCCGACACTTACAATTTGGGCGATATCCTCGACGGCAAACGCGAAGTCTTCGAGCTCAGCTATATCGAGAACGCGCTGACCTCCAACAAGGTCACCGCCCCGCTGGTCACCCGCGAGCGCGCCGATATCGGCCGGTTTTTGAAGATGGCCCAGGGCAAGCAAGTCCCCCTGAGCGACTTCGACCACGCCTACTCCTCGGTCGAGGCCGGCGAGATCGTCAACGTGCTCGAAAAGCTCATGCAGATCCGCGACGTGGTGCTGAAGGTCAACCAGCAGTACATCATCTCGGCGGGCAAGAAGGACGAGTACCGCACCGAACCGCCCTTCCAGCTGCAGGGCAGCTACCGCAACATGAATAAGATGACCGAGAAGCTCGCCTCGGCTATGAACGACGACGAGGTCGAGCAGCTCATCGACAACCACTACAACCAGGAAGCCCAGACGCTGACCACCGGCAGCGAGCAAAACCTGCTCAAACTGGCCGAGCTGCGCGGCAAGATGACGCCCGAAAAAGAAGCCCGCTGGGAAGAAATCCGCCGCGAGTTCAAGCGCCGCAAGATGATGGGCGGCGGCGAGGACGACCCCGTCAGCCGCGTCGCCGGCCCCCTTTCCACACTCGTCCAACGCCTCGAAGACGTCCACACGGCGCTCTCCACCGACAGCCTCAGCGGCGAGCTCACCCACATCCGCGGTGCGCTGGAGCGCGCCGCCGACTCAGCAGAGAAGGCCGCAGAGAGGCAGATATCCCCTCCCCGAGCGGGGGAGGTGCGGAGCGAAGCGAGGCGGAGGGGACCCCAAGAACCGACTAACCAACAAACCGAACCAGCCGCCGCTCAGGCGCTGGCCCAAGCGCTCCAATCCCTGCAAAAGGCCAAGCTCGAAGTCCAAGTCGTCGGCGATATGCCCACCAAGCTCGGCGAGGTCCTCGAGTCGCAGCTCGGGCTCATCGAGAGCGCGATTTTGCCGTTGGCGAAATTCGTCTATCGGGAAGCTGACGACGATCAGAAGCGCGATGCGCAGCTCGACGAGGTGATGAAAAAGCTCGACGCGCTGCGTGGGGCGGCGGTGCCGGAGGGGGAGTAGCGGAGGCTCGGAGACTCGGAGACTCAGAGACTCGGAGACTCAGATCTCGCAGAGTGGCTGAACGCTAATCGCGAAAGGCTGAAGACCCCGCTGAATCCCGCGAAAGGCACTGAAGACCTCCCGACCCGACCACATAGCTGCAATGTACGGCCGTCTTCAGCTCTTTTCGCGTGCCTTCGCGGTGTCTTCAGCTACTCCGCGGTCAGCGCTTCCGGCCTTCAGCGACCTCGGCGTTTCAGCGTTTCAGCGGCCTCCGCGCCTCCAAACATTGTCCGCGTGTAGTGTTGGTGCTAATTTGAAGTTAGAGTGAGCCTTTCACCCAACAGCCGGCGCCACGATGACCTCAGAGCAGCCACAACCAAAGATCGACCGCGCCGACGAGATCGCCTCAACACTCACCGAGCACCTCCCCGAGCTGCGCTTTGCTTACGTATTTGGCTCGGCCGCGGCCGATCGTCTGGGGCCGGACAGCGACTTCGACATCGCCGTCGACGCCGGCCGCCGCCTCGAAGTCGACGAGCTCATGGAGCTGTCCGGGCGCCTGGCATCCGTCGTCGGCCGCACAGTCGACCTGGTCGACCTGCTCGACGCCGGCGCCATCCTGAACATGCAGGTCCTGCGGCGCGGTCGGCTCATCGTCTGCCGCGACGAGCGCGCGCTGGCCGAGTTCAAGATGTACACGCCGTCCATCTACGAGGACTGGAAGCATCTTCGCCGCCCCATCGACGAGGCGCTCATCCGAAGGATTCGCTCATGAGCCTCGACCACGACGAAGATATCGTATTGGGGAAGCTGGCCAATATCGACGAGGCCCTCAAGCGCATCGAGCAGGTGACCGGCCCAAAGGCCGCCCTCGAGCCGTGGATCGTCGACGACCTCTGCGCGCTCTACCTCCAGCGCGCCGTCGAGGCGAGCATCGACCTCGCCAATCACCTCATCGCCGAGAATGCATGGGCCACACCGAAGAGCGCTGCGCAGGCCTTCGAGATGCTCAGAGACCGTCAGATCTTGGACGAGGACTTCACGGCCACGTTGATTTCGATGGTCGGCTTTCGAAATATCGCCGTCCACGCCTACGGCACGCTCGACAATGAGATCGTGCGCGACATCGTCGAAAATCACCTCGACGATCTGCGTCGATATTCGCGTACCATCCTCGATCTTACAGTGGCGGCGTAGAGAAGGTTGCGGGGGAGCAAGGTTGACCCTTTCCCCGGGCGCAAGGCCGCGGGGGTAGGGTCAACCTGGCTTCCACGCGCATTCTGACCACCATCACAAAAATTAAGCCACGTGTTCGCCCGCCCAGCCACCACGCGCCGCTCAGATCAATCTACAGCTCTTCCGAACTCAGCACCTCCTCCTCCGGCGCCTCGGCGCCCTCCGCGCCTTTGCTCCCCTGCGCTTCGCGATCCAGCCGGACCAACAACTCGATGGGCCCGTCGCCGTCGAGCGGGTGGAACTCGACGAAGACGTGCTCGGTGGGGTGGTCGTTTTGGTCGGCCCACTGGCGCATCGTATAAAGGCTGCTGCCGATGCCTTCGACCGGGCCGTGGTGGGTAAATTGGACCCATCGGGCCGACGGCAGGTCGAGTTTGTCCATGCCCGCGGGCGGCTCGGCGTCCGCCTCGACCTCGACACCCACAAATTGCGTGTAGACGCCGTCCTCTACGCCCAGCGACACACTCAGCAGGTGCTCGCCGGTGCGGCCGTCGACTTCGTCGAGCCGCTCGACCACCTGCTCGTTGGCCTCGGGGACTTTCTCGGAGAGCTCCTCGATGGGAGCGACGACATAATGACCTGCGAGGTGCAACGCGTCTCGGATCCTGAGCTTCATATGCTCCTTTTTGATTGTTGGTTCGCCGTGGATGGGCCGAAGAGAGTGCGAAAATTTGAGATTCTACTGGACCCATCTCAGCACATTGCTATCCGGTCGAGAACCTATCAGACGCCCCCGACCCAAGAGAAGGTCTGATGACGTGGGCGGTCCGCCTCACGGCTTGATCGCGAACCCCGTTTCATCAATATTAGCTCGCAGAAAAGTCGAATTACGCAACTATTCCCCATCATCGAGGCTCGCCGTGAAATCTCACAATATCTGCGCTCTGCTCCTGCTATTTGTCGTACTCGCTGCGGCGTGTAATCACACCGTCAGCCGGGATATCAGCTCGGAGCAGGTGGGCACCAAATACGCCAAGCTCGAGGGGTATTTTCGCTCGGCTGATATGGTCGAGGAGGTGCCCGGGGACATCCGGCACGCCGCGGTCCTCGACGAGGCGTTGTTGTCGGTGGTCGACGACGGGGAGACCTGCGCCGACGTGATCATTCGCAACGCGCGGCGCTACGACGAGCCGCTGTCTCAATATGGCGCTCAGTGCACCAGCGGCCGCGAGCAGGCCGAGGCCGTCGTCGAAAACGAGGAGGTCAGCGTCTACGACTATAATTACACCGGCCGCGTGGAGACGGTCGCCGTCGACGCGGTCGCCGCCGACGTCTATATGGGCCTGTCGGTCTCCGAGCCCGGCGAGAAGACCTTCCGGGTCATCGAGCGCCAGGGCCGGCTGTGCTGCCCGATGGCCGCTCGGGAGGGCCTCAAATTATCCTTCGACCACCCGCGCATGGATTATAATAACCTGAGCTATAAGCTGGCCTTCGACTGGCGGCTTCGGTGAACTCGGAGGTTCTGAAACTCAGAGACGCAGATCTCGCGGAGGGGCTGAACACTGATCGCAAAAAGCTGAAGACACCGCTGAGTCCCTCGAAAGGCACTGAAGACCTCCCAAACCGACCACCGAGCCGCAACGGGCGGCCTTTTTCAGCTCTTTTCGCGTGCCTTCGCGTCTTCTTCAGCTACTCCGCGATTAGCGCTCCAGCCTTCAGCGACCTCCGCGATTCAGCGACCTCCGCGATTCAGAGCCTCAGCGACCTCCGCGCCTCAGCGACCTCCGCGCAAGCTTGAACGAAGCGCCTCCGAGGCGCTATCGTCGCGGCCTGCACAATATCTCCAATCATCCACAACCCTCACAACCGGCATACCCATCATGTCCCAGAACACCAGATATATCCTCGTCACCGGCGCCAATCGAGGCATCGGCCGCGCGACGGTCGCCGCCATTCTCGACGCGCGCGACGACACGTTCGTCTTCCTCGGCTCCCGCTCGGTCGAGCGCGGTGAGACAGCCCGCGACGAGCTCGTGGCCGACCGACCCGAGGCCGCCGATCGAATCGAGGTGGTCCAACTGGACGTCGCCGACGACGCGTCGGTGGCGGGCGCGGCCGAGGCGGTCGCCGCGACGCTCGGCGACGACGCGCTTTACGGCGTGGTCAACAACGCCGGCATCGGCGACTACGGCTACCCGATGGAGACCGTGCTCAATATCAACGTGCGCGGCCCGCATCGGGTCTGTGAGGCCTTCTTGCCGCTGCTGACGGACCCTGACGGGCGCATCGTCAACGTCTCGTCGGCCTCCGGGCCGAACTTCGTCGCCGAGTGCAGCCCCGAGCGCCAGCGACAACTGACCGACCCGGAGGTGACATGGGAGCAGGTAGAAGCGCTCATGGAGGAGTGTCTGGCCATCGAAAAGGGCGACGGCGACTTCGAGTCCGCCGGGCTGCCGAGCGACTCGGCCTACGGCCTGTCGAAGGCCTGCCTGAACGCCTACACCATCGCGCTGGCCCGCGAGCATCCCGAGCTGACCATCAACGCCTGCACGCCCGGCTTTATCGAGACCGATCTGACCCGCCCGATGGCCGAGCGACGGGACGCCGAGCCCGCCGACCTGGGCATGAAGCCGCCCGAGGAAGGCACGCGCGCCCAGCTTCATCTGCTCTTCGGCGAGCCGGGGGGCAGCGGCTGGTACTTTGGCAGCGACGCGAAGCGTAGCCCGCTCGATCGCTATCGTTCACCGGGCGATCCTCCCTATACGGGCGAGTGAGATTATACGAGCGACTGAGGCTCAGCGCCCCGGCGGGGCGACCAGCGAGGTCCTGGCCACCGGGCCGCTGTCGATCCAGAAGCGAAACGAACTGCCGCGGCCAAATTCGCTTTCGACTTCGATGTCGCCGCCGAGCCGGTCGACCAGCCGCTTGCTGATGGCCAATCCCAGGCCGGTGCCGCCAAAGCGGCGAGTGACCGAGGCGTCGCCCTGCTGGAAGGGCTCGAAGAGGCGATCGACCTGGTCCTGGGTCATCCCGATGCCGGTATCGGTGACCTCGAAGACGATCCGGTCGAGTTGGTGAGAGGCCGTGGCCACCCGCAGGCGCACCTCGCCGTCCTCGGTGAATTTGATGGCGTTTCCGAGCAAGTTGACCAGCACCTGGCGCAGGCGCACCGGGTCGCTCACGATGGTCTCGGGGATGAGCCCGTCGTACTCGACATGCAGCGGCAGCGAATTCTCCTCGGCGCGCACCTGCATCAAGGAGACGACGTCCTCGACCAGTTCGGGCAGAGAGAACTGCTGGGGGTCGATCTCGAGGTGGCCGGCCTCGATCTTGGACAGATCGAGGATGTCGTTGATGATCTCGATGAGATATTCGCCGTTGCGCATGATGGTGCCGACGTACTGCAGGGCCTCGGGCTCGTCGAGCCGGAAGTTCAACAGCTCGGCGTAGCTCAGGATCGCGGTCATCGGTGTGCGGATCTCGTGGCTCATATAGGCCAGAAATCGGCGAAACCGCTCCTCGCTGGCGTGGACCTTCTCGAGCAGGCGAAAGCGATCGATGGAGTTGCGCACCACCCGCGTGAGCAACTCGGCGTCGACGTGGGACTTGTCGAGGAAGTCCTGGGCGCCTGCCTCGAGGGCGCTGGTTGCCTTCTGATGGTCGGCGGCGCTGGTCAAGGTCACCACCGGAAGGTCGACCCGGCCGTGCCTTTCGGCGAGCTCTTCGAGGACCTCGAAGGCGCTCAAATCGGGCAGATTGACGTCGAGCAGCATCACGTCAGGCCGGCGGCCGGCTCGCAGGCAATCCAGCGCCAGCGCCCCTTCGCCCGTTGCGGCCTCGGTGAAGTCGAGTCGACGCTCGAAGCCCACCAACAACTCGCGCTTGAGCGCCTGCCGATGCTCGGGCCAATCGTCGACGATGAGGATGTGAAGGGGCGATTCGTAGGTCATCGGGAATCCCTCTAAGAAGACAACGACGAAGATGGCTCAGCCGCCTTTGGGTTCCGGCTCGAGCGTAAAATAAAAGGTCGTCCCCTCGCCGAACTCCGAGTCCACCCAGATGCGCCCGCCGTGCTGCTCGACGATCTTCTTGACGATGGTCAGCCCGGCGCCGGCGCCTCCACCATAGGCGTCGCGCTCGTGCAGACGGCGAAATAGCTCGAAGACGCGCTCGTGATAGCGCGCCTTTATTCCGATGCCGTTGTCGCGCACGTAGATACGAAGGGGGCCTTCTTCGCCATGCTCTTCGGGCGTCTGGTAGCCGACCTCGACGATGGCGTCGGTCTCGTCGGTGTACTTGAGCGCGTTGCCGATCAGATTGACCAGTACCTCGCGCACCCGCACATGCACCCCTTCGACCTGCGGCAGCGGGCGGGGCACGCGGATGTCGGCGCCGCTCTCCTCGCAGCGCTGGTCCAAGATCTCGAGCGCCTCGTCGAGCAGCCGGTTCAGATCGATGGGCTCGCGCTGGATCTCGCTCTGCGCCACCTGCGAGTAGTGCAGCAGTGAATCGAGCAGCGAGTCCATGCGCTGAGTCAGCCGCAGCATGCCTTGAACCTTGGACTGAGCGTGCTCGTCGAGGGTGTCGCAACACTCGCGGTCCAGATATTGGGCGTAGCCGCGCAGACTGCGAAGCGGCTCCTTGAGGTCGTGGGAGGCCACGTACGCGAAGGACTCGAGGTCCTCGTTTCTACGCTCGAGCTCCTTGTTGACCTCGGCGAGCTCCTGGGCGCGCTCGATGATGTGGGTCAACAGCGAGTTGTGGAGCTGGCGGGCGCTGTCGACCTCGGCCTCCGAGAACGCGATCGATCGCTCGCAGACGGTCTCCTTCCATGACTCGAAGCTCTTTCGAGGCGTGAGCATCTGCATATCGCCCACTGTTGCGACGGCACCCGCCTCGACGGGCTTATTGTCGATAGGCTCCTTGTCTATAGGCTCCTTGTCTACAGGCTTGTTGGGGTTTCCAGCCCAGTCGACGGTGCGCACGACCTCCGGCCGAAAGAACAGCACCACGTCCCCGGCAGTGCGAGACAGAATGATGGCCAGAAGACCGCTGGCAGTATCAATATGCTCGCGGGCCGGCGGATACGCCGCCGACAGATGGTCGGTGTGCCAGACGGCGTCGTCGGCACGCTCGCAAACCCATTCGATGAGCGCGTCGATAAAGTCATCGTCGGGGGTCGAGCCCACCGATCGGCACTGTCCGTCGAATTGAATGACCGCGCCGGTAGCGTCGGCAAAATCGAGCAGCGTGTTTTGGCGGTTCTGGGCCATGCCGAGGACCGTGCGGTGCTCGGCGACGCTTCGCAGAAGCTCGGCCTGAAGGGTTTGGAGCCGGGCACGACGCAGCGTGTTCTCGGTGAGCTCGCGCGTGGCCAGTTGCAGACTCAACACCGTGCCCAGCAGCTCGCAAGCCGAGCGCACCGCGGGGGGCACGAATTTCGCGCTTCGATGGTGGCAGGCGATCAGTCCCCACAGCTCGTCGCCCTCGAGCAGCGAGATCGACATCGAGGCGCCCACGCCCATATTCTGCAGATATTTCAAGTGGATCGGCGAGACGCTTCGAAGCCCGGTGTGACTCATGTCGAGGGTGGCGCCGGTATGCGGATTTTGCCGGGGGACCAGGCGCGCCGGCTCGTAATCGACGTCGGCGATCAGCCGAAGCCAGTTGAGCCGATACAACCGTCGGGCCTGCGCGGGGATATCCGAGGCGGGGTAGTGCAGCCCCAAAAACGAGTCCACCTCCTCGGCGCGCGCCTCGGCGATGACCTCGCCGTGTTTGTCCTCGTGAAAACGGTACACCATGACGCGGTCGAAGCCGGTGATATCGCGCACCTCCCGGGCGATGAACTCGCACATCTGCACCAGATCGCTCGCGGCGCCCAGCTTGCCGAAGGCGCCGCCCAGAAGCTGGGCGTGCAGCGCGCCGGCTTGGTGGCCCAGCCCCTGTTGACCCAACTGCGTGTCTTCGCGGCTGGGACGGGCGTTTTCGAGTTCGACGATGAGCAGCCCCTGGTGGCGGTGGCAGAGGGCGTCGAACCACAACTGCCCGGCCGGCTCGACGTCGACGGCGACCGTCAGCGGCGCGCTATAATTCGCGCCCGCTGTCGCCAATTGGGCACGCAACTGCTCGGCTCGAGGCTCGGCAAAGAGGTGCTCGACACGTCGGCCGAGCACCTCTTCGCAGCCGCGTCCGAGCACCCCCTCGACATTCTCGCTGACCTGGACGGCCTCGAGCTCGGGCTCGGTGAGCACGAGCAGCAGGCCGTGGGGCTGGATGGCCCCGGGGATGTGGATCGGCTCTTCGGCGCAGGCCGACAGGTCGAGCTCGTCGTCTCGGGATCTCTCGGTGCTCATGAGTCACCTCGCCTGCTCAATCGCTTCACCTTGGAACCAGCGCTGGACGGACGCGAAGGTGTCGTTTGCAGAGGCGACCACCGTCGCAGCGTATTCCGGGTGTTCGGCCCCGGCGCGGTTGACCGCAGATTTAAACGCCTTCCAACTCTGCCCGAGCCTCACGCCGTGGCTCGACAGGAATCGGCATGCGCGCTCGGGGCTCAGCCCGAGGCGCTGCTCGAGCGCCCGCGCGATCATCTGGCCACCGAGCCGCGAGCCCTCGAGCACGTAGAGACTGCCCAGCCCCTGCCAGATGGTCTCCACCGGCGCGAGCCGCTCACAGGTGGGCAACGCCTCGACGTCGATCTCGGCCGCCAGCGCCCGTATGTCCGCTCGCAGCAACTCGACGCGCCGACGAGACTCGAAGTCCACGCCCACTTGTGCCCAGTCCAGGCGTGCCAGCCGGGCCTCCAGCGGCGCATGGACGCCCCACAGCGCGCATAAATGCGCGAGGTATGCCTCCCGCGAGGCGGCCACCGCGTCCAGCTCGACCGCGCGCTCGACGGCCTCGTGCTGCTCTCTGGTGCCGGCTTTGAGCCGATCGCTCAGTTTTCGTTCCATGGCAAACCGTTGCTGGGCTGACGAGTTGGGCTGACGAGTAAGGGCACCGACGCGCCCCAAAAGTACTCCCACACCGGCTCAAGTCGAGAGAATAGACGTTCTTAGTACGCGATAGCCTCGCTACGCCGAGCCCTTTATAAAGATTTTCGGGGGGCTGTCTTTTGCCCCCTCAACAACAAATTACCCCGAAATCACACTATTCGCATTGCATCCGCACGCTTTGGACATTGGCTTATAAAAACACTACTATCCACCTCATTATCAAAGGTATTTGACGGGCCGGAATACCGATGAAACTGGGTCGTTTCCAACTCCACAACCGTGTGGGTCGAGGGGGCATGGGCGAGGTCTGGTACGGTGAGCACCACCGCACCGGCGAGCCGGTGGCCGTGAAGGTGATCAGCCGGACCTTGACCACCTCTTCGGCGCACAAGCACGCCTTCGAGCGGGAGGTCCGCATGATGGCGCGGCTCGACCACCCGGGAGTGGTCCAGATCTTGGACTACGGGCGGGTCTCCGAGGCCGAGGCGAGCGCCTCACAAGGGGATTTTACCGCCCCAAGCCCCTGGCTGGCGATGCAATTTGCCGCTGGAGGCAGCCTCGAGCGGCTCGCCCAATTGATGGATTGGAAGGCGCTGCGGGCGATCCTGGTCTCGGTGCTCGACGCCCTGGCGCACAGCCACGCTCACGGGCTGGTCCACCGAGACATCAAGCCGGCCAATATCCTGCTCGACCCGACCCGACAGGGCTACCGGGTGCTGCTGAGCGACTTCGGCCTCGCCCACGCGATCACCCGCTCTCGAGCGCTGGCGCTCAGCGACGGCGACGGCGACGAGCAGGTCCGAAGCGGCACGCCCTATTATATGGCCCCCGAGCAGGTGCGCGGCCATTGGCGCGACTTCGGCCCGTGGACGGATCTGTACGCGCTGGGGTGCGTGGCCTATGAGTTCGCCTGTGGGCACCCGCCCTTCGAGTCGCGCAATACCACCGGGCTGTGGTTGAGGCATCTCGACGAGCCGCCGCCCCCGCTCGAGCCCCGCTTTGCCGTCCCAGACGGCTTCGATGAGTGGTTGGAGGTGCTGCTGGCCAAAGATCTGCGCGGGCGGTTTCAATCGGCGGCCGACGCCGCCTGGAACCTGCTGTTGCTCGACGACAACGCGCTGGTCCAGCCCGCCCCACCGACCGGCGACGCCGCCGACGCCCACGACGCCGCCTCGCTGGCCACCGCCGAGACCAAATCCCATATCGGCATCGACGAGGTCCTGGAGGTCGATCCCTCGCTGGCCGACACACGCGTCGACCGCGCCGGTGAGCACCGCCGAGTCGCCGAGCACGACGAGGTCATGGAGAACCGCACCGCGCTGGAATCCATGCTCGCCCCCGAAGACCGCCCCGTCGGCCTGTGGGAGGATTCGAGCATCGTCGACGCGGGCGCGGCCGGCGGACGCTCCAACGCAGACGAGGCCGACGAGTTGATCCCGCGCGTCCTCTCGTTGACCGACCACGTCGATCTGCCCGACTACGACCGCCCCGGCTTCCCCAACGATTGGCAGGCGAGGGCGCGCGCGGCCGCGGACTCGCAGCGTCACGCCGCGAGCGTCGGCTTATTCGGGCTGCGTCGCCTATCCATGGTCGGCCGGCACGCCGAGCGCGACATGCTTTGGGACGAGCTCGGCCGCGTCTTTCGCCAGCGGCGCACCCGCGGCGTGCTCATCAACGGCGAAGCCGGCGTGGGCAAGAGTCATCTGCTCGGCTGGTTTACCCAGCGCGCCCAGGAGCTCGGCCTCGCCAAGGTCATTCGCATCTCTCACCAGGAGAGCAGCCGCGGCGGCGACGAGCTACGACGCGCGCTCGGCGATCACTTGCGGACCTGGGACCTGTCGCGCTCCAAAGTCCACCGGCGACTCGAAAAGCACTTCCGAAGCCGGCTGCACCTGGACGATGCCAAGGTGGCGCGGGTCATCGAGGAGGTCGACATCCCCGCGCTGACCGAGTTTATGCGACCGTCTCCGCGGCCGTCCCCGGCGAAAGGTCGAGATGGAGCTCAGTTCCGCTTCTCCGACCCGACCCAACGGCTGGCGGTGCTGACCCGCTTTCTCTCGCTCGAGGCCGCCGAGCGCCCGCTCATCTTGTGGCTCGACACGGTCGACTCGCACAGCGAATCGCTCCAATTGGCCCGATACCTGCTGCGCGAAGACTCCAGCGATCCGCTGGGCTGTCTGGTGTTGATCACCACCGCGCGCGGTCAACTGGCGGCGACCTCCGACCCGCATATCCGCGAGTTGCTCACATTGAGCAATCTGCGCCGGCTGAAGCTGGCGCGACTCTCCGACGCCGAGCAGCGCGAGCTCGTCACGCAGATGCTCGAGCTCAGCCCCGAGCTCGCCGACCGGCTCGTCGAGCACACCGAGGGCGTGCCGCTATTCGCGGCCAATCTGGTGCGCTACTGGCTCGAATGCGACCTGCTGGACAAGTGCGACGACGGCTATCGCCTGCGCAAAGAGGGTCCGCATGCCTTCCCCGACGACATCCAATCGCTGTGGATGAGACGCCTGGACCGACACCTCGACGCGCTGGCCCCGGCCGCCGCCGACGACGCGCTCACCGCGCTCGAGCTGGCCGCGGCGCTGGGCACGACCGCCGTTCGCGCCGAGTGGGAGCGCGTCGTCGAGCTGCTCGGCCTCGAGCCGCCCGAGCTGCTGTGGGACGAGCTCGGCCGCCACGGCCTGGCCGTCTCCACCCCGACCGGATGGCGCTTCAAGACCGAGTCGCTGCGAGAGACGCTCGAGCAGCGCGCCCGCGACGCCGGCCTCTGGAAGCATTTCCACGCCGCCTGCGCCCGGATGTTGGCCGAGCAGCCCGACAACATCGCCCGCTCGCGCCGCCGCGCCCAGCACCTGCTCTTGGCCGAAGAATATCACCGGGCGCTATCGCCCCTGCTCGACAGCGGCCGCGAGCACCTGCGCGCCTCGTCGTTCGCCGCCGCGCGGGCCACGCTGGACCAATACCGGCAGGTCGTCGACAAACTCGATCTGCCCGAGACCGATCCCCGGCGCGCCGCCGACATGCCCCTGCAGGCCGACATCAGCCGCATCATCGGCCAACCCGAGCGCGCGCGTCGCTGGGCGAACCGATTCTTCGAGGAGGTCGCCCACTTCGACGACCCGGCCGGGCTGGCCACGATCTCCTACGTCCTCGGCGAGCTGGACAGGCTCGACGGCAACGTCGAGCGCGGCGCACATTTTTACGACCACGCCAGCTATCTCTTCGAGGAGGTCGGCGACATCGAGGGGCAGGTCAAGGCGCTGGGCGGCCAGGGCTGGCTGCGCCTGCTGGCCGGCCAACTCGACCGCGGCGAAGCGCTGCTCGACGAGGCCATCGAGCTGGGCGGGGCGGACCCGAGCAACGGCGTGCGCGAGGAGTTGAGCTGGTGCCACCAGGGCCGCGCCGAGATCGCCTGGTTCCGCGGCGACTTCGCCGCCGCCGGCACGCTGACCCGACACGCCCACCAAATCGCCCACTCCACGGGCATGCCCGTCTACATGGGCATGGCCCGCCGGCTCATGGCCGACCTCGCCGCCGAGCGCGGCGACGCCGCCGAAGCCTGGCAGATCTACCGCGACGCCCTCGACCTCTTCGGCGCGGTCGACTCCCGGCTGACCGACCTGGCCCGCGCCGGCGCAGCGATCACAGCGGTCGCCGACGACCGACTCCAGCGCGCCCAGGCCCTGCTCGAGCCCATGCGCGCGGTGGTCGACCTCGACGGCCGCTACGTCTACCACCTCGTCTACCACAGCGCCCGACTCCCCCTGCTCGCCAAGCTCGGCGACCTCGACGCCTGGGACACCGCCCACGCCCAAGCCGCCCGCCTCCACGCCGACCTCGACTTCGTCTTCCCCTACATCCTCTGGGCCGCCCAAGCCGCCCACCAAACCCTCACCGCCCAAGACCACCCCACCCGCGCCGCCCAAGCCGCCCGCCTCGCCGACGCCCAACGCCGCCGCCTGCAACGCTGAGCCGGCCGAGCGGCGATCGCCCAACACCGGTGCCAGACCTTCCCATGTCTGGTGGTGATGCCCGCCGGCTCGACTGGACTGACGTCCTCTGGGCGTCACGATCATCGACATCTTCGAACGGCCGCTACGGTCCCATTAGACCCGTGAACCTGAACGTGCACGGGCTCGAACCGACCTCACGTCGCAACTACACGCCTCTCGACGCCCAACTTACCCGACCTCACGTCGGAATGACGAGCTACTCGCCCCCCAGATTTTCCGACCTCGGTCGGCCTTACGTGCTACTCGATCCTCATCCTTACCCACATCTCTGAGTTGTGGAAATCAACTCGTCGCCCGGGGAAAGGAGCCTTTCGATGAGCGTAGCCGTAGGCGAAGCGTCGCCGAGCGGAGTGAAACGGAGAGAGGCTTTTGTAGCCCCATGCGACCGTAGCGCTAGCGAAGGAAGCTTGGGGTAAGGGTGGGGCTGGCAATCAAGCCCCAACGCGCAATCTCGAGCGCGCTATTCGAGCATATCGTTGGTGGATACAATGATATGGTCGGTTCGCAACGCCCGATCCCCACGTTCCATTCGGTCACATGGGGCTACAAAGGCGCCCCTAAACAACGGGGCGCGGCGCTCCACTTCGTTCCGCTCATCGGGGAGCCTTCGGTGACCGTTCAGGGCTCCCGATTTAGAGCTCCAGTGATGTGGGTAACGATGAGACTCGACCCCCAACTTCACCCGTAGCCTCACGACGCTCGCCGCCACTACTGGACTGACGTCCTCTGGGCGTCAGCAGTAGGGTATACCGCCGTCCAACAGCGGTTCAGCCCCGCTAAACGCGGGGAACACGCGAACCGGTAATAATTGTTGTCGCCGATCCACGGTTCAGCCCCGCTATCGCGGGGAACATACCGGGTGGCCCCGCTCACGCGGAGACAGTCCCGGTTCAGCCCCGCGGTCGCGGGGAACACGGCTGCACCGAAATGGCGTTGAGCCCAGCGCGCGGTTCAGCCCCGCGGACGCGGGGAACACGAGTGGGCAAGCGGGGCGAAGATGGTCGCGCACGGTTCAGCCCCGCGGACGCGGGGAACACCTCAATGTACCTGCGCTGATAGTCCCAAAACGCGGTTCAGCCCCGCGTATCCGTCCGGCAGACATCGTCCCCGGCGTAGCTGACTTGGAGCGCGGACAGCTTGTCCGCATTCGTGCGACGAGCGCGGGCAAGCCTTTCGCCCGCCGAGGAGCACGGAAACGTATCGGCGCAGATGACGCGACTGAGCTGACGCCCCCTTACTTTAGAGTAAATCGATCCCGCCTTTCAGCCGGGCGGCTTCCACTGATCGGGAAGCAGCTCGTCGATGCGTGACTGCGGATGATGCTGCACCCGCATGATCACGTCGGTCAGGTACTCTTGCGGGTTGATCTTGTTGGCGACACAGCTCGCAACGATCGTCTGCAAGATCGCCAGGTTCTTGCCGCCGGTGTCGTGGCCGACGAATAGAAAGTTTTTGCGGCCCAGCGCCACCAATCTGAGATGTCGCTCGCTCAAATTGTTGTCCAGCCGGACCTTCGGCTCGTCCAAAAAATGTGACAGGGGTTCTTTTTGATTGATCGCATATTTGATGGCCTCACCCAGCGGACTTTTGGGCGGCCATATGTCTTTTTGGTCGTCGAGCCACTCGAAGAGCCCGTCGACGAGCGGCTTTGATTTGGCCTGGCGTAAAAATTTGTGAGCCTCGCTGCCCATGATCTTCTTTTCGTGGGCCTCGTATTCGACCTCGTAGAGCTTCAAAATTTGGTCGAGCACCCACCTCGCTTCTTTGGGCGCATACTTCAAGGCGTCCCAGAATTTGCGGCGCGCATGTGCCCAGCAGCCACATCGGGTGCGGCCTTCGGGGCAGCTAATCGTGTTGTAGCCCGAGTAGCCGTCGACCTGGATGGTGCCGCTGGTCTCGCCGAGCACGTCCACCGGCGTCTGCCCGCTGCGCGATGCGCTGAAGACGTAGGCCACCAAGCCGCGGGCGATGAAGGTCCACATCCAGCCTTTGCGGCATTTGCCTTTGTCCTGGACCTTGATCGGCGTCTCGTCGGCCGAGACGTGCTCGCTTTGGGCGATGAGCTCGAGGATGCGCCGCCAGATGGGCGTGAGCAGCTCGGCTGTGCGGTGAAATACGTCGTTGAGGCTGCTTCGGCTCATCGGAATGCCGGCCCGGCGAATCCGCTTGGCCTGGCGTTCAATCGGCAGGCTGTCGTCGCACTTCGAGACGGCCACGTCGGCGTGAAGCCCCGGCCCGTAGATGACCCCGTCGGCGACGCGCTCGGGCGTCGGGCCGTACAGAAAGCATCCGCACGCGCACACTGCACGCTCCTGGTGGTGCTCCTGAAGCTCGAAATGGGCGGGGACAAACTCCCAGATATAACTGACCGC
>CAYLTX010000023.1:45405-57843 GCA_964386725.1 uncultured Bradymonadales bacterium | reverse complement strand
GGAACTGCGGGCTTGGGGCTTGGGGCTTGGGGAACTGCGGGCTTGGGACTTGGGGCTTGGGGCTTGGGGAAAGGCAGCGGCTTAGAGGTTGTCGGCGACTTGCGCGAGGACCTGGGGGGCGTCGTCTTCGATGAGCTCGCCGTGGCCGGGGATGACTCGCACGAGGCCGACGGTCCGGGCGAGGCGGCCGATATGGTCGGCGCACGCGCTGCGGTCTTTGACGATGCCCCAGCGCGCGATACGCGTGACCTTCGGGCCTCCGGTCGAACCGATGAGCCGAAAGAAAAGCCCCATCATGCCAGCCATATGCGGCTGATTGAAAAGGACGTCGTTGAACACCAATGTGACACCGTCTTCACCTCGATACTGTAGCACCCCTTCTACATCGCGGAGCCCGTCCAGATGCACCAAGCTGACGGCGTCCTCGCCGCTGAATTGGTCGTAAGTCAGGTCTACGGCGACGGCCTCCTCGACTTTGTCTCTCGAACCGCGCGGGCAAATGACCGACAGCTCGGGATAGCGCTGCTTATAAGCTGGCGCGTCGAGCCGATGCCAACCATTTGGCACCAGCAGATAAGTCGGATCGCCGAGCTGCTCTATCTGCTCGCGCACCTCGTCGCCCACGGCGATCGCGTTGTGGATGAGCAGCCTCTCGCCGGGTAATTTGACGATGATCATGTGGCGCGGCAGCGCCATATCGGGCAGAGCTCCCTCGACGCGGTATAGATTCGAGGTGAGTTGCTCGAGGGTACCGTGGTCGAGCACCTTCCACTCAGTATTCGTATTGCGATTCATCAGGACCTCTTCGCCAATATCATTGTGGCCGGAAAAAAGTCAGCTTCTACAGCTCGCCGCCAAATTCACCAAGATGAATTAACGAAGAGGGATCGATTTCAGCCCGCAGTGTCGGAGCCGCCGTCGCGGTCGGCCTCGACAACCATGGTGGGCTCAATGACGTAATTGGGCCCGACGATGGCGCTCAGCGCACCGGGGATGACGCGTACGTCGACAGTCTGCTCGCAGAAGGCCTCGCCGTCGACATTGAAGATCATCGGCGGAGTCGACTCGACGTGAATCCTGCTCGTGGGCCGGCTGATGACATGCTCACTGTGGGTGAGGTCGCCGACCAACGCGCGCGCGGCCATCCCAGCCAGCTCCACCAAGGAGCCCGACTCGAAGACGAAGGTCTGCAGAATGCCGTCTTCGAGGCTGGCCTGTGGGGCGACGCGCAGGCCGCCGGCGACCGTGCGCCCGTTGGCGACGAAGATATTGACCGCATCGATGACCTCGACGGCGCCGTCCTCCCAGGTAATCCGAGTGTGATATTCGCGGCGCTCGCGCAATTGGCTCGCCGCGGTCTTGAGATAGGCAAAGGGCCCCCAGCGCTGCTTCATTTCGGAGGTGATCTGCTCGTTGACCAAGTTGCTGTAGCCGGCGTTGACGTGGTTGAGCGCCAGACGGGAGCCGGAGGGATTGGACACGCGCATCAGGTCGAGCTGACGAATGTCGTTGGACTCGAGCAGGTAGCTCAGCGCCAACTCTGCGTCGTCGGGCATCCCCAGCGCCCGTGCGATATCATTTCCGGTACCCAGCGGGAGCACGCCGAGGGTAACCTCGGAGAGGTGGCCGGCGATGCCATTTAGCACCTCATTGACAGTACCGTCCCCACCGGCGGCGACGACGCGCTCCGCCCCCTCCATACATGCCTGTCGGGCCAACGACATCGCATCGCCGGGTCCTGCGGTGACCCGCATATGCACGTCGGAGAGGCTGCCGGCACGAGCGAGGATATGCTCATTTTTGGCGGCCGAGCCTGCCTCTGGATTTATAATGAGCCACGTACTCATACTTCGTTATCCAACGGCGCGCGCCTACCCTAGCGCCGGTTTTATGACTGCCAGACATCCCGAGCGGATGCACGGTGCGCCTCAAACAATAAACAGGGATGGGGCTGAAACAACCGGGGTTGATTCGCCCGGCGACCGGCTTTAGGTTCTGCAGCATCGCTCACCATCCCCCATCGACCCCGGAAGCTCAGACCATGGCCGACATTCTGTACGACGTTGATGACGCAATCGCCACGATCACCTTGAACCGCCCCGACGCCCGAAACGCCTATTCGAGCCAGATGGCCGAGGAGCTGGTCGAGGCGCTCGACCGCGCCGAGCTCGACGAACAGGTACGCGCGGTCATCGTCACCGGCGCCGGGCCGGCCTTTTGCGCCGGCGGTGACCTCAAGGCGATGCGCGATAAGTCGGGGATGTTCGCCGGCGACCCGGTCGAGCTTCGCGACAACTATCTTCGCGGCCTCCAGAGTATCCCGCGGCGCTTCGAGCGCTTCGAGAAGCCGGTGATTGCCGCCATCAACGGCCACGCCATCGGCGCCGGCCTGGATCTATCGCTGATGTGCGATATTCGTATCGGCAGCGACAAGGCGAAGTTCGGATCGACCTTCGCAAAGGTGGGGCTGATCCCCGGTGACGGCGGCGCCTACCTGCTCACCCGGGTGGTCGGCTTCGCGACGGCCGTCGAGCTTATCCTGACCGCGCGCATCATCGACGCCGACGAGGCGCTCGATGTCGGCCTGGTCAGCGAGGTCGTCCCGCGCGACGATGTGCTCGACCGCGCCCGAGAGACCGCCGCCGAGATCGCCCAACTGCCGCCCAAAGCCGTCAAGATCGCCAAAGCAGCGTTGTACCGCTGCGTCGACCGCGACATCGAGACCTCGCTGCAGCTGACCGCCGCCCTCCAGAGCTGCGTCCAACGCACCGACGAGCACGACCAAGCCGTCTCCGAGATGCTCGACCAGATCAGCGGCAAATGAAGTTAAAGACTTTGCGGAGCGGGTGCTTGCTCCCCAAGTCCCAAGCCTCGAGCCCGAACCAGTACAGACGAGCGAGTTGCCGCAAGATCTACGTGCAGTTATTTAGGTTGTGTTCACAACCCCAAATCATCCGACTCGACCACCTCGTCGTCGCAATTCAGCACCGCCGCCTCGACCACGGCTTTGAGCTCGCGCACGTTGCCCTGCCAGCGGTGGTCGAGCAATTTCTCGCGCACCTCGGGGGCGAAGCGCCGGCAGGATTGACCGTAGCGCTCGGCGAAGGTCGCCAAGAAGGTGCGCGCCAGCGGCATGATGTCGGCGCGCCGGTCTCGAAGCGGCGGGACCTCCAGGACTTGGTCGCGAAGCGCCAGATAAAGATCGCGCCGAAAGCGGCCCTTACAGACGCGGCTGGACAGATCCCGGTGTGTGCTGGCCACCAGCCGCACGTCGATCCGCCGGGAGATCGCGTCACCGATGCGGCGTACCTCGCCCTCCCGAAGCATGCGAAGCAGCTTCCCCTGTAACATCGCCGAGAGCCGGTCGATCTCCTCCAGGAAAACAGTGCCACCGTCGGCCAACTCGAAGATGCCCTTTCGCGGCTCTACGTCGCCCGACAGGTCATTGGCCACGCTGCCGAACAGTTCGAAGTCGAGCTGCTCACCGGATAAATCGCGGCAGTTGATGCTGATCAGCATGCCGTCTTTGCGCGGGCCGAGGTGATGCAGCGCGCGAGCGAGCAGGGCTTTGCCGCAGCCGGCCTCGCCGACCACGAGCACCGGCTTTGGGTCGGGGACGCATGCATTGAGATCTTCATAGACCGCACGCATGGCGTCGCTCTCGGCGATGAGATCTTTGAATAGGTAGTGGCGACGCTCACGCTGGCGCCAGTAGCAGATTTCCTCACGCAAGCTGTCGCAGCGACGCTCCTGGCGATCGCGGCCGAGCACGACTGAAGCCAACGGCTGCATCAGCGCGGCAGCGCCGGCGGCTTGCTCGAGCAGCGGGTCGTCGATCGCGGCTCGAAAACTCATATCGAGCACCGCCGCGAGTTCGCCATCGAGCGCCAGCGGCACCAAGAGGCTGACGACCCCGTCTTCTGCGGGGGTGATCACGCAGCGGTCGAGGGACTTGAGCTCGCGGAGGATCGCCGTGGCCGCCGAGCCGAACGGAGGCAGCGGGTCTCGCGTGCGCATGAACCCCGCCTCGACCGCGTCGAGCCCCAATTCACCGGACGCCTCGGACAGATCGACCTGGACATCTTGGAGCATGTGGTCGTCGGAGCGCCACGGCTGGGTTTCAATGGGAATGGCCAGCTCGACCGCACAGGGCGCGCGGCGTGTGACAAAGCCGACAAAGAGCGCGGTACAGCGCAAAAAGGTCTCGGAGTCGGGCTGGTTGGCCAATTGTTGGCTGAGGGTGCGCTGCAGTTGGGAGGCCGCGGCGGGCAACTGCTGATCGCGGTGCTCGGGCAACTCGAGGGTCGACCAGCTGGCGGCCTCGCCAACCTCGACGTGGACAATCTCCAGGTCCACGCCGGGCTCTTCACCCATTCGGACGACGTCGTCCGGCTGCAGATGGATCACTTGCTCTTCGTCGCCGGTGGCGATCAAGACGCACTCGCCGGCGCGCAGGATCCGAGTCGGCTGGGAACTCGCTCGAGCACGGAAGGCCAGGCTCGCGTCTTCTCCAATCTCCAGCTCGCCGTGTACCCGGGCCAGGTCGGCGTCGGCGAAGACCACGTCGTTAAACGGTCCACGGCCGATGGAGATGGAGCTGCGAGCGAAAGCCACTTCGCGTACCGAATCGCCACAGGTCAATCGGAGTCGAACGGTCATGACGCCTCCTCGAAAAGCAAAATCAGATCACGGCAGCTCAGGCGGTGCCTGCTCCTCGCCCGCCTCCTCGTTCTCTTCGCCAGCCCCCTGACTAGCTTCCCCGTCCACTCCCTCACTAGCTTCTTCGTCAGCCTGACGGCCGGCCTCCTGGCGGCGCTCGTATTCCTCGATGGAGTCGAACTTACCGACATCGGGCATCGGGTCGTCGCCGCCCTGCTTTCGAACGCTGGCCCAGGCCTGCAGACGGTAAGCGTGGCGGCGCAGCTCGGAACTCAGGCTGCTGACGCGCTTCATCGCGCTCTCACAGGTGGAGTATTTGCCTTCCCGGCAAAAGCCAACGCCGCGTCGAAATAGCCGCTGGGCGCGCTCTTCATCCGACATGGTGAAGCGCTCGTGCTGGCTGTCTCGTTGGTCGATGTGGCTGGCGACACCGTCGAGGCCCTCGATGCGGGCCATATACATGTCCGTGCGAGCCTGCTCGAAGGCATCCCGGACATCGACTTCAGTAACCTTCGGCGCCTCGGGCTGACTGGCAACATCATAGACGAACGTGCCCGCCCATCCCAGCGCGGCGATCAGCGGCCCGAACACCAGCCAGAACACGATCAAGTACTTCAGCGCGTCTTTGAGCGCCCCCGACGGCGGCTTCGGTGCCCAATAGGTGCGTATCTTCTCGGCATAATCGCTGGCTTGGCGCACGCTGCGGTACCACGGAAGCACGAGCGCGGCGCGCAGGCCGTATCCGCGGGCCTGCTCCTTCTGACCGTTATAGACCTGGCCCGCCCCCGGGGCGATGAGGCTCAACAGCCCGGCCAGCGCCGGGATATGCTCGAGGCTATCGTCGAAGCCCTTGGGGGCGTAAGGCGGCTTGCGGTCGTCGTCAGCATGCAGCGCGTCGTTCATGCGCCCCGCGTCGAATCCGCCGGTGGGCGGGCCGGAGGCGCCGGTCTCCGGCTTGCTGCCGGGCAGACCCGGCGACGCCGGCTGCTCGGGCGGTTTGGGCGACGGCTTCGACTTGGGCTTGTGGCGCGCCGCGGGCTTGGAGGGAGCATTGTCGAGCTCGGGCGGCTCCTCGGGCGCCGCCTCCGCGCCGAAAGCCGGCTTTGAATCTCCGGCCAACTCGTCCAGGGACCGCAGCTTTTTGCCTGATGCCGACTCGCCTGACTTCGGCTTCGTTGACTTAGGCTTCGGTAGATTGAGTTTGGGAGCTTTGGGCTTGGACGCTTTGGGCTTGGAGGCCGCATTCTCATCGGCCTCATTCGAATCCATGTCCGGAAAAAGGCTCGACCACTGACTCTCCGCCGACGCTTTTTCCTTTTGCGCCTTTTTCTGTTTCGGCCGTTTCGGCGCTTGTGTCTCTTTCTTGGGGGCTTCGGCCGTCTTCTTGGCGCCCCGATGAGCCGAGTCGCTGACCGTCTCGCCGGCGGCGTCGTACACCCGCGCGGGGACGCCGAGCTTATTGAGGCGCGCCTGGAGCAGGCCGGCCTCCTCGACGCTCAGATCCGCCTCGAGCGTCATCGGCCCACGCGCCAGAAGCGGGAGCACCTGTTTGGGCTCGCGCCGAATAATCGGCAGCATCGCCGTCGCCAACTCCTCGAGTGAGCCCTCCCACTCGTCAGGCACTACCACCACCGAATAACTTCTGTGCGTCATGGAGCCCTTCTGAGAAACCGGCCAGATGGTCGTGGATATCCTGACCGAACTTTATCAGACCCACTCGAATCGTCCAATTGTGCCGAACTTGGCGTTGCGGGTTGTCAAAGCCGATCGGCGAACTTATGGTCGGCCGACCTGCCCGGCCGGCAGCTCAAAAAAGAGTGATTCCCACTGCTGAAGAAGATGATTATGCGCATTCGCGACATCGAAGCCCGCGTCACGGCCCTCAAGAACGAAGCGCTGCGTGCGCTAGAGGTCCCCGAGGAGGCGATCGACGAGATTCATGTGGGCACCCCGCCCCAGCCCGAGATGGGCGACCGAGGGTTCCCTTGCTTTGTCTTGGCACGCCACCTCCGAAAGGGGCCGCCGATCATCGCCAAGGAGGTCGCGGCCAAGGTCGACGAGCTGCTCGGCGAAGACGACACCGTCATCGCCGAGGTCCGCGCGGTCGGGCCGTACGTCAACTTCACCTTCGACACCTCCCAACTCGCCCGGGTGGTCGTGTCTCAGGCGCTCGACGAGCCCAAATTCGGCGCCGGCACCGCCGATCCGCCCGAGCATTGGATGTTCGAGTACTCGGCGCCCAACACCAATAAGCCCCAGCATTTGGGCCACGTGCGAAACGACCTGCTGGGATATGCCGTCTCGCAGATCTCTGACTGGGCCGGCCACGAGGTCACCCGCGTCAACCTGATCAACGACCGGGGCATCCACATCTGCAAGTCGATGCTCGCCTACAAAAAGTGGGGCGACGGCGAGACGCCCGAGGAGACCGGCGAGAAAGGCGACCACCTCGTGGGTCGCTATTATGTGATGTTCAACCAGAAATTCTCCGCCGAATACGACGCTTGGAAGCAGACCGACCAGGCCCAAAAGCGCTTCGAGAACTGGCTGGACGAGCGCGACGAGGTCGAGGAAAACGAGTCGGACGAGCACGAGCTTCGAGAGATCTTCTTCGGCGAGTACCGAGACGATTACTTCAACCGCGAAAGCCAACTCGGCGGCCAAGCCAAAGAGATGTTGCGCAATTGGGAGGCCGGCGACGAGGAGACCGTCGCCCTGTGGAAGACCATGAACCAGTGGGTCTTCGACGGCTTCGACGAGACCTACGAACGTCTCGGCGTCGAATTCGACAAGGTCTACTACGAGTCGCAGACCTACCAACTCGGCAAGGACGTGGTCTTGGAGGGGCTCGAGGCGGGCAAATTCGAGCGACTCGAAGACGGCGCGGTCGTCTGTGACTTAGAAAAGCTCGGCCTTCAAGGCCAAAAGGTGCTGCTGCGAAGCGACGGCACCAGCGTCTATATGACCCAGGATATCGGCACCGCGCTGGAGCGTTTTCGGGAGTTCGACCTCGACAAGATGAGCTATGTGGTCGGCAACGAGCAGGACTATCACTTCCAGGTGCTCTTCAAAATCTTGGGGCTGCTGAAGCCCGAGCTCGAGGGACGGCTGTACCACCTCTCCTACGGGATGGTGCTGCTGCCCGAGGGCAAGATGAAGAGCCGCGAGGGCAAGGTCGTCGACGCCGACGAATTGATGGACGAGATGGAGGCGCTCGCGCGCCAAGAGGTCGAGGATCGCTGGCCGGAGCTCGACGACGCGGAGCTCGACGAGCGCGCCCGCGCCATCGGCATGGCCGGCTTGAAATATTATATTCTGGACTTCAACCCGCGCACGACGGTCAATTTCGACCCCAAGAAGTCCATCGACTTCCAGGGACGAACCGGCCCCTACTGCCTGTATAGCTACGCACGCATCCAATCGATCGGCCGGCGCATCGGCGGCTGGCCCGAGCTCGACGAGACCAGCCGCGCCGGATGTCTCGAGGCGCTGGGCACCGACCTGGAGATGGCACTCGTGCGCCAGCTCCAGGACTGGCCGCAGGTGGCTTCACAGGCGGCACGCGACCTCGACCCGAGCAAAGTCACCGAGTACCTCTTCAAATTGTGTAAATCGTTCAGCACGCTCTACAACGACGACGACCACAAGATCGTCGACATCGACGACGCCAAGCGACGCGACGGACTCCTCTATCTGTCTCGCGCGGTCGCCCAGACCCTGCAAAAGGGACTGCGGTTGGTGGGCATCGAGACGCTCGAGGAGATGTAAGGGAACTGCGGGCTTGGGGCTCAGCGTGCCTGCTCGGCCCGCGGGCTCAGACGCGGCTGGGGGCCGCTATAAGTCACCGACTCCGGTGGAAGGCGCCTCAGAATGGCCGAGCCTCGCTGCGCCTCGTCGTGGGAGACGGCCGCCAGGATGACGTCGGTCATACGCATCGCCAAGAGCTTGATCTGGTCCGGTGAATAGCCCATGTCGAGCAAGGCTTGGGCGATGGGCAGAGCCACGTTGGGCCTGAGCCCGCGTAGTCGCTCGGCGGCATCCTCGAGCCGGCGGCTCAGCTTCCAATAATCACCGCCGGTGCGGCCGTGGTCGACGAGCCACTCGTCAATCGCCTGTTGGCGCTCGTCGTATGTCCTGCCAACCACCCCGAAGCCGGCCATCGCACCATGCTCTTCGATTCGACGCTGGAAGCAGGCGTCGACGGCCGCCTGTTTGTGAGCCGACTCGCCCAACTCCCGGCTTATCTCGACCAAGTTTCGAGCCGCCAGATAAACCCCGCCCGGGCCCAAAAACGACTCATCGAGAATTAACTTCGTGCTGGCTTGGGCTGCGAGAGCGCAACCGTACGAGGCGACGAGTGTGCACACCTTGAAGAGCCAGATCCGCGGGTCGGCGACCATACTGGCGGCCTCCAAGAGCTCGCATAGCTCCGTATCCTGCCGGTCGAGCGGGGGCCCCCCTACGGCCATCGAGTACAAGCTCCAGCTCGACTCCCGCCCGACGAGTTCCTCGATGACGGCCCAGCCCTTGAAGTAATTGTCGCCGAACCCGGCACGTCCCACGTTGGTGTGGACTTCATCTCTTGTCTTCGGAGTCTCGTTCATCGGTATACCGAATGGGAGGAACGTTGATGGGATAATCTTTCAACCGGCCGGGGACGACTGCGGTAGCCTCGGCGACGGCCGTGCTCAGACGCGCCTGGACGATGGCCGGCAGGATCTGGTCGGGCTCGCGCAGCCCACACGCGTAGAGGACGCCGAGCAACGCCGGCCACAGCGCCGGGCCGTTCGAGAAAATCGCCAGCTCACCGAGTTCGTCGCTCACGGCGGCGTGGAGCGCGGCGACCTGTCGGCGCTGCTCGGGGCCGTCGGCGCGCGCCTGCTGGGGAAAATCCTCACTGCGATCGGCCAGCCAAGAGAGCACCCCGGCGTGCTCCTCGAGGAGCCACCGAGCCTGTTCGCTGAGCGCAGTCGCCGCGAGCGACACAACTCCCGATACGCTGGAGTTGACCGTCTGGCCGAGCCTGGCGGCGTGTGCGGGCGCCTCGGCGATCGAAATCGGCGTCATATAGGTCAACGCCAACTCGAACGCCCGGCCCACCCGCTCCGTGGGTGGCTCTCCGGTGATACTCAGCAGGATGACCTCGCCGAACGAGTAGTGTCGCGCCAGGTCGTCCTGGACCGAATAGCCGTGGATGCGCGGCTCGGTGCGGGTGTCGACGACCTTGGCCTCGAGTCGCTCCTTGGCGCCGATACGGTCCAACGGTGAATCTTGGTCGTTCATCTCTTATCTCCTCTGTGTCCCAACAGCAGATCCGTCGGGTAGTGCGCGCGACGGCATAGCGAGTCACCGAAAATAGCGAGTCACCGAAAATAGCGAATCACCGAAAATAGCGAATCACCGAAAACCACCGATGGCCTTGGCGCGGCCTTCCATCGGCGGTGCGACCGTCGGATCGACGCGTACATCGATCAACGTCGGGCCTCGGCGTTGCTCCAAAGCATCGTATAGCGGCCTCTGGAGCTGGCCGAGGCTCTCGACGACGTGAGTCTGCACCCCCATCGAGCGCGCAATACTAGCGATATCGACCGGCTTGTCGGGGTTGATCGACTCCAGCGGGCGCCCGCTGAGCATTTTGCTGATATGCCAAGAGATGCCGTGCATCTGGTTATTCTCCACGATCCAGACCACGGGGATGTCGTGCTCGACGGCGACGAGCAGATCCATGCCGTTCATGGCGAAGCACCCATCGCCGATGATGGAAACCACCGGCCGGCATGGGTCGGCCAGCGCCGCGCCGATGGGGGCGACGGTGCCGTGGCCCATCGAGCCGAACCCCAGGTTGAGGATGAAGTCCTGGCCCTGCTTGATGCGCAGATGGTGGATATTGAACAGCATATGGCCGCCCACATCCGAAAAGATCAGCGCGTCGTCGGGGAGGACTGCCTCCAACTCGGCGCGCCAGGCCTCCGGGGTCAGGCCAGTCTTCTCGGAGAGTGCCAGATTGAGCTGCAGCGAAGATGCCCGCAGCGACGGGCCGCTGTGGCGCGCGGCCCAGCCCTCTCGCAGCGATCGACGCTCGTCCTTGTCGGCGACGCGCTCGGCCAGCTCATCGAGGATCGTGGCTGCGTCTCCGAGCAACCCGACATCGACCGGGTAGCTGCGCCCGATACGCTCCGGGTCGATATCCAGGTGGATAAACGCCTCGGAGGGCATCAGATCCGGATGCCAGCCAAAGGTCGTCGTCTCGTTGAGAGAGGCGCCCACGGCGAGCAAGACGTCGGGCTCGTCGCCCAGCATCAGTTCGGTGGCGCAGCTGTGGCCGCCATAGCCACAGATACCCGCCCACTGGGGATGTTCTTCGGGGAAGACGCCCTTTCCACGGGGCGTAGTCACCACGAGCGCGCCCAACCGCTCGGCGAGCCGCCGCAGCGGCTGCGCCGCTTGGCCGTCACGCACGCCACCTCCGGCGAGGATGACCGGCCGGCTGGCCTGGGACAGGGCGGCTGCGGCCCGCTCGACCGCCTTCGGGTCGAACACGTTGTTGCTCGGCGTGTAGCGTTCCAGCTCGAGGTCTTCGAGCTCGACCAACTCGGACCAAAAGTCGACCGGTACGTTCAGATGAACAGGCCCGGGGCGTCCGGAGACGGCCAGACGCAGCGCCCGCCGTAGGTGGTGTGTAAAGCGAGCCGGGTGGTCGACCATCGCCGAGTATTTGGTCACCGGCTCGAACATCTTGACGATGTCGATGTCCTGGGGCCCCGACTCCTGGACGGCGCCTCGGCCGAGATTCTTCGACGCGGCCTGCCCGGTGACAACCAGCAGCGGCACACCGTCCGAGAAGGCCACGCCCACGCCGGTCAGCAGGTTCGTGGCGCCGGGGCCCGATGTCGCCGCACATACCGCGAGGCTGCGCTTGGTTCGCGCATACCCGTCGGCCATAAACGCCGCGCCGGCCTCATGCTTGGTGACGATGAGGCTCAGCAGCGGATGACGCTCGATGGCTTCGAAGAAGGGATGGAGCAGCCCGCCGGGCACGCCGAAGATCGTGTCCACCGACAGCTCCTCGAGATGCGAGACGAAGGCGTCGATCAAGGTGCATCTCAGACTCACCTTCGCGCCATCGACGTCGTTTGTTTGGCCCTTTGTGTCTCGGCGAACACTTCGCGCGGCAATACGGCTCGGACGCAATTCGGCTGTCGTCAAGTCATCGCTACTCACGGCGCCTCCCTGGGGTCGACTTCGCCCCGTCAAATTATGTTAGTTGCAGGGTTAAGCGTAGCGGGAAGCGCCGAAAGCGCAAAAAAATTGTCTACAAATGTAGAAGATCACCGAATACGAACGTATCGATGGTGGCATGGAAGGCGGGGTGTCAGCGCCCCAAGTAGGTGTGGAAAAGTGCGGTGACCTCGTCGCGCGTGTCGGCCTCGAGCTTCTCCATGACGGACTCGAGCAGCTCGACGACCCGCTGCCGTTCGAAGCCTAGCGAGTAGGCGATGCGGTCGATGGAATCACCCTGTGCGACGTAGGCGGCTACCTGGCGCTCCGGCTTAGTTAGAATACTCGGGCCGTCGACGGGTGGCTCGTTTTCGTGCGCGACGACCAGTCGGCGACCGTCACCGTCGATCTGCTCGACCAGTGACCAACGCCCGTCGACCAGCCCTTTCCACATTTGCAGCGCCGCTTGCGGCTCGCGGCGCACTTGCGACGAACGCGCACGCTCGCGGCGTCGCACCGCCTCGCCGGTGCGCTCGATGAGCCGGCTGTCGAAGCCGATAC
>CAYLTX010000023.1:35857-45395 GCA_964386725.1 uncultured Bradymonadales bacterium | reverse complement strand
TGCACCAACCGACCGTTGGGCTCGAAGACCGCGTCGGGGCTGCGTGTTTGGTCGTCGCCGCCGCGTCGCAGCCGATAGGCCGTGGCCAAGTGGACGCCGACCAGCCCCCACAACTCACGCATCGAGTCGGACATGGTCGTCACTTCATAAAGGGGCGCTGCGATTCCCACCCCGCGCCCGTCCGGGTTCGACGCGCTCAGCCCCCAGGCGTCCTCGACACCGTTGTAGAGTCCACTGACCAACGAAAAACTCTCGTGCTCGCGCGGCAAAATCCCTGCCGGAGCGAAAAGCTCGCTGGTCGTGCCACAGCGAATTCCGCTGTGATAAACGCGCCTGGTGTCGTCGGGAGGGCTGTGTGAATGATGGGTCAGCGTGCCCTGGGCAAATTCCTCTCCAATCTCGTGGAGGGCGTAGGCTGGAATGTGGACACCTTCTTCGGGCTTGCTGGCGTCGTATTCATAGACCATCAGTCCGTAGGCCGCACCGCCCATCGTCCCCAATACACCGGCCAGACCGTCGAGCCATTCCTGCTGATCGATATCGAGTTGGTAGGCGGCCTCGACCAGTCGGACCAGATTCCGCGACGCTCCTCTCATATACAACTCCGTCCAAAACAGTAGTTGGCCGCTAGCACCCGCTTTCATCGACAGAGTTCGAGCGATCCAAGCCGAACAAATTAAGTGGCTGAATCTGTCCACCCACCCGAGCCCTCAGTATGTCTCGGCGACTGTTCGAGTATTGAAGATGATCACGCGAACCGTCAACGCGAATCCCTGCTCACCCGGACAGAGCGCGGTGCAAACGCAGCAATTCTTCGCGCGACGCCAAGTTGAGCTTGTCCAACGCACCGTCGACTAAGGACGCGACTTCGTCCTCGTCGAGACCCAGCGAATAGCTGATCCGCGCATCGGAGTCTCCCTGCAATACATAGGCAACGACCTGGCGCTCGCGCTTATTGAGCCCTCTGGGCTGGTCGACTCGAGGATCATTGGGATGAGCGACGATGAAACGACGCCCGTCGCTGTCTCGCCTATCGATGAGAGACCAGCGTCCCTCGACCAAGCCTCTCCACAGCGGCAACGCCTCGGCCGGCATGTGACGCAATTTCTTCGAGCGCGCCTGGTCGATCTGCCCGATGGCGTGGCGTATACGCTCGCGGTCGGTTTGGGAAAATGAGAATTTTCCGTCGTGTATGAGACGTCCGCCGGGGCCAAAACGAGGCATCTGCTCATCGTCTTCGCCACCGAATCGTCGGCGCAGTCGGTAGGCGTTTGCCAAGTGCACGCCAACAAGCCCCCACAACTCGCGCGTGGAGTCTGGGGTCTTGCTGAGCTCGGCCAGCGGCGCGGCCACACCGACCCCATGCCCATCAGGTCCCGAAGCGCTCAAGCCCCAAGCATCCTCAATTCCAGTCGCCTGCCGGGCCATCGCGAAGCTCTCGTGCTCACGCGGCAAGAGTCCCTGCGGCTCGAGCACTTCGCTGACGGTGCCGCAGCGGACGCCGCTCTGGTAGACCCGACGGATGTCGGCGGGGGGAGTATTGGCGTTATGCTCGATGGTAGCCTGAGCGAAATCCTCGTCGAGGCCGTCGAGCGCGTAGGAGGAAATATCGACGCCTTCTTCAGGCCGACTGGCGTCATAGAGATAGACCATCAGCCCATGGGCTGCGCCTCGCATCGCCGCCAGGACTTCGACGAGCCGATCGACCCATTGTTGCTCGTCGAGATCTAATAAGTAGGCAGCCTCGACGACTCGGATGAGATGTTGTTGTCCTTCGTTCACGGGCTACCCCTGCCTTGGTCGAGACGAAAGCTACCACAAGCTCATAACCAGCCTTCTTCGAGATACCACTCGGCGGTCAACTCGGCGCCGCGGTCGATCGGCCAATCGGGCTGCCAATCGAGCAGCTCGCCGAGACGCTCATTGCCACAAACCCAGCTATCCTGGGACATCTCTGCGACCTTGTCGGTGTTGAAGATCGTCGCGCGATTGGTCAACCGGCCGAAGGCCTCGCTGAGGTGGCCGGCGGCATGAAAGAAGACGCGGGGCACACACAGGTGGCGCGCGTCTTTTCCCATGGCGTCGGCGAAGTCATTGGTGAGGCTCTTCCAGGTGTGGATCTGACCGTCGTCGATGGGAAAGACCGCCCCGCTGGGGTGGTCGACATCGACGGCCAATCCGATGGCGCGCGCCAGATCGAAGACGTGAATCAGGCTCAAATATCCCGATCCGTCGCCGTAAACCGGCGCCAGGCCGTATTTGGCCATCCGGAAGACGTTGAACATCTCGTAGTCACGCGGGCCATAGACCGGCGGCGGACGAAAGATCGTCACCGGGATTCGGTCGGATACAGAGGCCACACCCTGCTCGCCGAGCAGCTTGCTGCGGCCGTAATGGCTGACGGGTTCGGGCTGGGCGGAGTCGGGGCGAGGCGCGGCGCCGGCCGATGGCCCCTGCGCGCTGACGCTGGAGACGTAGACAAAGCGCTCGAGTTCCGGGTTGACCTCGGCGGCCAACTCGACAAGCTCGGCGGTCGCATCGCCGTTGAGCCGATAGAAGTCGTCGAAGTCGCGCACCTTGATGACTCCGGCCATGTGGACGACCGCGTCGACCTTTTCGAGCGCCGCGCGCATCCCGTCGACCTCGGCGAGCGAGCCGACGAAGGTGTCCACGCCGAGCCCGTCGAGATGCTCGGTGTCGGAGGTCTCGCGCACCAGACATATCGGCTCGTGGCCGTCGTCGATAAGCTGCTCGACCACGTGCGAGCCGACAAAGCCGGTGCCGCCTGTGACAAAGACTCTCATGGGTATATCTGCGCTTTGATTAGAGTTCCTTCTCGTAGATGCGGTACGTCTTGTACTTCTCGGCGCCCATCAACTCCATGCCTCCGTTGATGCCCTTATTGGTCTCGAGCGTCCAACCCGCCTCCGCTTCGACGTAGCCCTTCTGATAGGCACGGTCGTAGATGGTCGTATAGAGCAGCACGCTCAGCCCTCCCATGGCCGTGCTGCGATACTCCTTTCGGATACCGAGCAGCACGCAGCGGAAGCTCTTGGGGTTCTTGACCTTGAGCCGGTAGAGCACCTTCGCCCAGCCTGACGGCATCAACTTGCCGTCGAGATCGCGGAACGCCTCGTTGATATTCGGCAGCGCCACGGTCATCGCCGCGGGCACCCCGTCGACCTCTGCGATCATGCACAGCTCGGGGTCGACGATGAGCTTGAACTCCTGGGCCATCTTGTCGAGCTCGGCCTCGGTCAACGGCACGTAGCCCCAGTTTTTGGACCATGCCTCGTTGAAGATATCCATGATGATGCGCACGTCGCGGCCGATATTATCCATATCGAGGTCGCGAATGGTCACCCCCGGGTGGCCTTTGGCCGCCTCGGCCATCTCGAAAGCATATTCGGGGATGCGCTCGCGACTGTAGCGCCACGCATACAGGTCCATCGCCTTTTCGAAGCCGGCCTCCTCGACAAAGTCGGGATAGTAGCGCCGGCCGTGAGGCATCATGATATAATTCGGCGAGTCGAACCCATCGACGAGCAGGCCGGCCTCCTCGTTGATCGACAGACTAAACGGGCCGCGAATACGGGTCATTCCGCGCAAGCGGCACCAGTCCTGGGCCGTCGCGAGCAGCGCCTGGGCGGCCTCCGGGTCGTCGTCGACCTCGAAGCAACCGAAGAATCCCGCCCCGTCGCCGTGCTGCTCGAGGTGCTTCTGGTCGACCTGCGCGCTGATGCGGCCGACGACTCGGTCGCCGCGCATAGCCAGGTAGAACTGAGCCTCGCCGTGGTCGAACCACGGATTGAGCTTGGGCGAGATGCGCTCCCAGATCATCAGATCCAGCGGAGCGCGATAGTTCGGATCGTCGGCGTAAAGCCCGTGGGGAAAGCGGATAAAGCGATGCCGATCACGCAGGTTGAGTACCGGGCGGATGGCAACAGCCGCGTCACTGTGGCGTTGAGCTTGGTCGTAGCGGAGCACGTGGAGCCTCCCGAGGTCGAAGTTTTGGGGCGCGATTCTCGATACCCTATTCGCGCGCAGACTTCCAGCGGCGAGGTCTGAAACGTGAAGGTTTCCGACCCTTTGTCCGGTTTCTTTGCTTGAATTCGAATCGGCCACCGGCTACATGATCGGCGTTTGACACGTGAGTTAGCCGCGCCGATGTTTGCCAAGCACGAGCAGCACCTGGCGCAGTATCCATGCAAGTGAGGCACGACGATGACCCGAGACGAAGTAGTCGCTACCATTCGAAATAATGTGGTCGAGCAGCTCGACGACGTCGAGCACGAAGACCTGGAGTTCGCCGACTCGTTCCGCGAGTTCGGCGCCAACAGCCTCGACATGCTCGAAGTCGTCACCGCCTCGATGCGCGAGCTGGGCATCCGCGTCCCCCGCGCAGAGCTCGCCGAAATCGAGACCATCGAGGGCCTCGCCGACAAATTCATGCAACACGTCGAATAAAACGTTCGGCCCGTCAACACACCAGTGGTCTCCTGCAGTCAAGCAGTTGCAGTTAAGCAGTTGCCGTTAAGCAGTTGCAGTTAAGCCGTTCCTGGACCCCTGGCCCCCCGGACCCCTGAACCCCTGCCGTACCCGGACCCCTGGACCCCTGGACCCCCGGACCCCTGATCATGACCGATATCGACCCCTTGAAGTTTAGCCTGGCCGACTTCGGCTGGAACGATAATCCGGACGTACTGAGTCCCCCGCAGGATTTTCAGGATTGGGCCGAGCTGCCCGAGATCTCGATGGGCATGAGCCTATACGAGCAGCCGCTGCAACAGTCGCCCCAGCCGCGCACCCGCATTCGCAACGGCTTCGACGGCGAAGAGCGCGATATTATCAACCTGACCTCGTATAATTATCTGGGGCTGTCCACCCATCCGGAGGTCGTCGCCGCCGCCAAGCAGGCCGCCGACGAATACGGCCTGAGCGCCTCGGGGGCGGCGATGCTCTCGGGCACCTTCGATCTGCACGAGCAATTCGCCGCGCAGCTGGCTGAATTCAAGAAAAAAGACGCCTGCATGCTCTTTTCGAGCGGGCTGGGCGGTAATATGGGCGCGATGCAGGGGCTGTTGCGCAAAGGCGACGTGCTTATCGTGGACTCCAAATGCCACCGTAGCATCGTCGACGGCGGCGTGCTCTCGGGGGCGAAGCTGGTCACCTTCGACCACAACGACGCCGAGCACCTCGCCGCGGTGCTCGACAAATACGACGGCAAGCGCCGCCTGGTCGTCGTCGAGGGCGTCTATTCGATGGACGGCGATCTATGTGATCTGCCGGCCATCAACGAGGTCTGCGAATCCCACAAGGTCCCCATCTATATCGACGAGGCCCACTCGACGCTGATGTTCGGGGAGAACGGACGCGGCGTCGCCGAGCACTTCGGCCTCGAAGATGCCATGGGCATCAGCTTCGGGACGCTGAGCAAGTCGTTTGGCGGCGTAGGCGGGTTCGTATGCGCCAACGAGGCGATCGTGCGTTATATGAAGTATTACGCCTCGCCGTTCCAATTCTCGTGTGCGCTGCCGCCGCCCATCGTGGCCGGCATGATGAAGTCGCTCGAGGTCGCCACGCGCGACTCCTCGCTGCGCGACCAGCTCTGGGACAACGTCGCCTATTTTCGCGACAACCTCGAGTCGCTCAACCTCGATCTGGGCGACTCCGAATCGCAAATCATCCCGATCATCGTCGGCGCCGACGGCCGCCAACTCTACTCGATGGCCATCGCATGCCAGCAACGCGGACTCTTCTTGCAGCCGGTCGACTTCCCGGCCGTCGAGGCCCACGCCCGCCGCTTCCGCATCTCGGTGTCCTCGCAGTTGGCCAAAGAGGACATCGACGAGGCGTGTAACATCATCGAGGATGTGATCGCTAAACCGCTGGGAGCGGTTTAGGGGCAGGGGTTCAGGGGTCCGGGGGTCCAGGGGTCCAGGGCGCGGATTCGCGGATTCGCGGATTCGCGGATGAGCTGGCCGGCATCGAATTTCTGAAGAATCGCTATCTATCGAGCCTGATCGCGGTGGCGGCCATCGGCTTCTTCGCCTTCTACGAGCTCGACGGCCAATCCGTCGGACTCGCCTTGTGGCTGCTCTTCGGCGTAAGTACCTTCGCATCCGATTTCCCGCATTCTCCACTGCCCGAACACTGCAAAACACCCGCGGGGCGCGAGGCTCTGTCCTCGCCCCGCGGCCTCCGTGCCGCGGCTTGCGTGGCTGCTATGTGGAGCGCCGACAACATCCGGTGGCAGGATGTTGGGAGCCTGGCACTCATTCTTGCGCGCCTTCCTCTATTCAAGGCCACGCCCTCCATAGCTCATTTGGCGTTCGCCCACGAAAGCGTTAGACTATGACCGATTGGTCCAAATCTGGCTGATTGCACCCGAGAGGCTTTTGAATGCACGCGCAGCGAAACGTCCAGTTGTTCCTTGCCGCTACCGCCATGGTCGCCATGTCGACGCTGGTGGTGCTAGGCGGCGGATGCTCTTTCGATACGGCGGCTTCGGGCCTCGAATGTGACGAAGAAGGTGCCAGCCGCCCCGGGGAGGTCTGTCGGGACGGCTATTGGCGGATCGACCCCGACGCCTCCAACAATAACGTGCATGATTCGACCGATCAGCCCGACGGCGCGGATGACGACGCAGACCCACCCGGCGACGCCGATGTCCGCATGGACACCGACGGAGGGGACGGAGCCTGCCAGACGCCGGACGAGCGGGAGTTATGCGAGCAGCAAGGCATGCCCTGCGGGGAGATCTCGGCGCCGAACCCCTGCGCCGCCGGCGGATTGACCGTCGATTGCACGCAATTTATCGACTTTGACAGCGATCCCCAACACTGCGGCGGCTGTGACCAGGCCTGCGCTCAGCCCGGGCCCAACGCCGAGGCGACCTGTGAAGATAGCAGCTGCGGGTTGCAGTGCGACCCGGGCTATGTCGACGCCAACGGCGACATCGCCGACGGCTGCGAGCAAGAATGTTCTCCGTCGAACGGCGGCGTCGAGATCTGCGATGGCCGTGACAATGACTGCGACGGCCAGATCGACGAGGACGCCGAAGACGCCCAGACCTACTATCGCGACGCCGACGGCGACGGCTACGGCACGCCGGACGAGTCGACCCAAGCGTGCGACCAGCCCGACGGCTTCGTGGCCAACGCCGGGGACTGCGACGACACCGACGCCGACGTCCATCCCAATCAGGACGAGGTCTGCGACGGCAGCGTCGATGATAATTGTGACGGAAACGTCGACGAAGACTGCCCCTGTACCAACGGCGAGACGCGCGAGTGCGGCAGCTCTGTCGGCGCGTGCCAGACGGGCACACAGACCTGCACCGACGGTCAATGGGAAGCCGAATGCAGCGGTGAGGTCGGCCCCGAACCCGAGCTCTGCGACGATATCGACAATGATTGCGATGGCGACGTCGACGAGGATTTCGCCGACAAGGGCAACTCCTGCTCGGCGGGCACAGGCGCATGTGAACAAGGCGGCGTGCTGGTATGCACCGCCGACGGCTCGGGCACCGAATGCAACGCGACGGCTTCGGACCCCGCCGATTCGGAGACGTGCGGTGACGGCATCGACAACACCTGCGACGGCGTGATCGACGAGAATTGCCCGTGCGACTACGATGCTTCAACCGACGGGGTGTGCGCCACGGCCACCCGCGATAGCTCGGGTACTTGCCAGGAGCCGGACGACTATGAAGTCGACGAATCCCTCTGCGACGGCCTCGACAACGACTGCGACGGCGCCATCGACGAAGGCTGCCCGTGTGACTACGGCACCTCCGAGGGCGTCTGTGGTGACGCCACGCTCGACGACTCGGGCAACTGCCAGGAGCCGGATGGCTACGAGCCCAGCGAGATGACCTGCGACGGCCTCGACAACGACTGCGACGGCACCGTCGACGAAGGCATGAGGTCCGTTCGTTATTTGGACGCCGACGGGGACGGCTACGGCGACCCCGATACGGCGACCAGCGTCTGCCCGTCGACGCCCGGCTATGTCGACGACAACACCGATTGCGACGACACCAATCCCTGGACCCATCCGGACGCCCCGGAGATCTGCGACGGCCGGGACAATAATTGTAATGGCTGGCAGGTCGACAATCGCGGCACCGATGCGAGCAGATGGTGCCGCAACCGGTACGCTTCCTCTGACTACGGCATGGCCTGCGACAACGACGGCCCCGGCGGGACATTATGCTGCGAGACCGATTCGGATACCGACGGCACGTGCGACTTCGAGACCGTCTGCGACAACGGCATCGACGAGGATCAGGACGGGCTGACCGACTGCGCCGATCCCGACTGCGACGGCCTCTACTGCGATCCGGGCATGGTCTGCCAGAACAGCACCTGTCAGCCAATCTGAGCGGACGTTGTTTTTTGAAGAAACTTGGAGAGCGCGCCCGATTCGCCTACCATGGCGTTCTCTCACACAGAATCTCATGGCGGAGTTTTGAGACGATGAATGGCAGCCCCAATTTTTGTATGCCTGCTCGTATCCCCTCACGGGTCATCTTCTTGGCAGTGCTGAGCCTCGCACTGCTTACAAGCTGCTCATTCGACTCGAGCCTCAGTGAGCTGTCCTGCGATGAAGAAGGGGACCGCTCCCAGGGCCGCGTGTGCCAAGGTGGGCTGTGGGTCGAGCCCGCCGATGCCTCCCTGGACAGCCAGCCCGGCCCGGACGGTGACGATATCGGGCCCGACGTGCCCGACCCTAGCGACGGCGGCGACGGTGGCGAAACCGGCATCTGCGACGACGGCCTCGAGCTATGCGGCGACGACTGCGTGGACACCACCGAAGACAAAGATCACTGCGGGGAGTGCGACAACCGGTGCGTCACCCACGGCGAGAACACAGTCGTCCGCTGTGAACAAGGCGCGTGCGAGCGGGCCTGTGAGCAGGGATGGGCGGACGCCAACGAGGACTGGCTCGACGCAGAAGACCCCACCAATAGCGACGGCTGCGAGCACCGATGCGAGCCGACCAACGGTGGCGAGGAGATCTGCGACGGGCGCGACAACGACTGCGACGGCAATATCGACGAAGGCCTCACGACCACCTATTACCTCGACGAAGACGACGACGGCTACGGTGTCGACGACGATTCGCAGGACCTCTGCGAGCCCGAGGACGACTACCGCGCCACCCAGGCCGGCGACTGCGACGACACGTCGGCCTCCATCAACCCGGACGCCACCGAGAGCTGCAACGGCTTCGACGACGATTGCGACGGCGATGTCGACGAGGACGTCACCGACACCTTCTATGCCGACTCCGACGGCGACGGCTACGGCGACGCCAGCGTGACCACCGAGGCCTGCGACGTACCTTCGGGTTATGTTGCCGACAATACCGACTGCGACGACTCCGACGCGCAGACCAACCCCGGCGCCTCCGAGGTCTGCAACGGTGTCGACAACGATTGTGACGGTAGCGTCGACGAGGGCGTCAAGACCACCTTCTATGCCGACTCCGACGGCGACGGCTACGGCGACCCCAATGACACCACCCAGGCCTG
>CAYLTX010000023.1:0-35757 GCA_964386725.1 uncultured Bradymonadales bacterium | reverse complement strand
CTCGGCCCCGTCGGGCTACGTCGACAACGACCAGGATTGCGACGACTCGGACGCCGACATCAACCCCGACGCCTCCGAGGTCTGCGACGGCGTCGACAACGACTGTGACGGTAATATCGACGAGGGCGTCAAGGACACCTTCTATGCCGACTCCGACGGCGATGGCTACGGCGACCCCAATGACACCACCCAGGCCTGCTCGGCCCCGTCGGGCTACGTCGACAACGACCAGGATTGCGACGACTCGGACGCCAACATCAACCCCGACGCCTCCGAGGTCTGCGACGGCGTCGACAACGACTGCGACGGTGACGTCGACGAGAGCCTCGGGGACACCTATTACGCCGACTCCGACGGCGACGGCTACGGCGACCCGAATGACACCACCCAGGCCTGCTCGGCGCCGTCAGGCTACGTCGACAACGCCGATGATTGCGACGACACGGACGCCAACATCAAGCCGGGAGCCACCGAGATCTGCGACGACCAGGTCGACAATAATTGCGACGCCGACATCGACTGCGAAGACACTGCGACCTGTGGCGGCCAGGTATGCGGCGACGGGAACGCGACTTGTTCTGGAGGAGTCTGTCAGGAGAATGTCTGTGATGACAACATTGACAACGACGGTGATCAACTCGTCGATTGCGAGGACGTCGACGACTGCGCCGAGGGCACCGCGTGCGACGACGCCGACGGCGTCTGCTTCGACGAAGCATGCTGCACTCCGGAGGACCAGACGACCACATGCACGGACGCGAACGGCGACCCACTGTGCGACACTCGGACGAATAACTGCGGCGAGGCGGTCGACTGCGGACTCTGCGCTGGGGAGACCTGCCAGAACGACGACGAATGCGCATCGGGCGACTGCAACAACGGCTCCGACAAATGCCGCTGAGAGTAGTTAGTTAGAGGAGTTCCACGGTGAGTTCGCGCTCGCCGTGTGTGCTCTGGTGGGCGTCGACATAGGCCTTTTGGATGACCTTCTCCCAGGTCGCCGCCTTCAGATTGGTGGCGATCGGGGTCACGCCCACCCAAAGCGCACCGGTATTGGTGTCGGTGTCCGTGCTGAAGAAGCCCACCCGCCGAGAGTCGTTGTCCTCATTGCGGTAGATCAACTCGAAGATGGCGTCGGTCTCGTCCTCGAAGGGGGTCTTGGCGCGCACTCGCTTGGGCTTCTTATTGATATGCCCGCGCTCCTCGGCGCTGAGTTCGAAGCGCTCATCGCCGTCGAAGAGGCCTCGATACAACCGGCGGCTCTTCTTTTTTCCCTCCAAGAACCAATGCCAACTCGCCTCGATATGCACCCGGAAAGTCTCGGTGTTGCGGGCGCGCAGGATCAAGAAGTCGCCATCGAAGGTATAGTCGCCCTCCTCCTCGAGCTCCTTTCGAGCCCCGTCGAGCGCATAGCGTGAGAAGCTGCCGTCCAGGCGCAGCGCGATGAGCTTACCGTCGTCCTCGAGCGCCTCGGCGGGTGAGCCCTCTTCGGGCAAGAGATACCACGAGCCTCGAATCGCTTCGGGAAGTGGTCGGTCGGCCATGGTTCAAATCCTCGGTAAAAACGCCACAGTTGTGTGCTCTTAGATACCAAACTGCCAGATAATGATGCGCAGATCAGTCTTCGTCGCCGGCTTCGATCATCGGGACCGGAATATGAGCAGCCAGTCGGCCGGCGACCTGCCGAGACCACTGCATACGCGCCGAGCGCGAGCTAAGATGCGAGGGTGCCGGCAGCGTCAGGGCATCGCCGATGCCGTCGTCGCCGCGCTGCCACATCGTCACGACCTCGCCGTCGACCACCGCAGCCCAGGCTCCCGGCACGCGCGTGCGCTCGTCGGAGTCGGAGATGACTCGCTTGAAGTCGAGGCGCACATGGGACCGACCGGTCTTGCTCTGTCGAATGGAGGCCTCCTCGATATCCCGATGGGTGACCACGGAAGCCCCCATCGCCAGGATTCTCCACCCTCCGTCCGACGGGTATAACGCCAGCTCGAACCCGTCGAGCTCTGCGGCCTCGATGACCTGGCGAAGCTTCTTCTCGCTGCGGCTCCACAGATACGCCTCGGTGCTGATTAGGCTGCCCTCAGGTTGGCGAAGCTCGACGCCCTCGGGCAGGCCCGGCAAGCGGCGCATCCACTGGTCTCCGACCGGTTCGACAGGTCGAAACTCGAAGCGTCCGGCCGGAATGACCAGCCCGGCTAAAAGCGACGCCGACATATCGCCGCGCGCGATCACCTCGATGGTGCGCGCGTCGACGATCTCGACCGAAAAATCCTTGATGCTCGCCGCCTCGAGCCGGGTCTCGAGCCGGTCGACGACTCGCTCGGTGATCTCCTCGAGCTTGGCCTGCTGGAACTCGGCGTCGGAGTCACCCGTGGTGGATTCCGCCGAGGCGGCGACCATGACGCGCACCGTGGTCGGCTCCGAGCCCGCCTGGGCCCCCGTCGACACGCAGATCGACGCCACCATCAACACGAGCAACATGGCCCAGCGCGCTTTCGACGTCTCTAAAAAAGTGGTCATAGGGTGTCCCGGTTACTACTACAAGCCGCCGTTCACATCTGTCGGCTGACGTAATCAATAAAGTCAATCTTGGTGATAATGCCGGCCAATTCCTTGCCATCGACGACGATGACGACTTTGTTCTGCTTGAAGAATTGACCGATGATGCTGATCCGATTGGTCGGCTCGACGATGGCGAATTGCGTCTCCACCAGGTCGTCGATGGCGTCGCTGCCGGCGCCCTCGCCCAGCAAGTGATCGAGGACGTCGGTCTCGTTGACGATGCCGACCACGCGGCCGGCGTCGAGCACGGGCAATTGGCTGATGCCGTGCGACTTCATCGCTTCGATGACCTCGCTGACCTCGTCGCCGAGATTGGCGGTATGGACCGCGCCCTTGGTCTTGGTGGTCAATAGATCGGCGACGGTATCCTCGCCGAAGTCCTCTTCGAGGAAGCCATTTTCGCGCATCCAATCATCGTTGAAGATCTTGGACAGATAACGCGACGCCGAGTCGGGCAGGATGACCACGATATTCATCTCGCGGTCCATGCGCTCGGCGTATTTGATGGCGCCTGCGACCGCACCACCGGCCGAACCGCCGGTGAAGATACCTTCCTCACGTACTAGACGGCGGGTGGTCAGAAAACATTCACGGTCGTCGACACGCACCACGTCGTCGATGACGTCGAAGTCGATGGTCTTGGGGATGATATCTTCGCCGAAGCCCTCCACCAGGTAGGTGCTCGCCTCGGTGATCTTGCCGGTCTTGAAATAATCGTAATAGATGGAGCCGATGGGATCGACGGCCACGATCTGGACGTCGGGGTTCTGCTCTTTGAGGTAGCGCCCGATGCCGGTGACGGTACCGCCGGTGCCCGCCCCGATGACCACGGCGTCGACCTCTCCGCCGGTCTGCTCCCAGATCTCGGGGCCCGTGGTCAGATAATGGCCCTTGGGGTTCGACGGGTTATTATATTGGTTGGCGAGGAAGCCGCCGGGGGTCTCCTCGGCCAGCCTGCGGGCCACCGAATAGTAGCTGCGCGGGTCGTCGGGTTCGACGGCGGTCGGGCAGACGACCACCCGAGCACCGAAGGCGCGCAGCGACTCGATCTTCTCGGCGCTCATCTTGTCGGGCATCACGAAGATGCATTTATACCCCTTGATGGCCGCCCCAAGAGCCAGCCCCATACCGGTATTGCCGCTGGTGGCCTCGACGATGGTGCCGCCGGCCTCGAGCTCCCCGCTTTCCTCGGCGTCCTCGATGATCTGCAATGCGGGGCGATCTTTGACGCTCGCTCCCGGATTGAGATACTCGACCTTATAGTAGATATTGGCTTTGACGTGGGCGGCGAGTCGGTGGCTCTTGACCAGCGGGGTGTTGCCGATCAACTCAAGAATATTTTCTGCTGCGTCTACCATCTTGGGACTCCACGGGGTTGAAGTTTTTCAAGTCTTTGCTGACATCTCGAGTGGTATCACCGCACTTGCCAGATCGACAAGGGTCGGACGTTGGCCGACACCGCCAACGGTGGTAACCGGTATGTGCGCCCGAATTGTTCCGTCGCCTACACATCCACCCGAGGCTTAGCTCCTATGGCACTCTACGCAATTGGCGACATCCACGGCTGCTTTCAGAGCTTCCAGCGCCTGCTCCGGCGCATCGACTTCGACTCGCAAAGCGACCGGTTGTGGCTGACCGGTGATCTCATCAACGGCGGGCCGGCCTCGTTGGAGACACTTCGCTGGGTGGTCGACCACGAAGACGTCGCCCAAACGGTGCTCGGAAACCACGACCTCCACATGCTCGCGGTGGCCGCCGGAGCGCGCGAGATGCGCAAAAAAGATACCTTCGCGGAGATCCTCGAGGCCGACGACGCCGACCGGCTGCTCGGGTGGCTGCGCCGCCAGCCGCTGGTGCGACGTACCGACGACTACCTGATGGTCCACGCAGCTGTGCTGCCCGGCTGGTCAGCCGACGACGCCCTTCGCCTCTCCAAAGAGGTCGAAGAGACGCTCCAATCGGAGCGCGCCGGCGACTTCTTCGAACATATGTACGGCAATAAACCCGCCCGTTGGAGCGAGGAGCTCCAGGGTTTTGCGCGCCTTCGGGTCATCGTCAACGCGATGACCCGACTGCGCGTGCTCGCCCCCAAAGGCGGCATGGCCTTCGACTTTAGCGGGCCACTCGAAGATCTGTCCGACGATCGCACGGCGTGGTTTCAGGCCCCCGAACGCGAGTGGGATGATCATACGGTCATCTTCGGACACTGGTCGGCGCTGGGGGTCCACAAGGTCGGACAGGTCTGCGCGCTGGACAGCGCGTGCGTGTGGGGCGGGAAGTTGAGCGCGATGCGCCTCGAAGACGAAGCGATCTTTCAGGTCACCTCCGAGATGCCCAAGACCATCTAGGCCCAACGGGAGTCAAGCGAGTGCGACGGGAAGATCTTTCCACATGACCACGTGCGGGCCGATGGGGTCGACGTCGAAGACCTCGCCCTCTCTTTGGAAGCCCATCTTCTGGTAAAACGGGGCGGCGCTGGTGCGCGCGTTGCACCAGACGATCTGGGCCGACGGGAAGCGCACCGCCAGGCGACCCAGCGCCCCTTCGAGCAACCGCTCGCCGAGGCCCTGGCCCTGCTCGGGCTCGTCGACGCACATGCCGCGCAGTTGGATCGCCTCGACACCTGCCTCGCGGGGGCATTCTTTGGGGCACGGGTTGTGAATGAAGGTGGCCACCGCGTGGACGTCGAAGTCGGCGTCGACCAGGCCGAAGTGGGCGGTGTCGTGGTGGTGGTCTTCGGCGAACTCGCAGATCTGGCCGTCGTCGAAGTGGGGCCGCAAGATCCGGGTGCGCAGCGGCTGGACCTGCTCGGCCGTGAGCCGTTCTAGGTGCAGCGACTGGCCGTCCATGGCGTCAATAATCTCCAAAGAGCTTGGTCAATTTGACGTCGAGCGCACGTGCGAGCTTGTATAAGCTGGAGACCGACGCGCTCGACTCGGCCCGCTCGATCTGTGACAGCAAGCTCACCGACAGCCCGGTGCGCCGAGACATCTGCTTGAGGGTCAGACTCTGATCCTTTCGCATCCGCCGAATATTTTTGCCGATGGTGGCGAGGAGTTGCTCTTCGGGGTCGGTCAGCAGCCCCTTCTCGCGCAGAATCTTTTCGAGAGTCTGGTTGAACTCGTCGACGTCGAACGGCTTCTTGATATAATCCGACACGTTATACTTCATCGAGGTCACCGCCGTGTCGACCGACGGATAGCCCGTGAAGATAATGATCGCGATGTCGCTGTCGAAGTCACGGATGCGCTCGAGCAGCTCCATACCGTTGAGCTCGGGCATCATGATGTCGAGAATGACCACATGAAACTCCTCCTCTCGGAGCAGTTCGAGGGCAGCGCGCGCATCAGTCTGTGCGGTGACCTCATAGCCACTTTGGGACAATAACAACTGCATATACTCGCAGATGTCCTTGTCGTCATCGATGATGAGAATACGGATGGTCCTCAAAGCGCCCTCCTCAGGAAGCGCGAAAACGGGTAAATAGACCCGTCGGCGAAGGTTTCTTCAGAGCAGAGAACGCGCCGACTGCTGCGCACATTTCTTAGCTGGGTACTGGCTCGCCAGGTACTGGCTTCTCCTTCAAGACGACGCCACTGTAGTGCTCCGAAACCGAGCGTGTCAATTTGGCTTATCGCCACGCGCCGAATTCGAGCGCGACCGCTGACCCCACACCGAGCCGCCAAAGTATACCGGGCGTCGTTGTTGAAGGCTAAGAACGGAAGGGCTACCATCAACATTGTATTCTGCCGTTCGCACTAAATTCTCGGCCGAACCTGACTTTTTTAGGTCTGGCCGAGCCTTGGAGCTCAATATGTTGTCGTTCAGATCGATTCGCTGGTCTTTGCACGCACTCTCGATGGGCTTGGCCGCGGTGGCCCTGGTCGCCACCGGCTGCCAATACTCCGGCTCCTTCGAGGAAACCCGTTGTGCGCGAGACTCCGAATGCTCCGAGGCTGCCCAATGCGTCGACGGCTATTGCGTCGGCATCGATGAAACGTCTGCCTCGACCCTCGAAATCAGCCCGGGCAGTTCGACGTTGGAAGTCGGTGAGACCAGCGAACTGACCGCGACACCGCGAAACGCCAACGGCGAGCCCGTCGATCCCGAAGAAATCGAATGGGAATCGAGCGATGCCGAGGTGGCCAGCGTCGATCAGGGCGTGGTCACCGCCCACAGCCCCGGTGCGGCCGCGATCACCGCTTCAGTACCCGGCGCTCGCGCCACGGCCACGCTGACCGTGGTCGACGTGCCCGCGGCCGGCATCGACATCACTCCCCAGGACGTCGAGCTCGCCGTCGGCGACAGCGAGATGATCCAAGCCACCGTGCTCGACGCAGACGCCCAGCCGCTCGAGGGGCGCCAGGTGCGCTTCGAGAGCGCCGATCCGACGGTCGCCATCGTCACCAGCGACGGCGAGGTCGTCGCCACCGGTCCGGGCATGACGATTATCAACGCCTCCAGCGGCGAGGCCAGCGGCGAGGCCAGCGTGACGGTCTCTGCGGCCGACGTCGCCTCGATCGAGCTTCGGCCCTCCAGCCTGGAGATGGTCGAGGGCGACCAGTACGACCTCACGACCATCGTGCGCGACTCCAATAGCCGCGTCGTCGACAACCCCTCGCTGGAATGGTCGACCTCCGATGATTCGATCGCGACCGTCGACGACGGTCAATTGACCGCCGTCGCCGAAGGTGTGGCGACGATCACCGCCGAGACCGACGGCGTCTCCGAAACCACCGAGATCACCGTGGTGCGGCCCTCGGTCGCCTCCATCGATCTTACACCTCCTGCGGCCACCCTCCAGGTCGGCCTGGAGACCACACTCAGCGCACGCGCGCTCGCCTCCGACGGCAGCGAGCTGAACTGGCCGACGATCGCCTGGTCGAGCGATGACGATACGGTCGCCTCGGTCGACGCCAACGGCACCGTGACCGCCGAGGGAACGGGCACCGCATTCATCACCGCCGCGGCCGACGGAGTCGAACGGCTCAGCGTGATCACCGTCACCGAGCGTCAGCCCGACGCCATCTCGGTGTCCCCTCAGAATATGACCGTCGAGGTCGGCCAGACCACCGACCTCGACGCCACCGTCCTGGACGCAGGCGGCTCGCCGATCAGCGACCCGCTGGTCACCTGGACCAGCGCCGACAACTCCATCGCCATGGTCGACTCGACCGGCGAGGTGCTCGGCGTGAGCCCGGACACCGTCGAGATCACCGCCCAAACCGATGACGGAAAGACCGCCGCCGCCACGATCGACGTCCTCGAGCGGTCGGTCGCCATGATCCAATTCGGCGCTACCGGAGTCACCCTCGAGGAGACCCAGACCCTCGAGCTCACGCCGACCTTGAGGGCCAGCGACGGCACCATCCTCGAGGGACGAAGCATCAGCTGGGTGAGCGACGATCCCACGATCGCCTCGGTCGACTCCAACGGCGTCGTCACCGCCGAAGCTCCGGGCGGCCCGGCCACGATCACCGCAACCAGCGGCAGCACCTGGGCGAATGTCGAGGTCGAGGTCACCCAGCGCTCGGTCGACCGGGTGGAAGTTTCGCCCCAGCTCACCGGCGTTCAGGCCGGCCAGACCGTCTCGCTCAGCGCCACCGCGCGCGCCGCCGACGGCACCGCTTTGAGCGGGCGTACCCCGTCGTGGTCCAGCGCTGACTCGGCGATCGCCACCGTCGACAGCAGCGGCGTGGTCACCGGCGTCGACGTCGGCCTGGTGCTCGTCGAGGCGAGCGTCGACGGCCAGACCGGCTCGGCGGGTGTGCGTGTCGATCCGGAACCGGTGGCCGATATCACCATCACTCAAGGAGCTCAGACTCTGTCGACCGGCTCGTCGACCCAGCTCGACGCCACCGTGTTTAACTCCGACGGGGATCCGCTGTCCGGTCGCACCATCACCTGGTCGAGCGACGACACCGCGGTGGCCGCGGTCGACTCGTCGGGGCTGGTCACCGGCATCGGCGGCGGCCAGGCGGTCATCACCGCAGCCAGCGAAGGCCAAAACGATTCGATCTTAGTCGACGTCACCGCCAACAGCGCGCCCTCGGCGACGAGCGCCGCGATTAGCACCGACGAAGACACGCCGCTCAACATCGTGCTCACCGGCAACGACGAAGACCACGACAACGACCAACTGGTCTACGCGCTGGAGAGCACGCCTGGCGACGGCACGCTGAGCGGCTTCGACAGCACCACCGGCGACGTGACTTATACGCCCGACACCGATTTCAACGGCACCGACAGCTTCGACTTCACCGTCACCGACCCGTCAGACGCCAGCGATACGGGCACGATCACGATCACCGTCGACCCGGTCAACGACGCCCCGGTCGCCGTCGACGACAGCGCGACCACCGACGAGGACGTCGCGGTCAACGTCGACCTGCTCGCCAACGACACCGACGTCGACGGCGACGCGCTGAGCATCGACACGGTGGGAACACCGTCGAACGGCGCGGTGGTCGACAACGGGGACGGCACCGTCGACTACACCCCAGCTGCCGATTTTAACGGGACCGACACGTTCTCCTACACGGTCACCGACGGCGATCTCACCGACACCGCCGAGGTCACCGTCACCGTCGAGCCGGTCAACGATGCTCCGGTCGCCGACGCCGGCGCCGATCAGACGGTCGACGTGGACGACACCGTCCAGCTCGACGGCTCCGGGAGCTCCGATGTCGACGGCGACGACCTGACCTATAGCTGGAGCTGGGTCAATCCGACCGACTCCGACCAACAGCCTGCGCTCAGTGATAGCTCGGTGGTGTCTCCGGCCTTTGTGGCTGACGAGGAGCTGAACTACGAGTTGCAGCTCGAGGTCACCGACCCCGACGGCCTGTCGAGCACCGACACGGTCACCATCACGGCCGGGAATCCCTGAGGTTCACTGATTTCTGCAGGCATGATAGGTAAACGGCGTCGATTCGTGCCTAAAGCCGTCGAGGATTCCACCGTGAGTTTATCCCCTGTCGAGATCGCCGATCAGCTCAGCGAGGCCGTCTCCACCTTCGAATGTGGCGAGCCGGTCACCCACGTCTACAACCCACTCGAATACGCCCGGCCCCTGCACCACGCCTATCTGGAGCGATTCGCCGCGGAGACCCCGCGCGAGATCGTGTTGGTCGGAATGAACCCGGGCCCGTGGGGCATGGCTCAGACGGGTGTCCCCTTTGGAGACGTCGACTTCGTGGGCGACTGGATGGATCTGCACGCCGAGGTCGGAAAGCCGGCCGACGAGCATCCGAAAAGAGAAATCGACGGCCTGGCGTGCTCGCGAAACGAGGTCAGCGGCTCACGACTATGGGGCTGGGCGCGCGAGCGCTACGGCGCGGCCGACAACTTCTTCGAGCGCTACTTCGTCCATAATTACTGCCCGCTGCTCTTCCTCGAGGAGAGCGGACGAAACCGCACCCCCAACCGGCTCAAGGCCGCCGAGCGCCGCGAGCTCTTCGAGCCGTGCGACCGGGCGCTTCGCCAGCTGGTCGACTATCTGGAGCCGACCTACGTCATCGGCGTGGGCGCCTTCGCGACCAAACGCGTCAAAGCCGCGCTCAAAGACCTCGAGGGGCCGGCCCCGACCCTCGGGCGCATCTTGCACCCGAGCCCGGCCAGCCCCAAAGCCAACCGCGGCTGGGCCGAGCAGGCCGAGGCCGAGCTTCGAGAGGCAGGCGTACAGATTTAGGAGCTTTTCGATGACCCGTCGCTATTTGCTCGTCGTCCTTCTCATCACCGCGCTGGCCATATCAGTGACGGGATGTGGGGATCCCGACGTCGTCGCACCTCGGTCAGCTGCTGAGTCCGACACGACACGAATCACCCAGCGCCTCGGCGAGCCCCGAGACGGCTTTCCGAACTACGAAGAGCGCGCGGTGCTCTACCTGACCAACCGCGCGCGCACCGAGCCCGACGCGTTCAACGCCGACGAGCCCTACGAGCCGAGCCCGCCGCTGGGCTTCGATCTCGAGCTGACCAAGGCGGCGCGCTGGCAGGCCGAGCATATCGTCGAGCAGAGCTGTTGGTGTGAGGACCACTCCTCATGCTGCGACATGGAGCCGGCCGACGAGGGCGGCCAATGTGCCGGCGCCTCGGGAAGCTGCGGCGCAACTGATTCCGCCGAGCGCGTCGGCTATTGGAGCAGTCTGTATAGCGGCGAGAACGCCGCGAGGGGCTACGCGAGCGCGCCAGACGCCCTCGACGGATGGATCCACTCATCGGGCCACTGGCAGAATATCAACAGCGCCCGACACACCTTATTGGGGCCCGGAAACCACGGCACCGGCTGGGTCCAGGACTTCGGGGCCGGCAGCGCCCCGCCTCCGCTGGCCGCCGATGGCATTCACCTCGGCGCTCGAGGCTCGCGCACCTTCGGCATCACCTACTTTCAACCGTCCACCGGCGGCCCGCAGACGATCATGGCGATCGTCGACGGCCAATGCCACGACCTCGACCTGGCCTACGGCACGCCCGAGCACGGGGCATTCGAGACGTCCGTATCGCTCGAGACCGGCTGCCACCGTTATTATTTCCACATCACCGACGGCGAGGGTACCCATCATACCTATCCCTCCCAGGGAAGCCTCGGGGTAAGCGTGGGCTCGACCGACGACTGCCCTCTGTTTAGCGACAACCGCCCCGCCGACACCTGCTCACCCACCGGACAAGGCTGCGAGACCGGCCACACTCGACCCTGCTACACCGGCCCCTGGGGCACGGGCGGCGTCGGGATCTGCGAGCGCGGTGTCGAGCGTTGCATCGGAGGGCAGTGGACCGGCGAGTGCCGAAACGAGGTCCACCCCGAGCCGCAAGAAACCTGCGAAAACGGCATCGACGACGACTGCAACGGCCTCACCGACGACGGGTGCGGCGAGGCGCCCGACGCAGGCGGTGGTGCCGACGCCGGCTCCCCGCCCGATACGGGCGGCCAATCGGGCGATGAGTCCTGCTCTCAATCGAGGCTCGGCCGCCCGACGCCGGGGGCGTCAATTGTTGTCTCGCTGCTCGTGGTTATCCTCGCCTCGAGAAGACCGCACCCTTGGTCGAGCGACGCTTGACGACAGCAATCTTTCGCGAGATAAGCGAATAACTCCTTTGCGACTATTGTTTGATCTGCAAGCGCCGCTCTCAGCCGAGAGCTGCTTGTAGACAGCTTCTCCGCGTACCGTTCCGCGTCATCGAACTTTTCTGAGGGTGTTAAAACGAACGTGACAAAGCAGCTCAATACCGCGAGCGTCCGAGTCGCCAGCAATAAACTGGAGGCCACCGACGAAGCCATCGAGCAGCTGCTCGACGAGCTCGACGCTGCGAACGCCGCGCTGACACTGGTTTTTTACGGCGTCGAGCACGACGACGAGGTCATCGCTCGTACCCTCGATCGAGCCACGGGTCCGCGCGGAGTCGGCGGAACCACCGCCGGAGAACTCGCCAATGACGGATTCTCCGACAATTCGATGACTGGATTGAGCTTGCACGGCAGCGGAGTGCGCGGTGCCGTCGAGATCATCCCCAAGCTCGACGAGCTGTCTCTGGTGCCCATCGTCCACCTGCCCGACAAGCTCGCTCGGGGCATCGACCGCAGCCGCGACGAGCTCGACCCCCAACGTCATCTGTGGCTGTTTTTGGTCAACGGCCTATCCGGCAAGGAAGGCCTGCTGACCCCCTTCTTTATGCAAGCGGCGCCGCGGGTGGGATTGGTGGGAGGCTCGCTGGGAGACGGTCAGGACTTCTCGCAGGTGCGCCTCGCCCACCACGGACGAGTCTACCGCGACTCGGCAGCCGCCATTTTGCTCGAATACAACCGGCCTTTTCATGCCTTCAAGCATAGCCACATGCAACTGACCGACCGAAAGCTGCGGGTCACCAAGATCTCCGGGGGCGGCCGGCGGCTCGAGGAACTCGACGGGGAACTCGCTCAGGTAGCTTATGCGCGTGCGCTCGACATCGACCCCGCCGAGGTGACGGCCTCACTGGTCGCCTCTCATCCGTTCGGCTACCGATTTCGCGGCCGCCCCTTCCCGGTCTCCGTCCAGCAAGTACTCCCCGACGGCACCTTCATGGTTGGCAATTCTCTGCAGCACGGTGAAAGGCTGAACATCTTGGAGTCCAAAGAGCTCGTCGCGAGCACCCGGCGCGCGTTGGACGCGGCATGCGACCGGGTCATCGCTGATGGCGGCGAGGTCCAAGCAATGCTGCTCTTCAACTGTTTGTCGCGCCACATCGAGGCCGTACACAGCGGAAAGGTCGACGAGCTAGCCGACGTGCTGACCCGGACGCCGGTCTGTGGGCTGAATACCTACGGCGAGCAATTCGAGACACTGCACCTGAATCACTCGCTGACCGGTGTTGTTTTTGGGTGAGCATGCGGTCGACTCGCGCGCCGTCCCCATTGCAAGGACGCGCCCACTACGGTACTCGAATATCCGAACTTTAGTTATATGCTCCAGGAGGACCATCATGGCCAAAATCAACGTCACCGACACCGTCTCCCACCCGCGCGAGCTCGTCTTCACGACCTTCCGCGACAACCTCGACGATCTCGATGATCACATGCCCGACATCGACTCGATCACCACCGAGGAGCGCGAAGAGCTCGACGACGACACCACCAAGATCGTGCGGATCTGGAAGGCGCACGACGAAGAAATCCCCACCATGGCCAAGAAGTTCATCAAGCCCGAGATGCTCCAGTGGACGGACACCGCCACCTGGCACGAGGACGATTGGACTTGCGACTGGGAGATCGAGATCGGCTTCCTATCCGACGCGATCTCCTGCCGAGGGAGCAACCGCTACGTGAAAAAGGGCGACGACGGGGTCGAGATCATCATCGACGGCGACCTCGAGGTCGACGCCAAGAAGATTCCGGGCGTCCCCCGCATGCTCGCCGGACGTGTCGGCAAGGCCGTCGAGGGCTTCGTCGTCAAGATGATCACGCCCAACCTCAAGGACGTAAACCGCGGCCTGGAGCGCTACCTGGCCGCCCAAGAGTAGTTTTTGACGCACAGCACCACACGGTGGGAAGTTATTTAGACGGCGGCCGGTGAATCACGATCAACGATCACTGGTCGCCGTCGTCTTCTGCCTCACTATCGGTCCACCCAAAGATGGCCCGATACCCCTCCAGCGCATTCGCGTAGCGAAGCTCCACGCCCAACTCACCGACGAGCCGCTTATTATCGCAGCGGTAAGTGCTCCGCCAACGCGACGCGACGTTCGGGCCGCGCTGGCGCGCGTATGCCTCCAATGAGATCTCCTCGGGGCGCTCGAGGCCGAGCCGCTCGACCAAAAAGTCGATCAACTCGACCACCGTGCGCGGGTCCCCATCGCATAGATTATAGACTCGCCCCCCGCTCGGCGCGCGGTCGATGATCGCCAACACCGCCCGGGCGGCGTCCTCGACGTGGATGCGATTGGTGGCCTTTTTGCCGCCATCGACAAGCTTGTAGCGGCCGCGCTCGACATAGTCCGCGATGGTGCGCCCCGGCCCGTAGATCCCCACCAGACGCCCAATATTGACCGCAAAGTGCTTCGAGTAGCCGAGCACATGCTCCTCGATGTCCCGACGCATCTTTCCGTACGGCGAGGTCGGCTGCAGATTGCTCGACTCGTCGACCCAACTGCCCTTGTGGTCCCCATAAACCGAGGTCGACGACAAATAGACAAACCGCTCCACCGACCGGCTCGCGCATGCCTGCAGCACCCGCTCCACCGGCTCCACATGGCGCGCCAGCCCGTCGTCGGCCTCCTCGTATTCGCGATAGATCGTCGGGACGCTGTAGACCACCGCCGTATCGGAATCCAACTGGGCCGCCAGCGTCTCGATGGGATCGTCGAGCACGTCCCAGCGCAGCGCAGCCGCGCCAATCCCCTCCAACTCCTGGACGGTCTCCGAAGATCGCGTAGTCCCCACCACCTCCTCACCGCGCGCAATCGCCTGCCTGGCCAGTTCTTGGCCCACGTATCCAGCACCGATAATCACAATTTTATTGGCCATCTGTCGCCTCCTGATAACGTCCAATTCACCCGCGATAAGTAGTGGTCTTGCCGCCAACCATCAAGTTACAAAATTAGTACTTGCAACGGGTCTGTCACGCTGTTATAAACCCGACCCGCTTGAGGGAAAACACCTCAACGCACCAAGGGCGTGTAACTCAGTGGAAGAGTGCTTCCCCGACACGGAAGAAGTCACAGGTTCAAATCCTGTCACGCCCACTACGAGAAACCCCCGAAGCTGAAATGGCTTCGGGGGTTTTGTTTTTCTTGGGGAGCACGGGGCGCTCGCACCATCCTGGAGCAGCATATTGCCACCCCTCCACCGCTCGCGGGGAGGTGGCGGCGTAGCGTAGCGAAGCCGTCGGAGCACGGTCGAGCCGCATAAAGGGGGCAACAACAAGCTGCCCAGTCACATCTCGAGGTCCTCAAAACACAACTCCTCCGCATCTCGAGGTTTCGAATCGGTGATTGGCTGCGAGCTGTTGTCCCCTCCGCCTCGCAAACTACGCTCGGCACCTCCCCGCGAGCGGTGGAGGGGTGGCGAGACGTGAAGTGGTCGCTTTCCGTAGAGCACTCTTGCGGGTCCACCTTGCTTGCGCACAGGGAAAAGATCGGGGATCTTAACCGCATCATCTCGCGAAGGCAGCACCCGCATGCCCAACCAACCTGGGACACCAGATGCACCAAGGATTCCTACGCACCGTCACCTTCCGCGACGAGCACGAGCCGGACTGGGACAACTACCCGTTTTCGATCCCGGCCGTGCGCGATCTCGGGGGGCTCGAGTTCGACCCGAAGGTGACCTTCTTCGTCGGCGAGAACGGCAGCGGCAAGTCGACCATCATCGAGGCGCTCGCCGCGGTGCTGGGGATGAACCCGGAGGGAGGCAGCAAGCATCTGCAATTTGCCACTCGGTCGAGCGAGTCGAGCCTGCACGAGGCGCTGCGCCCGGTGCGAAACGCCGTTCGTGAGAAGACCGAGTTCTTCTTGCGCGCAGAGAGCTATTATAACGTGGCAACTGCGCTGGAAGAGACGCACAGCACCGGATTTTACGGTGGCTCACCGCATGAGCAGTCGCACGGCGAGTCGTTTCTGAACCTGGTGCTGCACCGCTTCGGGCCGCAGGGGCTCTACCTCCTCGACGAGCCCGAAGCTGCCCTCTCGCCCCAGCGCCAGCTGTCGTTTTTGGCGCGCGTGCACGACCTGGTCGAACATAACTCGCAATTTATCATCGCCACGCACTCGCCCATCTTGATGGCCTTCCCTCAGGCGACGATTTATCTCTTCTCCGAGGACGGCATCGAGAAGGTCGAGTACGAGGAGACCGACCACTACCAGCTCACCCGGGATTTTCTGAATCACCGGGAGCGGTATTTTCAGCACCTTTTTGAGTAGGGGCGAGGTCGACGGCGCAGCAAAATAGTGCCAGACACCCTACAATCGCGCTCGGTATGCATGGTCTCATCAAACATCGTCTCGTCCATCTAAGGGCGAACGTTTCATGGGTTCATCTCGTCTATGAGTTCGGCAGCCATCTCCGCGAAGTCGCAGGCGGCGAGGTCGATCCGTCGGTGAACGATCGGCACGTCAACGTAGTCCGCATAGAAGCGCAGCAGGTGCTCCTGCCAACTCTGGAAGTGCGCGCGGATCTGCGCGTCATCGCCGAGGCGGTCGAGGTGGGCCGACCACGCCTCGTTTCGCAGTCGCCGGGTCTCCGAAATCGACTCAGTGAGCGCCCCCGGAGCCATGTGTAGCACCAGCGGAACGACGCCATACTTGGCGAGCGTGACGTACGGGCATTGGATTGCGGCAGCTTCGTCGTTTCTCAGGTCGCGCCTCTCCGACATCCACAGGTGCGCTGCGTGGCTGCCGAGAAATCGCTCGACGAGCACGTAAATCCCGGCGTTGCCGCGGCGCCCATGGAATTTCGAGCGAGCCTCAAGGTCGAACAACGCGTCGATCTGCTCTACCACCCGTTTGGTGTGGGCGAGCACCTCGCCGAGTTCGACCACACCCCGAGCGCGAGCGTCCTCGAAGACACGCTCGGTGTAGTGCTCCGACAGCACGAGCTTAGTGCAGGCGGGCCGTCGCCGCACCAGTTCGGCCTGCAAAGCCCCCAACAGCCGGGTCTTGCCGACGCCGCTGACGCCCTCGATGATGTAGCCGTTGATCGCCTGCGCGGTCATCTTGAGAACTCCAGATGCACGTCGACCTCGTAGAGCTTTCGAGCTGCGACCACCGGCCCCTGGTGCGCTACCGAACGCACGTTTTCGAGTCGCCAGGCCATCCAGCCCTCTTCCCAGTATGAAGCACACGCCTCGTCGACCTGGTCTGGACGCCAGCCGGAGACCTCAACGACATCGACAAGCGCGACAGCACAACCAGCGGGATCCGTCGCCCCCGGCTCTGTGAGGTAGCGGTCGTTTTCGATGATCAGGAGATCGCGCAGGGGCAACTCGTCCGGCGTCCAACGTCGAACCTCCAACGTCTTGTCGCCCCGGGCTATTTTAGAGCCTGAGGGAGCCACGATGGAAAGAGCGCGATACGTCGTCATTACCTAGTCCTCACATGTTCAGAGCACCGCGCACATCGCGGCGGCCCAACATCTCGACACACCAACGAAAGTGGCCGTCCCCACCATCGGATGCGTACGCGTTGCTCGTCAAAAGCGCATAGACGGCGCGATACGCCAACAGAACCTCACCACCGTAGCCGAGCGCCTCTTCCATGGCCGAGGCGATCCCGGTCGTGTCGGGGTATCCACATGCTCGAAAGTGGTCGAGCCATCGTTGTTTGAAGGTCGGACTCACTGGATCCTTCCGCACACGCTCGCCTTGTCTAGTCCCGCACAACAAGGTGCTCGGTTTCGTCAGGCAGATCAAAAAGCCTCTCGGCAAGGAATCTCGGCTTTACATCGACCTCGCCGAGATCGCCCTTCCTAAACCACCGGAACACGGCCCCAGGTTCGACGACCGGCGTCCACGCCTCGCGCTTCTCGGCGATGGGCGAATCGTCGGGAAGCTCGACCTCAAAGTACATGCCGAGTTCATGCCCGTTCCAGTCGTCGTAGGTGAAGAAGTTCTCGACGACAAATACCAGTCGGCCTGCCGACACCGATACGTCCAGCTCCTCGCGAATCTCGCGCACGACCGCCTGCCGTGCAGCCTCGCCGGGTTCGCAGCGACCGCCTGGAAGCGCCCAGAAGTCGTCTTGGTGGGGGCGGTGCAGAAGCACCCGGCCCTCGCTGCGGCAAATGGCGGCGCAGCGGTAGTTGAAGCGTACGTCGTCGATGTCGAAGGAGATCATGTAACAGCCTGCGGCCGGTATGCGATTGGCGAGGATATTAGCAGATGGTGCTCGTGGACAACACTTGGATAAATGTCGAGCGCGCAGATGATCTGATACCGTGGTATCCGTTCGCACCCGGTGTCCGAAATGTATCGGCGGGTCGGAGCTGATTACTTCCTTCAAACGGCATGAATACTGACTTGTAGGGTGTCCGGCACCCATTCTCGCCGCTGACCGAGCTGGGCTTTGCGTGGATGTACGACCGGCGCATCATCGCGTTTCGCGTCGACGGGTGGAGCGGCGAGCTCGCCGACCGACGCATCGATGACCGGGTGAGATTCCCCGGCGAAGACGACCGCATCGTCGGCGTCGACACGGTCGACGAGGCCCAGCGGTAGCTGAAACTATAAGCATCCAGGCTCGGCTCCCTAGAAGAAGGCGCAGCAAGAAGGTGCCAGCCACCCTACAACCGTGACGACGAGTGACTCGATGTGATTTCAAGTTAGGTCGCGCCACACATCTTTCCACTTCTCATCGTCCGGATCGACGAGGTAGCCGAGATCGGCTGCCCGGTATCCGATCTGATGCACCAACTCATCGATGGATTCCTCATCGATATCGGCGGGCAGCACATTCTCGATAGAGACGCGCACTGCCTGGAGAAATTGGTCGGCCGGAGATCCGGCGTCGACGATAGCGACTGCCTGGCGATAGCGGTCGAGGAGGTTCTGGGCGATATCCACGTCGAACTCCAACTCCGCAGCAATGCGTTCCAAGCTCCACTCGTCTCGGTGGGCGCGCTCCAGCAACTCCACCCTCTCGGGCATCAATCGGGTAAACCGCACACTACCGATCGCCAGCTTCCCCGAATACCAGCGGTAGCTATAGCCTTCGATCTCGGCAGCCAACTTATGAACGCGGTCGAGGTCGTCTGGCAAATATTCGAAATCATCCATGCTTTAGCCTGGGTCTTAGATTGTAGGGTCAAGATTATGGGAGAGTCTCTCCGCGTGGCGGTTGCAGAACAGCAGCCGCGTGAGCAGCAAAAAGGTACCAGCCACCCTACAACCGCCTCCGGCCACCCTACAACCGCCTTCTGTGGATCTCTCTTGCGGCTTGCCCGTGCGCTAGGCCCGGGGTGAGGGTTGGGGCTCACTCCCTTGAACTCGCTGTCCATGTTGTTTGAATTCAGCGCCGTAGTGTACCGTAGGAGTCCGCAAGACGACACCAGCGACCCGCTCGAGCCATCCGAACACCCACTCGGCAAACCAACCTGGGACACAAGATGCACGAAGGATTCCTACGCACCGTCATCTTCCGCGACGACGCCGAGCCGGACTGGGACAACTACCCGTTCTCCATCCCGGCCGTGCGCGATCTCGACGGCCTCGAATTCGACCCCAAGGTGACCTTCCTCGTCGGCGAGAACGGCAGCGGCAAGTCGACCATCATCGAGGCGCTGGCTGCGGTGCTGGGGATGAACCCGGAGGGCGGCAGCAAGCATCTGAGGTTTGCCACCCGGTCGAGCGAGTCGAGCCTGCACGAGGCGCTGCGCCCGGTGCGAAACGCAAGCCGCGAGAAGACCGAATTCTTCTTGCGCGCAGAGAGCTACTACAACGTGGCCACCGCGCTGGAAGAGACGCACAGCACCGGATCTTACGGTGGCTCTCCTCACAAGCAGTCACACGGCGAGTCGTTCCTGAACCTGACATTGCACCGTTTCGGCCCGCAGGGGCTCTACTTGCTCGACGAGCCCGAGGCGGCTCTCTCGCCCCAGCGACAGCTCTCGTTCCTGGCGCGCATGCACGAGCTCATCGAGCAGGACTCCCAATTCATCATCGCCACCCACTCGCCCATCTTGATGGCCTTCCCGCAGGCGACGATTTATCTCTTCTCCGAGGATGGCATCGACAAGGTCGACTACGAGGAGACCGACCACTATCAGCTCACCCGCGATTTTCTGAATCACCGGGAGCGGTATTTTCAGCATCTTTTTGAGTAGGAGCGAGGCCGATCCCCGGGCCACACAAACCGCACCGATCGCCCCAACAACAGCCTCAACACCAACAAATCACCCGACGTCCCCTCCCCGATCCGGGGAGGTGCACCCCTCAAGGGGGTATAAAGCGGCGCAGCGAAGCGGAGCCGTCGGAGGGGGGCTGCTGACCGGCTTTCCGTACATCCAGCCACCCCGCCGCCTCCCAAGTCGCGCGTAGGAAGGTGCCAGCCACCCTACAACCACCCTACAACCGCGGTAGTTGCCTTGCAGGATCGTGGCGCGCAAAGAAGGTGCCCGCCACCCTACAACCGCCAGCCACCCTACAACCGCGCGCTCGACACTCCCCCTCCCCTCTCAGCGTCCTCTGACCGACGTCCGACTCTCAGCATTCCACTCGATATCTCGCAATCCGCAAAAGCTCGCGGCGGTATGTTTTCGGGCAATATCGATACGTCACAGCAAGTCGCTGGTGAGAAGCGTCGTGGCGAACGAACTCGGCGTCGAACGCCCGAAGCGGTCGGGGCGAGGTGAGGCTGACCCGAATCTGATCGTGGGCGACTTCGACGCGCCAGCTCACCGGCTGGTCGAGGGGATTTTCGAGGCGGAGATCCTTGTAGGCGTAGGCGACCGCCGCGTCGCTGCCCAATGGAGCGTATCGGGTCTTTGGGGTGTACAGGTCGCGTGAATGCGGGTGGCTCTCCAAGATGCCGAGGCCAGCGCGGATCGCAACCACGTGGAGCAAGCCAGCCAGCTGACACAGGCCGCCGCCGAAGTCGCGCACGAGTTCGCCGTCGACGATGGAGCGGCCGGCTCGAAAGCCTCGTGAGGGGGCGGGTCTGCCGATGAGATGCCAGAACGACCAGATGTCGCCGGGCGCGAAGATGCGATCTTCGATCAGAGTTCTGGCGAGCCGGATGTTGTGGCGCTTTTCGTCGGCGCCGTCCGAATTTCGGATGGGTTGGGAGTAGCTTATGCGCGGCTCGAACGAAGGTCCGGCACGGTCGGCATCTCGGGCGACGAGTCGGCGAAGCCGTCCGGTCACGATGTCATCGCAGACGCGGCGAAATTGGCGCAACTGGCGGCGCCCGTCTCGGCCAGTCTCTTTTGCCCATGCCCCGAGACTCACGCCGGCCTCCGCTCGAGCAAGAACAAAAAATGCGAGCACGCCCAACGGCCGAGCCGGCTCTGGCCGATGGCGCTGTCGACCGGTCGCCAGACCTCTTTGATGGTGTCGGGCAGGCGGTGGATCGGGGCGAAGAACACACCGCGGAAATCGACCAAATCGAAAAGTGGAGCTGCCTGTCGACGAACCTCGAGCGGATGCACCGCGGTGGCGCAGTGCCAGCCATCGGGTTCGTAGTCGTTATAGCGCCGGCGCACCTCGGAGGGCGCATCGAAGATCAGTCGACCGCCGGGCCGCAGGATTCGGTGGCACTCGACCAACACGCGGCGCCAATACGCCGGCTCGAGGTGCATGACCAGGTGGAGCGAGAAGACTGCGTCGAATGTTTCGTCCGGGTAAGGCAGGGCGTGGGCTGGCGCGCAAGCGATGCGGGCACCGGGATGCTGCCGGTGGGCGATGTCGACCATCTGCTGACTCGCGTCGACACCGGCACTGGCGAGGTCGAGCATGCGACCGGTACCACAGGCCAGGTCGAGGACGTTGGCCGCGCCACGAACGGGCAGCCACTCGGAGAGAACCTCTCGCTCCTGGCGATCCAGAAACTGCCCCCAACTGTGGCCGAAGCGGGTGGCGTCGTAGTCCGGCGCGATCTCGTCATAGTAGGCGACAACTTCGTCCATCGGCATTTTCCCTGGTGTACCGTCGAATCGGATGCGTGGGCGTCACGTGTCCAAATCTAGGTCACCGATGAGGCGAGGAGTTGGCCGAGATGTGCAGCGGGTGTGGAGAGGTTGTGCAGTTTCGTTGCAGCTCGTTGTCGAGCTCGCAAGTACTCCGTCATCAATCAGTCGACCAGCCTCGCGAGAATGATGCGCCCCTCGACGCCTCCTATCGCCAGCCGTCGACCTCGTGCGGCCATCGACAGCGCGACGGTCGGCGCCAGAAGGCGGCGCAAGAAGGTGCCAGCCACCCTACAACCGCTACACTCTGCTCTTTGAGGCCCCCCTCCGCCCTTCGCTTCGCTACGGGCACCTCCCCCACTCGGGGAGGCGATGTCAGGTGATCGGTGCCTTATGAGGTTGTTGCGGCGCAACCTACCGGGCCACACAAACCGCCCCAACAACAGCCTCACCACCAACAAAATGCCCGACGTCCCCTCCCCGATCCGGGGAGGTGCACCCCTCAAGGGGGTATAAAGCGGCGCAGCGAAGCGGAGCCGTCGGAGGGGGGCTGCTGACCAGCTTTCCGTACATCAAAACTTCGCAGCAAAAAGGTGCCAGCAACCCTACAACCGACGGCACACGTGCCGAAAGCATCGGCAAGACCCGCAGCGACGCCAAACTATGTTCGAGAGGCAGACATGATATTGGCTTTGTACTTCAACCTCGACCTGACTCTCACGACGATGACGGTTCCGTTCTCCGAAGTCACTACGCAGGTGTTCGAGGAGGTCGGCGTACCGCTGGAGATGCAAGATGAGTCGGCGTTTGCCGAGTTGTTCTTCGAGGAACTTGCCGGCGGCGGCCAAACACCGTGGCAGCGTGCCTTCGCACGGTACATCGACGAGCGCCACCTCTCCCTCGACGCCCATCATGCGGCCAAGCGATATGTCGAATTGGAGCTCGAGGCGGTCGAGCCCGCTTTCGCCGACATCGCAGCATTTGTGCAACAGCTTGCCGGGAAAGTTTCCGTGGGCGTGCTGACCCGAGGCATCGGCCACGTCCAGCGCGCCAAACTCGACAAGCTCGGACTGAGCGAGATACTCGATGATGTCGTCATCTCGCATGAGGTCGGGGCGAGCAAGGCGGACGGTAGCCTGTTTCGTACAGCCGAGGAGCGTCTCGGAGCGAAGGAGTTCGTGTACGTGTCGACGCATGCGTCGGACATTCAGCATGCCACCGACGCCGGATGGCAAGGGGTTTTCGCCGAAGCCCAGGAGCTTCGAGAGTCAGTCACAGCTTGGCTCGCCGCGCATGCGTGAGCCAAAACGGAAGGACGGCCATCTCCCGACAAGCCCCGCTCAAAAGAACTCGTCGAGCAGGCGATAGAACTCGATCTTCTCGTGGTCAACCTTCGTGAGCCCGTACGCCTCGAAGAAGGCGTCAACCGCCGCTGCGTGACCGTTCGAAGCGAGGCTTCGCGTGACCAGCGCGAGGTCGCGGTAGCGGTCTGCGACGCCCGTGCGGCCGAGGTCGAGGAAACCGGAGATCATTTCCTCCCGAGCCACGACATTCGGCAGACAGTAGTCACCATGAACAACGACGAGATCCTCGGCGGTCGGTCGACGTTCGAGCACCTCGTCCCACAACTCCTTGGCGGATCTCCCTGCTTGCGACGAATCGAAATCATCCTCGTCGACCTTTCCGTCGACCAGATGATCGTGCGCCATCGAGAGCATGCGCTCGAGCCGCATATCGAACGGGCATTCGGATACGGGCAAGGAGTGGAGCTGTTTCAACCCACCGGCGAGTAGACGCGCTACTTGGTACGATCGCCCTGAAAAACATCGATCATGAAGCGGTCTCCCCGGCACCTCGCTCATCAGCAACCATGCCCAGTTATCCTCCACACCCGAATCGACGACCACGGGCACGGGAAGACGCCCCTGCAACCAGTCCATGCGTGCGATTTCTGCGGAGAGTTCCCGCTCGCGAACCACCGGCGCGAGCTTGAGGTACAGCGTCGGCTGATCTGCGCCCGTGAGTCGATAGACGCAGTCCCCTGATTTTCCGTGCGTGACCTGATGCACTCGACGGCCCGACAATCGCTGCGCCAGGAACGATGGTAGCTCACTATACGTCGTCATTACCTAGTCCTCACATGTTCAGAGCATCGCGCACATCGCGGCGGCCCAACATCTCGACACACCAACGAAAGTGACCATCGTCACCGTCGGATGCGTACGCGTTGCTCGTCAAAAGCGCATAGACGGCGCGGTACGCCAACAGAACCTCACCACCGTAGCCGAGCGCCTCTTCCATGGCCGAAGTGAACTGCTCGTCGATCGTACGGGCGTTGGGACCGTACATATTGAAGATGGCGCTGGCCGCCTGCCGTGCCGTCTCGCCGGGTTCGCAGCGACCGCCTGGAAGCGCCCAAAAATCGTCTTGGTGGGGTCGGTGCAAAAGGATCCGGCCCTCGCTGAGGCAAATGGCAGCGCAGCGGTAGTTGAAGCGCACATCGTCGATGTCGAAGGAGATCATATAACATCCTGCAGCCGGTATACGATTGGGGAGGATAATAGCAGATGGTGCTCGTGGACAACGCTTGGATAAATGTCGAGCGCGCAGATGATCTGATACCGTGGTATCCGTCCGCACCCGGTGTCCGAAATGTATCGGCGGGTCGGAGCCGATTACTTCCTTCATACGGCATGAATACTGGCTTGTAGGATGTCCGGCACCCATTCTCGCCGCGATGTGGACCATCGAGGAACGCGATCCCCCTGAGGAGGCCCGAGACATCATGACCGAGCGCAGACCCAACGTCATCTTATTCGATATCGACGGCACACTCGTCTCCACCCACGGAGCAGGAGGGCGCGCCTTCTTGCGCGCACTTCGCGGCCTGGTGGGGCCGGATGTGGAGATGGAGCTGACCTTCGCCGGTGGGACCGATCGGGGTATCGCTCGGCAGGGGCTGGAGTGCGCCGGCATCGAGGTCACCAAAGAGGTCGTCGACCGCGTCCTGGACACCTACGTCGAGTACCTGGTCAACGCTCTCAGAGAAACGCCCGAGTACACCGTCTTTGCGGGGGCCGTCGACCTGCTCGACGAGCTGTCGGGGCGTGACGGGTTGGCGGTCGGGCTGGGGACGGGCAATATCGAGCGCGGCGCGCGCATCAAACTCGCCCGCGGCGAGCTGAACGATTACTTCGATTTCGGTGGGTTCGGCTGTGACGCAGAGGAGCGTGGCGAGCTTATCCGAGTGGGGGCGAGCCGCGGGGCAGCTCGGCTGGGCGTTTCTTTGGAGGAGTGCCGGGTGCTCGTCATCGGTGACACCACACGCGACGTCGCCGCCGCCCGGGCCATCGGCGCCGAATGCCTGGGCGTGGCCACCGGAGGCGCGAGCCGCGACGAGCTGGCCGCCTCCGGTGCGACCTATTGTGCTACCGACCTCACCGACCCCGCCGTGCTCGACATCGTGCTGGCCCGTTGAGAACGATGGAGCGGTTGAGCAGCAAGAAGGTGCCAGCCACCCTACAACCGCGCGTGACTACTGGCTTGTAGGGTGTCCGGCACCTATTCTCGCGGTCGCATCTACAGATATCGGAGGTAACGTGAGTAATACGAAGTCCATATTCGCAAAGGCGCTTCGCCGCGAGACGCCTGACGTGCTGCGGCAGTGGCGAGGCACGGATGCTCTCGACCAGGACATCGATGACGTTCTCGAAGTAGAACTCGGCCGATGCGAGGATATGGAGTTCGCCACCCGGTTCGCCAAAGCGTGCCCTGTCGCAAGCTGTGAGCCAAAAGACTACCTCCAGCGGATTGTGGAGGTTGATGCCGACCAGCGGCTTCTTACCGGCATCCGCTTCCACTACTTCCTAGAGTTTCCATTCGTCGACATCATCGCAGCTTCTGAGCCCCTCGACGATGTCGAGACGATGGCCCAAGCCATCGAAGCCGTGCGTGCTGAATACATGCGTTTCGACCCCGCTGCCGTAAGGCTGCTACGAGTTGCAGCGCGCCCGCTGGCGCTCCCTTCGGGAGTGACGGCAACGCCGGACCAGCATGTCGTGGTCGGTCGCATCGGCGAGCTGGCCAGTAGGCCGCCGTTTCCGGGACAAGAGCAGGTCGCTCTCGAGCCGGTGTCCGATGTCGCCGAGGCGGCGGCGTTCGTCGAGTCCGCGTACACTCAGTTTTTCAGTGAGAATCCCGACTTCGAAACAATGATGTATCCCGCCGAGCAGGAGAGTCTTGCTCGCGCTCGCGAGACCGGGTCGGCGTGTTATCTCCGCATCGACGGCACCCGGGCCGGTCTGTTGGCAACGCGCGACAAGCTCGGACCGCTCGTGCGCGGGCAATCTGTCTCCGAAGAAGTGCTGTGCGCCGACTATCGAGGACGCGGCCTTGCTCCACTCGCCCAGCGCGTTTTCGTCGAGCACCTGGCAGAGCGGCATCCCAATGGGCTCATCTGGGGGACGATCGACCATCGCAACAAGGCGTCACGCGCCACGGCACGGCGAGTAGGTCGACGCGAAGTAGCAGCGTGGCACTGGTTGAGGTGGAAGTAATGAGCAGCGGGATTCAAATCCCAGAGGCGCAGCATAAAGGTGCCGGCCACCCTACAACCGCTCCTCGTAGAAGTCGACGGCCGCGAGAAGCTCGTCGCGGGCAGGCTCGAGAAAGCGAATCTTCATGTCTGTGTGCGCCGCCGAGCATCGTCGAACACGTCCTCTGCCGCGGCGCTGCCTACCTCATCGTTGCGATAGGCCGCGAGTCGACGACGCACCTCGTCTTCCCAGGCTGCCTCGATTTCATCGTCTTCGTCCAGGCTGTCGATGAGCTGTTTAGCAAGCTCGGCCCGCTTCTGGCGCGGCAAAGCAAGGGCAGCGGCTCTAAGTTCTTCTGGTGCGGAAGACATGAAAGGCTCCATTTGAGGGGGACGCGCTCGATGCGTCTTCAATATAGCTGCGATTGCGCACACTTTCCACGTCGCCCAGCGGAAGCCCTCCGAAGCCAAAAGGCATTCGGGGGTTTTCGTTTTCTTGGGGTTTTGGCTACTTAGCTACACTCAGCTTTTTGAGGCCCCCCTCCGCGGAAGTTGCCTTGCAGTAAGAAGGTGCCAGCCACCCTACAACCGCGCCACCCCTCCCCGATCCGGGGAGGTGGCGGCGTAGCGAAGCGAAGCCGTCGGAGCACGGTCGAGCCGCATAAAGGGGGCAACAACAAGCTGCTCTTTTGCGTCTTGAGGGCCTCATAAAGCAACCCCTTCGCGTCTCGAGGCCCCGAATCGGTGATTGGCAGTTTTCCGTGCCCCCCTCCGCCTCGCGCTGGACTGCGCGCTCGGCACCTCCCCCACTCGGGGAGGCGATGTCAGGTGATCGGTGGCTTATGGGGGTGTTGCGGCTCAACCTCCCGGGCCACACAAACCGCACCGATCGCCCCACCAACAGCCTCATCAGCAACAAAATGCCCGACGCCCCCTCCCCGATCCGGGGAGGTGGCGGCGTAGCGAAGCGAAGCCGTCGGAGCACGGTCGAGCCGCATAAAGGGGCCAACAACAAGCTGCTCATTCGCATCTCGATGCCCTCAAGAAGCAACCCCTTCGCGTCTCGAGGCCCCGAATCGGTGATTGGCTGCTATTTGTTGCCCCCCTCCGCCCTTCGCTTCGCTACGGGCACCTCCCCCACTCGGGGAGGCGATGTCAGGTGATCGGTGGCTTCGCGGGTTGTTGCGGCTCGACCGTGCCCCTCCACCGCTCGCGGCCGAGGGGCGGCGAGACGCGAAGTGCTCGCATTTTGACGCCTCTACGACGTCCCCCATTGCCCTTAGTCGCTGCGCCCCTCCGCGTATTCCAACTGGATACACTTTTTCCCCGACGATGGTTGAGGTTCTACACCTCTTCGGCGTAGTCTATTGAATAGATAGATTCCTAAGCAAAACGAAGACCCACGAGGGTCTGCTCATCGACGGTCTGCTCGACGGGCCCGAGCTAAAGATGGCCGCTCTGGACTTTTTCAAAGTGTATTCAGGAGACGTTGAATGATTGGACGTGCGAGTGCTCGGTTAGTATTTTTGGCAGCCGCCCTATCGGTGGGTGTATTTGGCTGCTCTGAGGAGATCGACGGTCCCGCTCCGGAGGCCCCATTGGACACGGCAGAAGCCGAGGCTTTCGAGCCTGGCTTCATGTGCAATGAGCAGGTCGACGTGGAGGCCGGCGAGGGTTGGGTCACGATCAGCGGGTCGGAGTTCAGCCCGCTGGTGGCCGACGCCCTCGACGACTCGCGGGTCGAATTCCCGGAGGTCACGCTGACCTTGGCCGCCACCATCGAGGGTGACGCGGTCGAGGACACCTTCGAGACGACCCTGGTGGCCGACGACGACTCCGACGCCACGCAGATCCGCTGGATCGACAGCGAGACGCTGCAATTCCGGATCACCGACGATCTCGAGCTCCCTCAGGGCTCGTACGACGTCACCATCACCAATCCCAACGAGCTATCGGCCACCGCCGAGTCGGCCTTCGGCGTGCTTCCGCGCCCCAGCGTCACCGGCGTCGTGCCCGATATGGCCTGTGTGGCCCAGGGCGAGCGCCAGGCTGAAGTCGTCGGCGATCACTTCCTGGTCGGCGGCGGAGAGACCCCGACCGTCCAGATCGGCGAGGAGACCTACGACGTCGACCAAGCAGAGGACTGCCGCGCGCTCAACGAGACCGCGTTTGGCGATTTCGAGGTCTGCCGCAGTCTGACCGTCAACATCAATGAGGGCGACTTCGACCCGGGCACCGAGCAAGTCGTCGTGCACAATATCGAGCCGGCAGGCTGCTCGAGCAACGGCGATGACGACGGCGTCGAGCTTTTGGTCGTCGGCCCGCCCAGCGTCGACGAGCTCAGCCCGGAGCCGATTTGCTCCGCGCAGCTCGACTACGCCGACATGAGCGTCACCGGTGAGAACTTCATCACCGTGACCGACGGCGACGGCAACACCTCCTATCCGACCGTGACCGTAGACGGCACCGAGTACACCGCCACCGCGGCCGACGGTTGTGAAGACATCGACGGGCTGACCAACCAGACCGCCCAGCGATGCACCGGGCTGACCTTCGAGATCGGCGCCGACGACCATCAAGCAGCCGTGGCCGACGGCGAACGCGCCGCCGACCTCGACGTGAGCGTTGCCAACCCGCAGCCGGCCGGCTGCTCGAGCACCGAAGAGGTCGCCCTGACCGTCGCCCCGCCGCCCTCGGTCGGCGACGCCCAGCCCGAGCCGACCTGTGTGGCCGACCAAGAGCGCCAGGTCACCGTGACGGGTTTTGGCTTTTTGGATATCGACGGCAGCCTTCCGCAGGTCCAGATTGGCCCCAACACCTACGACGCCGACGCGCTGGCAGAATGCGAGACCGTCACCGGCTTTACCGGCGACTTCGACTCCTGCGACGAGCTGACGGTGACCATCCCCGAGGCCGACGTCGACGCCGATATGAACCACGCAATCACGGTCGTCAACCCGGAACGGGCGGCCTGCGAGAGCACCGAGACGGTCGACTATTACGTGGCCGACCGACCCACGGTAAATCGAATCAATCCGCAGCCTATCTGCACGACCAATGGCGACAACATCGTCTTCGTCCAGGGCGAGAACTTCCTCGAGATCGAGCACGAAGACGACCAGGGCGCCATCCAAAACGCGCTGCCCATGGTCAATATCGGGGGCATGATCTACGACGCCGCCAGCATCGGCGATTGCGTCGATGCCCCCCTTCAGGACGACGGCATGCAACGACCCACGCGTATCTGCACCACCCTCGAGGTGGTCGTGGGACAGGACGATCTGGCCGCCGGTGACCACGACGTCACCGTCACCAACCCGCTCGAGGCCGGCTGCAGCTCGGATGTCGGCGACCAACTCAACGTCGTCCCCCCGCCCACACTGGCCACGATCACCGAGGACATCGCGTGTGTGGAACAGGGCTCCGACAGCTTCGTCATCGACGGCCAGGACTTCCTGGTCATCGACGACGAGCAGCCCACCGTCGAGATCGCCGGGAACAGCTACGAAGCGACCGCCGACCCTGCCACATGCGACTCCACGACCGTTGACGGGCGCCCGGTGGAGACCTGCACGAGCCTGAGCTTCACGGTCCCCGAGGGCGACCTCGCCCCGGCCGTCCATCAGGTAGCGGTGGTCAACCCCGACAGCGCCGCTTGTGCCTCGACGAATACACTCGACTTGACCATTCACCCGGCCCCGACCGTCACCGCCGTCCAGCCCAACCCGATCTGCTCGGAGGCCGGCGGCACCGTCGAGGTCACCGGCACGGACTTGCTGGTCTACGGCGGCGACACCCCGACGGTCACCATCGACGGAGTCACTCACGATGCGAGCGCCGACACCACCAACGACTGCACCGAGCTTACGAGCGTTGCCTCGGAGACGGTGTATAACTGCACGCGCCTGACCCTCGATATCGACGCCGCCGACCTGAGCGAAGGCGCTCACGTCGTCGAAGCGACCAACCCGGACCCGGTCGGCTGCAGCTCGTCGGACACCGCCACCTTGGTGTCGATCGCCGAGCCCGTCGTCGACTCGGTCACCGACGATATCACCTGTACGGAGGGCACCAACACCTTGACGCTCGCCGGGTCTAATTTCGCCAAGACGGCAAACGGCGACCTGCCCACAGTCACCGTCGGCGGCCAGAACGTCCAGACAGTCAGCGCCAGCGGGTGCTCGGCGGTCGGCACGACGGCCATCGAGACCTGCACCGGACTGGAGATTGACGCCAGCGGCGTCACCCTCACCGAAGGTACGCAGGACATCGTAGTGACCAACCCCGGCGGGGCTGGATGCGCCTCCGACGGCACCACCGGTGTCGACGTCTTCGCCGCAGCCAACGTCACAAACATCGACCCGTCGCTGTATTGCGACCAGAACGGCGGCACCGACTTGACCGTCGAGGGCGACAATATCTTCATCGTCGACGGTGACGAACCCACGGTGGACATCGACGGCACCACCTTCGCGACCACCATCGACAGCGCCAACTGCACGACCGTCAACAGCCGCATCGAGAGCTGCTCGAGCCTGAGCGTCAATATCGGCGAGGCTGATCTCGACCCCAACGACTACCAGTTGACGGTGATCAACGCCGGGCCGCTGGACTGCACCGGCGGAGACAGCGCGACTCTCGTCGAAGCCGGCGCCCCGACGATCGACTCGGCCCAGCCCGACGCGGTCTGCGACAACGACACCACCTTCCCCAACGACGGCACGGTGGCTCTGACCGGCCAGAACTTCCTGATCATCGACTCCAACCAGCCCACGGTTACCGTCAACGGCGAGAGCGCCACGGTCGACTCGATGACCAACTGCACTCAGGTGACCAACCCCGATTATAACCTGGAGAGCTGTGACGACATGACCATCACGGTGCCCAGCAGCGAGCGCGATGCCGACATGGACATCGAGGTGCAAAACGCGTCGCCGGCCTCTTGCGGCGAGCCCGCCACCTATACGGTGACCATCGAGCCCTCCCCGGAGGTCACCTCGGTGACGCCGCTTCGCATCTGCCGACGCGGCGGAAGCTTCCAGATCGACGGCACCAACTTCGACTCGAATATGACCGTCGAGCTCGGCGGCGTCTCGGCCGACACCGTCGACGTCAATGTCGACGGCACCTCCGCCACGGCGACCTTCGACAACCCGCCGCCTCCCGGCGACTACGACCTGACGGTGACCAACCCGTCGACTTGCCAGGATATTCATGACCAGCAGGTGACCGTCGTCAGCGGCCCGAAGGTCTTCTACGTCGACCCGCCGGTGGCCTACAACGGCATCAACACCCAGGTGACCATCTATATGTCGGGCCTGGAAGGCGGCAGCGTCGACGACGTGACCATCACCGACAGCCAGGGCACCTCGACCTCGCTAGACATCAACTTCAATCCGGATAAGCCCAACACCGTCCAGGCGACCGTCCCGACAGATATTCTGGCCGACGGCCTAACCGAGGATATGTTCGACATCACGGTCACCGACGACGTCAACTGCTCGGGCACCTCTCCGGACTTGCTCACCGTCACCGACGAGCTGACCGTGGCGGTCGACACCATCGACCCGCCCTTCGGTTGGACGGATAGCTCCACCGGCGTCACGATCACCTCGCCGGACCCCGCACCCGGCGGCATGACCAACTTTGTGTCGACCCCGCGGGTGTACCTCAACCCGGTCGGCGCCGGCTCGACGACGCTGGCCACCGAGCTTAGCTCCGTGCAATTCGTCGACGACTTCGAGCTCAACGCCATCGTGCCCTCCGGCATGCCCGTCGGTGAGTACGACGTCATCGTGGTCAACCCCGACGGCACCGTCGGCCTGCTGACCGACCCCAACGACGAGCCGGACGTGGGCGCCTTCGAGGTCACTCAAGACCCGCCGCCGCTGATCGACTCGGTCAGCCCGGGCTCCTGGTCCAACCAGGAGACCGCGCTCGACGTCACCGTCGAGGGCGACAACTTCCGCCAGCCGGCCGTCGAGGTCTTCTGCAGCGACGACGCGGGTAATATCAAATCGCCCAACTCGATCACCGTGCTCGCCTCGACGAGCACCACCATCGAGCTGGCCGTCGACTCCAGCAACCTCGACCACCTGACCTCGTGTTATATGGTGGTCACCAACACCGACAACGGCACCTACGCAGAGTACTCGCCGATTACGGTCACCAACCCGGCGGGCAACTTCGTCGGGTTCAACCCCGGCACCGACATGAATGTCCCGCGGCGCGACCCGGCGATGTCGAATAGCACACCCACCAGGCGCGCGAAGTTCATCTACGCCATCGGTGGAGATGACGGCACCAACGCCGACCCGTTGCGTTCCATGGAGGCCTCGCAGCTCGACCGCTTCGGACAGCCCGGAAGCTGGCAGATGCTGCCCACCCCTTACGACCTGACCGTCCCGCAGAATGAGCTGCCCGACGATCTCACCCACGCCGAGGCCACGCGCATCGAGGACTTCATCTACCTTGTCGGCGGCTATGACGGCACCGACGGGGTCACCGACACCGTGCTGCGCGCCAACGTGCTCGATCCGCTCGACGTGCCGGAAATCACCAACGTCGAGATATCGTTCGCCGAGGGCACCCCTGGCAACGACCCGGGAACCTACTACTACCGCGTCTCGGCGGTGCTCGACACCAACGCCGAGCACAACCCCGGCGGCGAGACCCTGGCCAGCGAGCCGCAGCCGATCAGCATCCCCCTGAGCATCCTCCAGGTGGAGATCACCTGGCCGAGCTTCCCCAACGCGGTCGAATACCGCGTCTACCGCACCGACCAGCCTAACCAGTCGGTCGGCACGGAGGAGCTCCTCGCAGTCGTGCCCGCCCCCAGCGGTGGCGGCCCGGTGACCTACAGCGACGCCGGCTTCGATTCGATCGTCTCCGGAGCCACACCCTTGCCGCTCGGTTCGGTGGGCGTGTGGCATCAGCCCGACGACCAAAACGGCGACCCGGTCGCGCTCAACCAGGCGCGCTACCACCACGGCGTGGCGTCGGCGCCCGACCCCGACGACGCAGACGGACACTTCGTCTACGCCACAACGGGAGGCGACGGAACCACGGTCTTCGGCGACTACGAGTACTTCTCCGTGACCGTCAACGGCCCGCGCGATCAGGCCGTCTCGGCGGTCACCCAGGACGACTCGAACGTGCTGTCGACTCCCCGCTGGCGCAACCCGGCGGTGGCGGGCACCCCGTTGAACTCCAACCTGACCGACTCGTACGTGTACGTGCTCGGCGGTGAGAACAACAGCGGAAGCGTCACCCGTCGCAACGACGCCGCTCTGGTCAACGCCGACGGTACGCTGGGAACCTGGCAGCAGGTCGCCGGCAACCAGCGAGACCGCTTCGAATATGGCGCGGCGGTGGCAAATAACGCCGTGGTGACCGCCGCTGGTGGCAACAACTCCACCGACGAGAACGCCGACTCCACCGAGATCTGCGACCTCACCTCGACCTGCAGCCCGCCCGACTTCCAGGGCTGGAACTCGCTGTCACAGGTCGACCTGCGCTCTCGTGCGCAGCCCGGTTATACCTCGTTCAACGGCTTCTTCTATATGGCCGGCGGCTATAGCTTCAACACCGGCGCTACCCTCCAGACCACCGATTACTCGGTGCTCGGCGGCACGCCCTAAACAGGAGCGCCCGCGCCGGCTTCGGCCGGCGCGGGTATGAGGTCGCGAGACCAATCGATGGAATGGGTAGCCCCCAATGGTGCAATAAGTACTGCAATCAGCGCTGCAATAATTGGAAAGGAGATAGAGATGAAGTTGACTAACAAGATTGTCATGGCCGCCCTGCTCACCGCAGGTCTGATGGTTTCGACCAGTGCATTCGCACAGACGGTCGGCGAGCCGCCCGAGGATGAAGAGGCTGCCGAGACCGAAGAAGCCGCTCCGGCCCCAGGATCGCGGCGTGTCGCCGACGATGAAGCCGACGATGAAGCCGACGCAAAGAACGAAGCAGCCGACGACGGCATGGACGACGCGCCTGCCCAAGACACCGGCGCAGCCGCCGAGGTCGAGGTCGACTCCGACCACCCCGCCGCCGAAAACTCCATCGTCCTCGCCCCGCACGTCGGCGTGCTCTTCCCGCAGCTGACCAGCGACCTGGGCACCTGGCCCATCTTCGGCCTGTCGGCGGGCTACATCCTGCCCTTTGACGCGGTCGGCTTCACCCGTCCCATCGAGATTGGCTTCGACGTCATGTACAGCCAACCCGGCGCCGACGGCTCCGGCACCGAGCCCAACCTCGGTGAAGAGGGCGCCGACTACGAATGGGAGCTGACCCAGCGCATGCTCATCATGGAACTCTACGCGATCTGGCGATTCATGCCCCCCGGCGAGTTCATCAGCGCCTACGGCCACATCGGCCCGCGCGCCTACTTCATGGAGGCCGAGATGGAGGCCACCGGCAACGACGGCCAAGACTTCGGCACCAACACCCAGACCAACGACGAATACGGTCTGGTCGTCGGCGGCGGCGCCGACTTCGCGGTCGGCCCGGGCACGATCTACGGGGCGCTCGAATTCGGCTGGAGCGACCTCAACCAGCGCATCACCGGCGACTCCAACACCGGCGCGCTGACCCTCGACGCCGGCTACCGCCTGTACTTCTGATCCACATAGAAACCATCGGCGCCAGACCTTCCAGGTCTGGACGACGCGAGGCCCGCGGCCCGGAGATTCTACTCCCGGGCCGCGGGCCTTTTTGTTTCCAGGGCAGAGATGCCCTGGCACCGCAGGAACTCCCCGCCCCCAAGCCCGCCGTCCCCTGGACCCCTGATCACCCGCTCTTATATTCATAGCAGAAAACCGAGCGTTCCCAGCCACTTAAACACCACCGGAGCTTGCCATGCAGCGTATCCATCTCATCTTAGCCGCATTCGCGGCGAGCGCCGCGCTCTTGCTCGGCGGCTGCGAAGTCGAGCGGCAGTCCTACGAGCTCCAGCCGACCTCGGTCTCCCCGTCGGTGGCCGGCGAGTTGTACGTCGAGCCGTATAACGACACCAACTACCAGCTCGACATGGAGCTGCAATACCTCGCCCTGCCCCAGAATCTTGGAAAGGATCTGTCGACCTACGCGGTCTGGATCAACCCGCGTAACACCGACCAGCAGCTAAAGATGGGCCACCTCAACGTCAACCGCGAGGAGCGCACCGGCACGATGCGATTCACCACTCCCTACGAGGAATTCACCGTCCTGGTCACCGCCGAGGAGAACTCCGCCGTCGACCAGCCCAGCGACACGGTCGTCATCCGCCAGCCGGTGCGCGTGGAGTAAGCGCATAACCTCGGAAAACACTCTTGCACCCGCCGAGCGGTCTATGCTAAATCAATCCGCCCGAGGGCGTGTAGCTCAGTGGGAGAGCGCTTCCCTCACACGGAAGAAGTCCCTGGTTCGAACCCAGGCACGCCCACTTCACAGAAGCCCCGGCGGCCCTAGATGGCCGCCGGGGCTTTTTTATGGAGCGCGGACAGCCTTGTCCGCATCAGCGAGCGAGGCGGGGTCGCCGTTTGACCTCGCCGAGTGAGCTCAGAATCGGCCCGCGCTGGTAGGGTGC
>CAYLTX010000022.1:0-58660 GCA_964386725.1 uncultured Bradymonadales bacterium | reverse complement strand
CGCCGGCCCCTTCTCGCTACTGGTAATCTACAGATTACTCAGTTTCTGCAGCTTCGGCAGCGGCGTCAGCAGCAGCTTCTTCCTCGGCGCCTTCTTCGGCTTCCTCGGTTTCTTCAGCTTCCTCAGCATCTGCGGCTTCGGCAGTCTCGCCTTCTTCGGCAGTCTCGCCTTCTTCGGCGGCTTCTGCGTCTGCGTCCTCTTCAGCCGCCACTTCTTCTTCAGCGGCTTCTTCGGTCGTCTCTTCTTCCGCTGCCCCCATCTCTTCTTCAGCGGGCTGCTCCTTGACTTCGTCCTGAGACTCATCAGGGGCCGGCTCGCTGCTCGAGCAACCGAAGGCAAAGGTGAACGACACGGCGATAAGCGCGATCAATAGACTCTTGAACTTCATGGATTAAATCTCCTTACAATTGGTGAACCTGACAGGGACAAAGCCAGTGCGTAGCATCGAAAACTTCGAGCATGGCAACGCGTGGATTTTACTCAGCCTGTTCAAGCACCACAATCACCTAGATTCACTGGCAAGCAGTACGTGCCATATCAAGTGCTCTTGTAATCACCTAACCATGTTCGCAGAATATTGCAACAAATAACTGAAGTACCACATCGTTTTTGGAAGGGTGGTTTCACGCGCAGCTCGGCGTAATGAGCCATGCGACGGGCTGAACGCAGCTCGCGGGCGGCTTTGAAGCTCGCCTCGGGTAGGCTATAACTTCACAGAGACTTTGCGCCCACTGACTTTCATAGACCCCTGCGCCGCCACCTGAAGGCTTGGCGCCGGCGTTACCTGGCAGAGACGTTTCTAATGATGTTCAGTAATCTCAACGTGCGCCACCATCTGGTGTGTCTATTGGCCTTGGTCGTCTCGCTGCTTCCCGCCGCGGTGGAGGCCCAGCAGCAGCAGGACCGAGAGAACCCGGCCAAATCCGCCCATGCCGATGGCGACAGCGCCGAGAAGCTTCTCGACGAGGCCGCCGACATCGCCGTGGAGGTCGCCGAGATCCGCGGCCTCGAACTCCAGCGCGAGATCGACAAGGGCATTCGCAACCGCGATGAACTGCGCAAGGTCCTCATCGAACGGCTTGCCGAGGAGGTCAGCGACGAGGATGTCGAACGCGAGGGCATGGTCTTCAAGAAGCTGGGCCTGATGCCCGACGACCTCGATTATAAGCAGACGTTGCTCGACGTTCTCACCGAGCAAATCGCCGGCTTTTATGATCAGCACGCCGAAGAGTTGTATATCATGCAGGGGATCCCCCTCGATCTGCAGCGCCCCGCGATGGCCCACGAGATCTTTCACGCCATCCAAGACCAGCACTTCGACATCCAACGCATGGTCGAGCCGCTGAGCAGCAAAAAACACGGCGACTTCGCACTGGCGCGCTCGGCGCTCATCGAAGGTGACGCCAGCGTGCTGATGATCGACTTCTCGCTGTACGAAGAAGGGATCTTGCCGCGCGAAGACGTCGAGAGCGTCGTCGACATCCCGTTGATGGCCAACGTCCTCACACAGCTCACTCGCGAGGACGTCGGAGCTCTGCAGCAAATGGTACCCGAGGGCTCGACCCAAGACGCCGCTCCCATCGACCCCTCGCAATTGGCTGACTCGGCGCTGGCCGGGGCACCGCGGGTGATTCGAAAGCTGCTGGTCTTCCCGTACTTCGGGGGCATGCGCTTTGTGATCTCCGCGCGCGCCGGCCACGATTGGGACCGCGTCAACGCCGTCTACGAGAACGCGCCGGTGTCCACCGAGCAGATCTTACACCCCGAGCGCTACTTCGCCGGTGACCAACCCGTGCGCCTGGATTTCGACGCACAGCCGGTGCTCGACGCCGAGCCGACCTACGACAGCGTCTTCGGCGAGTATCAGATGCGCCTGCTCCTCGAGGAGCACCTGCTCGACGAGCAGAGCGACCAGGCCGCCAGCCAGCGCTCCTATATCGATCGGGCGATGTTGGGATGGGACGGCGACCGATTGCGCGCCTTCGAATACGAAGACGGACGCCTGCTCCTCACCCACCTGAGCGTGTGGGACACCTTCGAGGATGCCCAGGAGTACTTCGAGGCGCTCGGTGAAGTGATGAACACGCGCTTTCCGAACGCGACGATCTCCCGACAGGAGGGAGAGCACGGCCGCTCGCTATGCATCGTCGTCGACGACGGCCCGCGCTCCGAGCGTATCTATCTGGAGCAATGGGGCGACCTGGTGCTGCATGTCGAGGGCGCACCGACCGAGGCCGACGCCGACGGCGCAGAGACCAACGCCACCACCTATATGCTGCGCGAGCAGATCATGCGCACCGTCGAGCGCACGCCCTTCGAAGAGCTCTTCGCGCAGCGCCTCGACGCCTACGACGCCGCCCAACAAAAGGCCGATGGTGATCATAGCGACGAACCATCCAAGCCTGAAGCAGACCAGCCCGCCCAAGACACGCCGAAATGAGCCTGTGCGTCAGCAAATCGCCCCGTCGGCGTCGAAGGCGCCTTCGAAATGGGTGATCTGAGGGTCTTCCCGGCTCAAATCGACCGCGATCACATCGAAGCGCACGTTGACTCGGCGCAGCTTTTCCTTCTGAAGGAATACGCGCGCTAATCGCACCAGCCGCTTGCGCTTTCTGATATGCACGGCCGCCTCCGGCGGCGGCCCGCTGCGGGTGCGTCGGGTCTTGACCTCGACGAAGGCGAGCCGACGCTCGGTGCGATAACCCACCGTCTCGTCGCAACCGGCGACCAGATCGATCTCGCCGATCTTCAACTGATAATTTCGCGCCACGATCTCCCAACCCTCGTCCTCGAGGTATTGAGCGGCCAAGTCTTCCCCGTGAAACCCGATGGTTCGGCGTGGATTGGGCTTGTCCTGTGGCGGCTGGTCTTCTGGTTCGGCTGATTTGTCTTCGAGGCGTCTGTCCTTGCCGTGGTCCATCATCTGCTCCTGCTGTCGAAAGGGTATCGAAATAGGCGCACGCTCCAGGCGTGCGCTCTACTCTGGTTTTCGGCAGAAGAGGCGATTTCGTTGCGTCCAAAACGCAACAAAGCCCGATTTTGTGGCTGTTAGCAGGTTCTCGAGGGGGTGAGACGCGCGCTGCTCTATTCAGAAGCCTGATCGACATACTCGCGCACGCCGCGGAACGAGCGGCGGTGGATAGGGCACGGGCCGTGCGCCTCGACGGCGCGTCGGTGCTCTCCGGTGGGGTAGCCCTTATTGCTGGCGAAGTTGTACTGCGGCCACTGCTCGTGGTGTCTGCGCATCAGCGCGTCGCGGGAGACCTTGGCCAGGATGCTCGCCGCCGCGATCGCCTTGCTCCGAGCGTCGCCCTTGACCACGGCGCGCTGAGGCAGGTCGATCTTGACCGGTATATTGCCGTCGATGAAGACGTAGTCGGGGGGCTGCTCGAGCTGTTCACAGACCTCAGCCACGGCAGCCTCCATGGCACGGTGGGTGGCCTGCAAGATATTAATTTCGTCGATGACGCGGTGATCGCTGGAGTTGATGCTATAGGCGAGCGCGGAGGTCTCGATGAGCTCGAACGCGTCCTCACGGGCGGTCTGCTCGAGCTTTTTGGAGTCGTCGAGCAACTCCAGCCACGGCGCATCGAGCGCGTGCAGGTCGACGGCCACCGCCGCCGCATAGACCGGCCCGGCCAGCGGACCACGTCCGGCTTCGTCCACCCCGATGATATAGCGATAGCCCTGGTCGACGCACCAGCGCTCGAGTTCGCCGATCGTCGGCTCGTTGGCCTCGAAGAGGAGTTCTTGGGTCATGGTCAATCCCTACCGGTGACACAACACGATATGGCTCTTCTTGGCTGCGCTGTCGAAGACGTCGTCGAAGGCGTCGGCGACCTTCGAGCCGAAGTCGTCTCGGGGGTCGCTCACCCAAATGGTCTCGAGCAATCGGCCGGCACGATCACGGATGTTGACGTGCAGCGCCAGCGCCAACGCCGCGGCGACGATGCGCTCTTCGGTGGTACGGGTTCGCCGCCACATGGCGAGTTGCTCGTCGCTCAAGTCACGGACCTTCAGATCACCGTCACCGCTGAGGTCGACACCTTTGAAGCGCTCGCCGAGGACGTGACCGCAGATCTTGCCCCACATCTTTCGGGTGCGCGTCTGCAGGGTGCCGCCCTGCCACTGGCCGTGGCGCTCGGCGGCGAGCTTGAGCCGGCCGAAGGTGGTCTGCGGGAGCTCCTCGGGCTCCTCGTCGTCTTCTTCGAGCACCTCAATCGGCTTCAGTCCCAGCGACTTCAGGTCACTCTCGAGTTGGAAGCTGCTCATGACCACCTCGGGCAGCTGCTCACGCTGGGCGCTTAGCCGCTCGATCTCGTCCTGGAGCTGGTCGATCTCGGCGCGCGCCGATTTATAAGCGGGATCGCGACGCACCTCGGCGGCCTTGGCTTCGAGCTGTTCGATGATCTCCTCGAGCTTGCGGGTCTTCTCGAAGCGATCATATAGCTCGTGCTCGTCGTCGACGCCGGCGTGGATGAGCAGGTGATTGATCTGCTCGCGGAAGGCGACCTCTTCCTCGCGCACCTGGTTGAGCCGACGCTTGATGGACTCCAGGCGCACCTGGTGGACGCTGGCGCGCTCGAGGTCGGCGAAATACCTGAGCAGCACCCAGGCCACCATGCCGAAGCCGACGACGTTGAGCGCGGCCACCTGACGCAGGGTGTCATGCATGACGACCGACACCGACAGGGCCGCTACGCCCACGGCCAGACCTCCCCAGAAGATCGGCTCCGTCCAGGGCCGCTCGGGCAGTTTACGCTCGATATCGATGCGCTCTTCTTCCTCCTGGCGCACCAGACGATCGAGTTGGTTGTCGAAGTCCTCGAAGCGCTCATCCTTGTCACTGAGCAGCCCGAAGTCTTCCTCGGAGAGGTCGCTCATCTGCAGCGACTCGAGCTTGGCGCGGGCCTGTTCGAGCTTCTGGTCGATCTTGGCGCCCTTGCCCAGCGCACTTTGGGTCTCGGCGATGCGGCCCTCGAGGTTCTTGATCCGATCCTCCAAGGACTCGACCTCAATGGCGGTGCGGTATTTGTCGACGAGCTCGCGATGCTCCTCGCTCAACCCCTCATGGCCACGCGCGTAAAGCTCGTCGTCGCCAAAGCGCCACAGGTTCAGCGCCACGAAGGTCTCGAAGTCGGGGATGCCGACATGCTCCTCGAGCGCCTCGACGCTGGCCTGGTGGCCCTTTGCCAGCCCCTTGAACCCGCCGGACTTTTTGACCTGCAGTCGCATCGAAGAGAGCTCGTGGCGGCGCAAGACACGGTAGACCTGGTCTCCTTGCTCGAGGACGACCGCCAGCTTGACGTTGTCGCCGACCTCGAATTGTCGGTTCAACTCGTCGGTGATCTTCTGGGGGTAGAACAGCGCGATCACCAACGCATGGACGTCCTCGACGGATAGATCCGCCGGCAAGTTCATGCGGTCCACGCCCGGCGCCGTCGCAAGACGCACCGGCGAGTCGCAGCCAAAAACTCCCTGAAAGATGATCTCTCGGATTCGCATGCAAATAGTGTAACGCCGGGCGGCGCGGATTGTCTACCCATTTGAGCCTCCCGTCCTCGTCGCACGCGAACGCCTGCCCAAACGCAACAAGCCAGCGGCCGCCAAATCGGCGGGCGCTGGCTTGTTGCGTATGTCGGACGGGCAAAGGCTTCTCAGACGCCCTTGCGCTCGCGCTTGCTGCGGATGCGGGCGCGCTTGCCGGTGCGCTCGCGAAGGTAGTACAGCTTGGCGCGGCGTACGCGGCCGATATTGCCCAGCTCGATCTTCTCGATGCGCGGGCTGTTAACCGGGAAGATACGCTCGACGCCGATTCCGTTGGCCGAAATCTTGCGCACCGTAAACGTCTCTCTCAGGCCCGAGCCGCTGCGGCCGAGGACCACTCCTTCGAAGACCTGGACGCGTTCCTTATCTCCCTCGCGGATGCGAAGGTGGACGCGCACGGTATCGCCGGAGCGAAAGTGCGGGACATCATCACGAATCTGCTGCTCTTCAATCTTGTCAATGAGGCTCATGGCTGGTCTCCACCGTTTGTCTGGCGGTCAGTCGATTTATCGTCTTCGGCTGCGCCGGCTGATGCCGGTGAAGCCATTCATTCTCTTTTCGACACCCTCGTCGTAGGGCGGGCTGATTTAACACCCCAAAACCTACAATGCAAGCCCAATCATCTGTCGGCGCCATCATCGTCGTCGAGGAGGTCTGGGCGCCGGCGTCGCGTGCGCTCCAGCGATTGCTGCCGGCGCCAATCGGCGATCTTTTGGTGATTGCCGCTCAGCAACACGTCGGGCACCGACTTGCCCCGAAACTCGCGCGGACGCGTATAGTGCGGGTACTCGAGCCGATCCTCCGAGAAACTCTCTTCACAGATGGATGCCTCATTGCCGAGCACCCCCGGCACCAGCCGGGTGATCGCATCGATCAATACGAGGGCGGCGGGCTCTCCTCCGCTCAACACATAATCACCCACAGAGATTTCGCGGTCGATCCATCCCTGTCGCACACGCTCGTCGACGCCTTCATAGCGTCCACAGGTCAGGATGAGTCCGCTGAGGCCGGCTAATTCCTCGGCCAACGGCTGGCGCAGCGGCTCTCCCTGGGGGCTCAGCAGCACTCGCGGCGCCTGCGGGTCGCGCTCGCGGGCAAATTCGAGGGCGCCGACCAGCGGCTCGGGTTTCATGACCATCCCCGCGCCGCCCCCGTAGGGCAGGTCGTCAGCGCTGCGATGCTTGTCTGTGGCGAAGTCGCGAATGTCGACCGTCTCGTAGTCGACGGCACCCTTGTCTTGCGCGCGCCCCAAAATGCTGGTCTGCAGCGGGGTGTCGAAGAACTCGGGAAATAATGTGAGGATCTGAAACTTCACCACGGGGCCTCGTGATCAGATGCGGGCGTAGATGAGGGTAAGCGCGTTGGAGGAAACCGCGCGCTTCAGGAAAGCTCGGTGCCCTCGGGCGCCCACTCGTCGAGGGGACGAAGGGTCACGGCGTCCGGCGGGTCGATCGCGTCGATGGCGTCTTCGATGAGCGGCACGAGGAGGCGCTCGCCCTCGTCGAGATCGACGACCATCACGTCGTTGGCGCCGGTCTCGAAGAACCCGGCGACCTCGCCGATCCGGCGGGTCGTCCCGTCGGGCTCGATGACGGTGACTTCACAGCCGAGCACGTCCTTTTGGTAGAACTCGCCCTCTTCGGTCTCGGGCAACTCCTCGCTGCCGACGTAGACCTCGAGGTTGGTCAGGGACTCCGCCTCGTCGCGATCGTCGACGCCGGCCAATTTGAGGATGACGAACTTATTAGCCTGGCGCGATTTTTCGACCTCGAAGGCGGTTTCGCCACCCAGAGACTGCACAAAAACCCGCAAACCGGGCTCCAAGAGCTCCGATTCCGGGCTGTGCGGAAAAAAGCGAAGTTCACCACGCACTCCATGAGCGCGCCCGAACTTGCCAATATTGATGCGCTCGTCGTCGCTCATTAATCGACGATGTCGATGCCGACTTTTTTGTCGACGTCGATGTTGGCCGCGCTCACCATGGTACGCATGGCGCGGGCAATGCGCCCGCCGCGGCCGATCACACGGCCGCGGACGTCATCCGGGGTAAAGATCTGGATCTCGAGCTGCGAGCCGCTCTCGGCGGCATCGATTCGAAAGTCAGTGTCTTCGTCGAGCAACGAGCCCACGACGTAGCGGACCAGATCTCGGTAGCCATCGACAATTTCGCTATCGGTTGCAGCCATGATCCCGTCTCCCGGAGGCGAAGCGCTCAGTCCTTCTCTTCTTCGTCGGACTCTTCAGCTTCTTCAGCTTCTTCAGCTTCTTCAGCTTCTTCAGCCTCTTCAGCTTCTTCGGCCTCTTCGGCCTCTTCGGCCTCTTCGGCCTCTTCGGCCTCTTCGGCCTCTTCGGCTTCTTCGGCTTCTTCGGCTTCTTCGGCCTCTTCGGCTTCCTTTTCGGCCTTGGCGGCTTCCTCGACTGCCTTGGCCTTTTCGGCCTTGGCCTTCTCTTCGGCCGCTGCAGCTTCCGCGGCAGCCTTGGCCTCTTGCTCGACCTTGGCTTGAGCATCTGCACGCGCTTTCTCACGCTTGGCAGCTGCTTCTTTGCGGGAAGCTTCGTCGGCGCCCTCTTCGGCGAGGTCGACGACGTCGCCGCGGCGCATCTTGCGGATCAGCGAGAGCACGGTGTCGGTGGGCTGAGCGCCTACGCTCATCCAATACTCCACACGCTCGCTGTGCATACGCACCAGGGGCGGCTCTTGAAGGGGATCGTAGGTACCGAGCAGCTCGATGAACCGCCCGTCACGAGGGTTGCGCTTGTCGGTGGCAACCAAGCGATAGTAGGGACGCTTTTTGGCGCCCCGACGCTGCATTCTAAGTCGTACAGGCATCGTTCCTAGTCGTCTTTAGTAGTTTGGCTCGTCGTCGAGGCGTCCGTGGGCATCGCTGGCGATGCGCGGCTCATCCTGTCATTCGGGCCAGTAGGTCAACATCTCGGTGGCTCGGGGCCCGGCAGCGTTTGCTGCCGAGATGTCCTCGCCGATTAAGCGTACGAGGCCCTGCGTTAGCAAGGCCTCGGAAGGTCGGGAACACTAAAGATCCACGACCGCTGTGTCAAGGGGTCTAGCCCAACCGGGCGAAAGCCCTCATTCTGAGTCGGCAAACGCGGCTTCGATCATCTCACCGAGCTCGCCGGCCTCGTGCATCTTGGTCATGATATCCGAGCCGCCAACGAGCTCCCCGCCGATATAAAGCTGGGGAATGGTCGGCCAGTCGCCGTAGGTTTTTACGCCTGCGCGGACCTCCTCGTCGGCGAGCACGTTGACCGCAAAGAACGGCCGATCGTGCGAAGCCACGACAGCCGCCGCTCGTGCCGAAAAACCGCACATAGGCTGCTGAGGCGTGCCCTTCATGAACAGCACGACGTTGTTCTCGGTGACCATCTTCTCGATCTCCGAGAGGACGTCACCGCCTTCAGCGCGGCTCTTGGGGGCATCCTGGGAGTCGACCGACTCATCGCCGGCGATCGGAAGCGAAATCTTTTTCTTGTCGTCACTCATGGTACGTCTCTCCAAATCGGTGCACCGCGCATCGTGGCGGCGCCAAGGCTCACTGTTCGTCTTCCCACTGCTCGGGAGTGTAGGTCTTGAGTGTGAGGGCGTGAATCGGCCCCTTCATCTCCTCTTTGAGGGCGTCGTAGACCATACGATGCCGCTTGATGAGCGGCTTTCCCTCGAACTCCTGCGATATGATCGTCGCTTCGTAATGATCTTTGGTGCCGGTCAGGTCCTGAACGCGGACCTCGGCATCCGTCAGAGATGCTTTGATTTTTTCGACAATCTCTTCCGGCTCAATCATGGGTCTAACTCGCTGGATACGTGGAAATTCCCAAATCCTGTCAGTCAACAGGGCCCGTTACTCATTGCGGCTCGACCACTAATTCCTCCGGCGCTCGAATTCAAGCCCCGTTCTCATCGTCGTTCTGATCGTCCGGGGCGATCTTGGGCTGGTCATCGAAGCGCTCGTGATTATTACAGTTAGGCTCGACAGGTCAGGCGCAGATATCCAGGCGCTCGAAGCGGTCGGTCGCGGTGCCGCCAGAGCTTGACCCGGATGTGCTCGCGCGACTATAAGAAGGCGACTGAATGGTCGTTCATTGACGCGTTCGCCGTCTACCGGCACCGCTGGCATGGGGCGGGCGGGTCAACCGCATGAATGGTTTTGTCACATTGTTGTTCGTACTGTTGTTCTCGCTCAATTGATCTCAGGCAAAGGAAGCAAATCTATGGCAACCAAGCGCATTCGTAAGGCCGTCGTCATCGGGGCCGGAGTCATGGGGCGCGGTATCGCCGCCCACCTGGCCAACGCCCGCATCCCCTGTCACCTGCTCGACATCGTCCCCACGCCCCAGGAGGGCGAGGACGCCGACGATCCGAGCTTCCGAAACAAAATCGCCAACCAGGCGATCGAGCAGATCAAGAAGAGCAAGCCGGCGCTGATGTTCACCAAGCGCGACCTCGATCTGATCGAGCCGGGCAATATCGAGGACGACCTCGACCTGCTCGCCGACGCCGACTGGGTCGTCGAGGCCGTGCCCGAGCGCATGGACATCAAGCAGAACACCTTCGCCAAGATCGAGGAGCACGCCGGCCCCGACACGATCATCACCTCGAATACCTCCGGACTTTCCATCGCCGGCATGCTCGAGGGCCGCTCCGACGCCTTCAAAGAGCGCTTTTTGGTGACGCACTTTTTCAACCCGGTGCGCTATATGAAGCTGCTCGAGCTTGTCGAGGCCGAGCAGACCTCTGCGGAGGTCACCGAGACGATGGTCAGCTTCGGCCGCGACGTGCTCGGCAAAGGGATCGTCTTCGGCAAGGACACGACCAACTTCATCGGCAACCGCATCGGCGTGCACGGGATCATGACGATCATGCACCTGATGGACGATTTCGACATGACCGTCGAGGACGTCGACCAGGTCTTCGGCAAGCCGATGGGACGGCCCAAATCGGCGGTCTTCCGCACCGGCGACGTCGTCGGCCTGGACACCTTCGTCCACGTGGCCAACAACTGCTACGAGACGCTGACCGACGACGAAGATCGCGAGGTCTTCGAGGTGCCCGGCTTCTTGGAAGAGTTGGTCGAGAAGGGCTGGACCGGCCAGAAAGCCGGCCAGGGCTTCTACAAGAAGACCAAAGAGGGGATCTTCGCGCTTCGTCCCGACAAGATGGAGTACGAAAAGCGCGACAAGACCGAATTCGACAGCCTCTCGGCGGCCAAAGGCGCGCCGGCTGACAAGATCCACTCCGTCATTCGCGAGGGCGAGGACAAGGCCGCCGACTTTGCGCGCGCCGCGACCTACCGCTCCCTGGCATATAGCGCGCGACGGCTCGGCGAGATCGCCGACGACATCGTCAATATCGACCGTGCGATGCGCTGGGGCTTTAATTGGAAGCTCGGGCCGTTCCAGACCTGGGACGCCATCGGCCTTCAGTGGTCGGTCGAGCAGATGGACAGCGAAGGCATCGACCTGCCCGATTGGATCCACGAGATGGTCGAAGCCGGCCACGAGTCGTTCTATCGCTGGTCGGGAGCCACCCGCGAGTATTACGACCCGAACTCCAAGGGCTATAAGCCGGTGCCGCGCGACGAGCGCGACATCTCCATCGACCTGCTCAAGCGCTCCGACAAGAAGGTCGACGGCAACTCCGGCGCCAGCCTCTACGATATGGGCGACGGCGTGGCCCTGCTCGAGTTCCACACCAAGATGAACTCGGTCGACAACGACATCATCGAGATGATGGAGCGCGCCGCCGACGAGGTCGAAAACGGCGACTGGCGAGGGCTGGTCATCGGCAACGGCTCGGAGAACTTCTCGGCCGGCGCCAACCTGATGCTGGTGCTGATGAACGCCCGCTCGGACAATTGGGACGACATCGAAAAGATGATCGGCCGCTTCCAGCAGGCCAACCAGCGCATGCGCTATCTGTCCAAGCCCGTGGTCAGCGCACCGCGCGGGTTGACGCTGGGTGGCGGAGCCGAGGTCGCCCTGGGCGCCAACGCCATTCAGGGCGCCGGCGAATTGTATATGGGGCTGGTCGAAGTCGGCGTGGGACTCATCCCCGGCGGCGGCGGAAACCTGCAGCTGATGCGCAAGATCTTCGGGAAGCACTCCGACGACGCGGACTTCGACGCGCTACCGTTTTTGCAGAAGGTCTTTATGCAAATCGGCATGGGCGAGGTCTCTCGAAGCGGTGAGCAGGCGCGCGAGGCGGGCTTTTTGAGCGCCTCGGACGGCATCTCGCTCAACGCCGATCACCGACTCCACCACGCCAAGCAACGAGTCATCGGCATGGCCGAAAGCGGCTTCAAGCCGCCCAGACCGGCCCAATTCCGTCTGCCGGGCCGCGACGGCGTCGCCACCATCGACATGATGCTGTACGGCATGGAGGGCAACCACCAGATTTCGGCCTACGATCGCTTCATCGGCAAGAAGCTCGCCAACGTGCTCTGCGGCGGCGACACCTCACGCGCGGTTCTGACCAGCGAGCAGCAATTGCTCGACCTGGAGCGCGAGACCTTCCTGTCACTGTGCGGCGAAGAGAAGAGCCAGGAGCGCATGCAGCACATGCTGATGCATAATAAACCGTTACGTAACTGATCGCTCTCTCGCCGACTGCTGCTCGCAGTGGCGTATCGGCGTGTCGAAAAAGTTCTTGGTTCTTGGTTCTTGGTAAAGATCATTCGGTCGGACACCAAGAACCAAGAACCAAGAACCACGAACGGAAACAACGACGCGACGGCATTTGTTATGCGCTGTAGCGTTCCAATAGACACACGGAGATCCGAAATGGAAACTAAAGAAGTCGTCATCGTCTCGTATGCCCGGACGCCCTTTTGTCGGGCCAAGAAGGGCCTCCTCAAAGATACTCGCCCCGACACTATGGCCGCCGAGGCCATCAAGGCCGCGCTCGAGCGCGCCGAGGGACTCGAACCCGACCAGATCGAAGATGTCGTCCTCGGGTGTGCCATGCCCGAAGGTGAGCAAGGCATGAACGTCGCCCGCATCGCATCACTGATGGCCGGGCTGCCCGACACGGTCCCTGCGATGACCGTCAACCGGTTTTGCTCCTCGGGCGTCCAGACCATCTCGCAGGTCGCCGAGCGCATCATGGTCGGCGCCATCGACATCGGCATCGCCGGCGGCACCGAGTCGATGACCATGGTCCCGATGGGCGGCAACAAGCCCTCGGCGAACCCCAAGATGATGGAGGAGATGCCCGAGGTCTATATCCCGATGGGCACCACCGCCGAAAACGTCGCCAAGCGCTTTGACGTCAGCCGCGAAGATCAGGATAAATTCGCGCTTCGCAGCCACGAGCGCGCCGTCGACGCCTGGGAGCGCGGCTTCATGCAAGGCGAAGTCGTCCCCGTACACACCCATGTCGTCAACAAGGACGGCACGCGCAAAGAGGTCACCGTCAGCAAGGACGACGGTCCTCGGCCGGACACCTCGCTGGAGGTGCTCAGCAAGCTGCCGACCGTCTTCGATCGCGAGAACGGCACGGTCACCCCGGGCAACGCCTCGCCGCTGACTGATGGCGCGGCCGCAGTCGTGGTCATGTCCAAGGAAAAGGCCGACGAGCTCGGCCTCGAGCCGATGGGCTATTACCGGGGCTTCCAGGTCGCCGGCGTCGCCCCGGACATCATGGGCATCGGCCCGGTCCCCGCGGTGCGAAAGTTGCTCAAAAAGCACGAGAAGAGCGTCGATGACATCGACCTGTTCGAGCTCAACGAAGCCTTCGGCAGCCAGTCTGTCTACAGCGCTCGCGAGCTGGGCATCGACTTCGACAAGCTCAACGTCAACGGCGGCGCCATCGCGCTGGGCCACCCACTGGGCGTCTCCGGCACCCGGATGACCGGCACCCTGCTGCGCGCCCTCGGCGAGCAGGAAGGCCGCTTCGGCGTGGTCACCATGTGCATCGGTGGCGGCATGGGCGCCGCGGCGCTCTTCGAGCGCGTCAGCTAAGCGCACTGTACCACTGACGAAAAAGGGCGGCCCTTGCGGGTCGCCCTTTTTTTGTGCGCGATATTATCTGCGATGGTTGAAACGAACCTCGCCGATCTAAAAAGATCAGTGAATTCTTCGTCTTAACGGCCGTCTTTGCTATAAATCGTTTAGGCGTTGTCCTTCACATCTGTCGAGTCGTGCCCCAAATGAATTGGCGAAGAACCCTGTATATGCCCGTCGTACTGGCCGTGGCGCTCAGCGCCTGCGGCCCGACCTACGACGCCTCGCGCATTCGCGATCCGAACGGTGATCTGATCACCAACCGAACCGCCGACAGCCCCGACGGCAAGACCCACCAGCTCAGTGGCGGCGCCAGCTGGTACGGAGAGCCGTTCCACGGCCGCACCACCGCCTCCGGTGAGCCCTATGATATGTACCGGTTCACCGCCGCCCACAAGACCCTGCCCTTCCACACCGTGGTGCGCGTGACCGAACCCGAGTCGCGCAAATCGGTCGTCGTCAGGATCACCGACCGAGGTCCCTACCACGGCGATCGCGTCATCGACCTGTCCTACGCCGCCGCCAAAGACCTCAACCTGCTCAATGACGGCGTCCAACACGTCGAACTCGAGATCGTCGAGTGGGGTGACGGCTCGCGGGTGCGGGCGGAGTGAGGCTGTGTTTGGGTTTTGGGTTGAGGGTTGGGGGTTGGGGGTTGGGGGTTGAGGGTTGGAGGTTGAGGGTTGGAGGTTGAGGGTTGGGGCTCGATGTGCGTGACGCCGCACGCAAATCGTAGTGTGCGCGCAGTGTGCGCCCCAAATAGAGAATGCTTCAACCGGCGTATAAGCTAAACCCCACAAAAAAGCCGCAGGCGGCTTCCCTCACAAAAGAGAAACCGCCTGCGGCATCCTTACGTAGATTCAGAGGCGACAGATTAGGGAGTCAGGCCCTCACCGCACTGGCAGGTCGGATCCGGCGGGTTCGTGCCGTTCGCCCAGCCTTCGAGATAACTCTCAAAGTCGGCTCCATCGATCTCGCCACGCTGATTACCACGACACGAACACACGTCCCGTTCGTAACACGAAGCTGCTTCGTACTTCTCGGGGAGCGTGTAGAAGTCACCGTTGGCATCGGTGACCTCGTCCCAACTCGTACTCAAATTATCGACCTGTCCGTTGCAGTCATCGTCGATACCGTTACAAACCTCGGGCATCGGGTCCAGGGGAACACACTCGGGGCCGGCGACGCTGCAGATGAAGTAGCCGATTTTGCAACGACTCGTCTCTCTTCGAATGGCGTTCTCCACCACTGATGCGTTGTCCGATGGCGAGTAGTCGACGTGACATTTGTCGCCTTCCCACGGCACCTCATCGACCTCGCCATCACAGTCATTGTCGAGACCATCGCACGACACCTCGGGCTGCTCTTGGGGTTGGCCGGCGACGGCGTCGCACTGCAGATTTCCGTTGGGGTCACAATAGCTCTGACCTTCGTCGTAACAGACACCGAGGCCGTCCGAGCAGGTATTGCCCTCACCGACAAGCCCGCCCGGGCAGCTGGAGGCGTCGTTGGGTTCGCAAACATCCGTGCCATAAGAGCACGTCCACTTTCCGGTGGCGCACTCGCAAGTATTGGGGTCGTAGACATTGCACGACGTGCCGAAGGCCTCGGTGCACAAGCAGGCGACTTGTGTCTCGATCTTGGTCACCGACCCGGATTGAATCTGGGTGCAATACGTCGAATTCAATTTGACGTTCTTACGATCGGTACTGGACGCCCATGTCCAGCCCTTAGGCGAGTTGGGCGAGTCCTCGTGATAGATCTGGGTCTGACCATCGAGTGACACATAGACACAATCATAGCCGTCGCAACCCTGGGTATCCTCTGGCACACTGCCACCGCCGAGCACCGAAAGCGGGTAGGTACACGACAGATCGTTGGCGATATTCGCCAGGTCAACGGCCAATTGAGTGGCGTTATTGGTTTGGAAGCTGCCATCGCAGTTATTCTTGTAGTGCCAGTAGTTCGAGGGGTTGTCACACGGGTCACCGTTGGTGCACGATCCCGTACCACCGGCAGCAGCAACCACGTCGTTGAACTCCTTGTCCGTGCCCGAGCTCAACCCGACGACATAGAGCGGTGCCTCATCACGATGATTGCACGCCTCGACGACTGCATTCGTGGCATTATTCGGGTAGCCATCCGTGATGAGAATACCGGCGGTGGAACGCTCTTGGGCAACATTGTCGATCTCTTCGAAGAAATTCAGTTGCCAACGATCGAGATAACCGTTGTTTCCATACTCCTGATCTTGCACGGTTAGCGTCCAAGGACCATACATGCTTTGACCGTCGAACTCTGAAAGCAGTTGCTCCGATATTGATTTATTCGTTCCGCCTTGCCCGCTATTCGAAACAACCGCTGTGGTTCCCCCATGACTCAGGGTAATCCTGAGATCACCAAGGCCGCGGTCATGAACGATGGAGAGGTCGAGGGTTAGTTTTTCGACTTGTTGGAAGTCGTTGATCCAAATCGTCGAAGATACGGGAGCGCCATCATAATAGTTGTGACAGGTGAAAATCAGGTAGCATGAATATGAGGTACGATAGGCATCAGGAATGGAGACATTCGACTCATTCGAATAATTTGCGAGGTCCTGATAAAAGGGCCCCGCAGTCAGATTGCCTTGTACAGTATCGCTCTGGTACATCGCGCGAATTGCCGCCCCGGTAGGAGTTCCTCCGTTGGGCGAACGGTTGTTGAGGAGCGACATGATCTGAGGGTTGGCATTGGGTGTGGCTTCCAAGAGGATATTGCCACTGGAGTACTGATAGGTCCCGAGGCCGAACTCAACGGTGTCGGGGTCTTCCTGGGTCATGTCGGAGGTGACTGCGTTGACGGCACTCTTGGCCTGACTCCAACGCGACGGACTATCCCACGCCATCGACCCCGACTGATCGACCATGATCATCGCGGCCGGTGGAGCCAGCGTCTCGACCTCGTGCTCAGTCAACGGGCTGCATTGTTGATCGTCAAACGTCCAATTGGCATGAGCCACTTGAGTCAACGCGAAGAAACCGACCGTGAATGCTGCCGCGGCGACGATGGCGTTCTTGCTGATAAGATTCATGGCGGCTCTCTTGAAAGACTTCACTGCGTATTGATGATCGTCGTCAACCCTCGCACCCCAAATCCATGAGTTGCGAGGTATTTTGAATGTCCTACTGAATATCAATGCCGTATTGGAAGTTGCTGCCGGCCCCGCTGGATTTGTCGACGAAGACGTAATAGGTGCCGTCAGCAGGCACCGTCCAACTTAGGCTCTCGTTGATATAATCCTGCGCGACGCAGGTAAGTTCATCGATACGCCCGCAATTCGAGGTGATGAAAATTGCGTTGTTGTTATTGTCGCCGGTCTGAGCGTCGACAATCACCTGTTGGCCAGCAGTGAGCCCCGGCAGGGCAAATACTACTTCAGGCCCAGGAGTACCCACGGCCGTCCCTTCGATTTCACAACTGGCGTTGGAGACGAAATTGTAGGAGCTTTCATATGCCGCGTTGTCGCCGGCATAAGTCGCCGATGCGGTCACTCCGATCGCCTCTTCACATACATCGCCCCGACAGCTTGTTTGGGCTCCGTTGCAGTCTCCGGCACAATCATAATCGTCGGTCGAGCCGTCGGTATTGCAGCGGCTGAGCACCTGATCCGTACAAGTAACTTCCCCCAACACACACCCCGCCTCACGGGCCTCCAACTCCACCGTGAAGTCGTGCGGGCGTCCATTCGAAAGTTCGACGACCATATAGTAGTCACTTCCCGCCTCGGCCCGGAACGAACGGCTCTCGTGGTCGAAGCACGGGTCCATGGCGCTGCCGGGGGTCTCACACGAGTCGGTGCGAAATTCGATCACGCCGTCATATTGGCCCATCCAGGTCGCATCGAAATAGACCTGGGCCGTCTCCTCGACGGTGAAGTGGAAGATGGCCTCCTCGCCCTCGGGCGATCCACATGAGGTCGTTAGGACATTTGACTGGTCGCGAAGCGAGCCGGTTGCCGTGACGGGCGAATCCAACGCGAGCTCTCCCAGGCTTTCGACGCGCCCGCACTTCAACTCAGCGGTATCCGTGACGCAGGCTCCTTCGATGCAGACTTCGTCGGCCGAGCACTCCCCCGGTAGGCAGCTGCCGACGTCGCCGGTATCTTCGTCGGCGTCGCCGCCGTCGCTACCGCCATCGAGCGAGCCGTCAGGTCCGCCGTCGTCTCCGCCATCACTGACATCTCCGGGGTCGGAGGCGTCGGCGTCTCCGGGGTCGGAGGCGTCGGCGTCTCCGGCATCGGGCGCGGGGTTATTATTGCCGCTACTATTGCTGCCGGAAATCCCACCACCACCATTGTCGGGGTCGTCCGAGCCGCAGGCGACCGTGCCAAATGCCAGGCATGTCGCGAGGAGCAAGAGCTGTAGCCATTTCGTCTTCATATGCGTCACCTTGGCTGGTGCCAGGCTTAGAACGTGTGGATTTTTAAGGCCCCCAGGGGATTCGATTCGTCCAGGCACGGACGAACCTGCGGTTATTATTCTATGAGAACTCGCGACAGACTTCAACTTGTCGCTGACAAAAAACATCGAATACACCGCCCCGGCGCCATACTCTCGCAAATCTTATGCCACGGCTGGGCCGGGGACGTGCATGTTACGGTGGCGTGCGACGTGGGGGAGATCGAGAAGAGGCTACGCAAAGAGTTCTTCGGGTGTGAACTCTTTGCGTAGTCAGCCGTCGTCTCGAATACGCTGCCCTACTCGGTGGGCTCGAGGACGTCTACAAATTCGAAAAACTCACCGGCCCAATTTCGGAAAGTGATGCGCTCGCCGGCCTCACAGGCCTCGCGCGCGACCACATAGTCGGGCGACAGCTCGATCTTGCCGCCGCCGCCGGGCAGGTCGACGACGAAGTCGGGGATGCCCATGCCGCCAATGCGGCCGCGCAGGTACTCGACGATGTCCAGGCCGGTCTGCAGCGGGGTGCGGAAATGGGTGATTCCGCGGGCCATATCGCATTGGAGCATATAATAGGGCCGGCAGCCGTGGCGCAGCAGCCCGCGGTTGAGCTCGAGCACGGTCTGCGGATGGTCGTTGACGCCACGGAGCAGCACCATCTGATTGCCGAGCACGCATCCGGCGCGCGCGAGCTTCTCGAGCGCCCGGCCCGCATCGGCACATAGCTCTCGGGGATGATTGAAGTGGGTGTGCAGGTAGATGGGGCCGGCTTCTCTGAGTAGCTCGCACAGCGAATCAGTGATGCGCTGGGGAAGCGTCACCGGGTTTCTGGTGCCCAGGCGAATGACCTCGACGTGGTCGATCCGGCGCAGCTCGCCGAGGATCTCGGCCAGACGTCCGTCGCTCAGCGTGAGCGGATCGCCGCCGGATATGAGCACGTCGCGCACCTCGGGGGTGCTGCGAATATAGGCGAGTCCAGCCTCGAGTTGGGCGCGCGAGGCGGCGGTGGTGGGGTCGGAGACCTTGCGTTTTCGGGTGCAGTGGCGGCAATACACCGGGCAGTTGTGGCTCACATAGAAGAGCACACGATCCGGATAGCGGTGTGTAATCCCCGCCACCGGCATGTGGGAGTCCTCGGCGAGCGGGTCGTCGAGCTCGAAGTCGCGCGGGGCGAGCTCACCGGGGCTGGGGACCGCCTGCCGGCGTACCGGGCATGCCGGGTCCTCGTGATCGATGAGCGCGGCATAGTGCGGGGTGATCGCCACCCGAAAGGTCCCCGCGCTGGCCTCGAAGGCACGCCGCTCGCTGTCGGTCAGCGCGATCACGTCGGCGAGCTCGGCGAGCGTGCGCAGCCGATTTTGTTGTTGCCAATGCCAGTCGCTCCACTGCTCCGGAGAGGCACAGGCCCATCGGTCGGGGCGGATTTCGTAGGTCGATGCCATATTCAAGGAGAGGCGAGGTCAGTGCACGATGCGCAGGCTGGCCACCGTCGGCACCAGCTGTGAGCGGAGATCGAAGGTCAACTCGACCTCGCCCGCCGGTTGGGTGTCGGGGCCGACGAGCCGGCCGGCGAGATGAGTGAGCGATTCGAGCGGGTGCAGCGTGCGCACTCGACGGGCGAGCTCCAGGCGGTGGGGGCGGCCCTGGTCGTCATCGAAGCCCATCTCATAATGCAGGCCCTCTCCGGAGAGCAGGCGCACGCGGATCGTACCGCGCACCTCGACATGATCGGCGAGGCCTTCGAGCACGAGCGTGCCGTCGATATTGCCCTCGAGGGCGAGCGCCAGGCGCGCGACGTTGGGAAACTCGGCGTCGAGCACCAGCTGGGCTTTGCCGCGTCGGCCGCTTGGGTCGCGCCACTGGCCCTCGAGCATCTCGCGAAATCCGAAGCCGATATTTTGCTTCTCGTCCCGGATGCGATAGCGCGTTTCGGTGTCGTAGCGCGGCGCCCAGCCGTGGTCTTGGTACCAGCGAATGGTCTCGACGATTCCCTCGCGAAAATCCACGTATTTGGGGCGCCAGCCCAGCGCCTGGAGGCGGTCGGTGCCCAGAATATTGTCCTTCTCCACATAAAAGAGCGCGTTTCGGTCGACGCGCGGCCGCAGGGGGCTGTCCAGGTCGTGTTGTTGCTGGAGCCGACTCCACAGCCCGCGCAAGACCTGGCGGGCGAGGTCGAAGATGACGTCGCGGTCGATGACCGGCGAGAGCGCCTTCCAAAGGGCGGTATTCGGGAACGGAACCAGCGGCCCGACCTCGAGCCCGTAGGCCTCGGTGATGACGGTGACGACCTCCCCGAAACCCAGCGGTGTAGCGTCGGCGACGTTGAAGACCTCCTCAAAGGCCTCCTGGCGGCCGAGCACGCAAACTGCAGCGCTGGCGGCGTCCTCCACATAACACCAATTGGTGCGCGAGCCGCCGGTCATCCCCGGCAGATAGGGCGTAAAACCGCGCACGATCGGCGGGATGGTCACGATGCCCGCGCCCATCTTCGAGCAGTGCGGCCCGTAGACGAGCGCCGGGCGAAGCACGGTCCAGCGCACCGAGTCGGGCGCGTCGGGCAGCAACTCCTCGCTGTCGATCTTGGTCTGCTCGTAGGCGTTGCTCGCGCGGACATCATCGCCCTCCTCACGCACTCCGCTCTGGGGGTCGTAGACCGACCCGCAGCTAAAATGCACGAAGTGCGAGGCGCCCTGGCGCTCGCATGCCTGGTAGAGGTTTCGCACCAACTCGACGTTGACCGGCGCCAACTCGGCGTAAGTCTCCGAGAGGCTCACGAGCGCGGCGGTGTGCACCACGACCTCACAGCCGGCCACCAGCCCGTCGAGCTCGGCCGCCGAGAGCTCGGCGAACCTCCAGTCGACATCCTCGCCCGGATCGAAGAGCCCGTACATATCGGCCTCGTCGGCGCTGACGCGGTCGACCGCGCGCACCTTCAGGCCGGCGTCGAGCGCAGCGCGCACCACGTGGCGCCCCACCCCGCCGGCGGCGCCGGTTACCAGGATCTGCGAACCCGGCTCCAGGCCGGTCATGATGGATTGTTCTTCGGTCATCGCGCGCGCCTTTTGGCTGAAGTCATCGCACTTCATCGCACACGACGCCTGAGTAGCATACCGCGATTGACGCTGTCAGCCTCCAACGCAAAGGGTGTTGGGGAGTGTGCCTATCTTGCGGCGCCCATGAGGTGCATGCTAATCGTCGCTGGAATTGAATACTGTCGCCAAATCTGCCGTTAGACCTTGTCACATACCGACCTTTAGGAGCTGTTAGTCATGGCTGAACACGTCTATATCGAGGACATCGCCGACCACGTCGGAGAGACCGTCACCATCAAGGGCTGGCTGTACAATATGCGCTCGAGCGGGAAGCTGCACTTCCTGGAGCTGCGCGACGGCACCGGCTTCATGCAGGCGATCATGTTCCAGGGAGACGTCGACGAGGAGCTGTTCGAGCGCACCAACCACCTGCGCCAGGAGACCAGCATCTTCGTGACCGGCACTGTCAAAGAGGACGAGCGCGCCCCGTTTATCCCCTTCGAGATGGGCGTCGAGGACCTCGAGGTGGTCGCCGAGCCCACCGACGACTACCCGGTCACCCACAAAGAGCACGGCGTGGCGTTCCTCATGGAGAACCGCCACCTGTGGATGCGCACGCCGCGTCAGGTGGCCATCATGAAGGTGCGCCACGAGATCATCCGGGCGATCCGCGACTTCTTCGACGACCGCAAATTCCGGCTGGTCGACGCCCCGATCTTCACGCCGGCCGCCGTCGAGGGCACCACCACGCTCTTCGAGACCGAATACTTCAGCCAGAAGGCCTACCTGACCCAATCGGGCCAGCTCTATATGGAGGCCGGTGCGACCGCGTTCGCCAAGGTCTATTGTTTCGGGCCGACCTTTCGCGCCGAGAAGTCCAAGACCCGCCGCCACCTCACCGAGTTCTGGATGGTCGAGCCCGAGGTCGCCTTCATGGAGCTCGACGAGGATATGGACCTGGCCGAGGACTTCGTCTCGCACATCGTCCAGCGCGTGCTCGACCGCTGCCAGACCGAGCTCGAGACCCTCGAGCGCGACACCGCACCGCTGGAGAAGGTCACCAAGCCCTTCCCGCGGATCAGCTACGACGAGGCCGTCGAGATCATCAACGACAACGGCGGCGACATCGAGTACGGCGCCGACTTCGGTGCCCCCGACGAGACCATCCTCGGCGAGCACTTCGACCAGCCGGTCCTCGTCCACCGCTACCCGGCCGACATCAAGGCGTTTTATATGCGCCGCGACCCCAACGACGACACCAAGGCGCTGTGCGTCGATATGATCGCCCCGGAAGGCTACGGCGAGATCATCGGCGGCGGCGAGCGCGAGTGGGAAGTCGACAAGCTCGAGGCGGCCATCGAGGAACACGAGCTGCCGATGGACGCCTTCGAATGGTATCTTGATCTTCGCCGCTTCGGCTCGGTGCCCCACGCAGGCTTCGGTCTGGGGCTCGAGCGCACCGTCGCCTGGATGTGCGGCCTGCACCACGTGCGCGAGACGATTCCGTTCCCGCGCATGATGGATAAGATCATCCCCTAATCTGCCGCTAGCTGAGGCTCCTCGCCTGTGAGCGAAGAAGGCACACCAGAAGACCCGCAACCGCGGGAAGATGACGCTCAGGAGGCCGCGCAGCAGGACTCGCAGGAGTCTCTGCGCGGCACTCTGGAGCTGCCGCGCGTGGTGCTCGGCGGCGACGAAGCCGACCGCCGCGCTCCCGAGCGCCGCGTGCTCCCGGGCCTCGTCGACCTGCGCTGGCTGTCCTACCCGGCCTATATCGCATGTTTTGGCGCCGGCGGCATCGCCGTCAACTTCGCCATCGACGCCCCCGAATGGTCGGCCCCTCCGGTGGCGCTGGCCTGGGCGATGCTGTTCTTCTGGGAGTGGATCTACGGCGTCGCCTATCACTACCGCCGCCGCGTTCTCAAATATTTTTCATTCTTGCTGGTCGCAGCCATGTCGGCCGGCCTCGCTGCGCTGTGCTGGGAGCGCGCCGAGCCGCAACTAGTCGCCACCGGCGCCGGCCTCGCCGAGCGCGGCCACATCGATAGCCTCGACTGGGCGGCCATCCTCACGCTCGTCAGCGGCGTGCTCATCACGCTGCATTTGGTGATTTTGGGCCGCGGGTACCGAGAGATCAAACAGACGGGCGAATCATGAGTATCGACCTCATCTTCTGGATTTTGACCGGCTTTACCTTTGCGTTCGGCGCCGTGGTGGGCAGCTTCCTCAACGTCGTCATCCACCGCGTGCCCGCCGGCATGTCGATCGTCAGCCCGCCGAGCCACTGCCCGCAGTGCGAAAACCCCATTCGTTGGTACGACAATATCCCGATCGTCTCCTGGGCGCTGCTTCTGCGCGGCAAATGCCGCCACTGCGCCGCGCCCATCTCGGGCCGCTACGCGCTCGTCGAGGCCCTGACCGGCTTTCTGACGGCCGCCCTGTGGGTCAAGGTCGCCGCCGGATCGTTTGCGAGCAGGGCCGCCTTCTCTCAGACGCCGCCGGTCGATTACCTGCTTCCCTTCGGGCTGTGGTTTGTCTTCATCTGCCTGCTGGTCGTGATCACCTTCGTCGACCTCGAGCATCTGATCATCCCGCACGAATTCACCCTGCCGGGCATGGCGCTCGGGGTCGCAGCGCCGCTGATCTACAATTGGGCGCTCACGCCCGGGGCGCTGGGCGACTTCTGGCCGCCGGTGACCCTCACCGAGAGCATCATCGGCCTCATTGCCGGTGGCGTGACCGTCGTGGTCATCTTCTACGGGTATTTCGCCGTGCGCGGCGTGGCGGGCATCGGCGGCGGCGACGTCACATTGATGGCGCTGGTGGGCGCCTGGCTGGGCTGGCCGGCGCTGATCTTCGTCTTCTTCGCGGCGAGCCTGCAGGGCACCCTGGCCGCGGCGGCGGCGATGCTCCTGGGCGGCGATTTCCTGCGCAACAGCGCCGAGATCTACGAAGAAGACGAGCTCCGCGAGCAGGCCAAAGAGACCTTCGAGACCGACGAGGCGCTGATCGGCGACGACGTCGAGGTCACCGAAGACGTAGAAATGGAAGCGACCGACGGCGAAGACTTAGACCAAGAAAGCGAAGATGTAGACGAGGAAGCTCGCGGCGGACTGGCGGTGCCCTTCGGCCCGTTCATCTCGCTCGCCGCGCTCGAGCACTTCTTCCTGGGCGATATGCTGCCGTCGGTCATCTCGATGAGCTATCTCTATCAATTTGGGGCCTGATGATGGTCGGCCAACCCACTCGCCGGCGGGGATTTCCCGGTGGGCTGCGCGCCCAACTCTTGCTGGGGCTATGCCTGCTCATCCTGGTCGCCTTCGGCCTCGCCGGGGTCGTCGCCGAGCATGCGATCCGCCGCGAGCTGCCCGTCTCTGCGCAACCCGACTCCGTGCAACCCGATTCCCAACAAGCCTCCGAAGAAGCACTGGCCCAACAAGAATCTGCCAATGAACGCATCGCCGAAGCGCGACGACTGCTTCTGGTCTATCTGGGCCTCGACGCGCTGTTCATCCTGCTGGTGGGCTACGCCTTCTTTACCTTCGTGGTCGTGCGGCCGCTGCGTGCCATCGGCGTGGCCAGCGAGCGCGCCGCCCGCGGCGACCTCGCCAGCCCGGTGAGCGTGCTCCCGCCCAACGAATTCGGCCAGGTCGGCCGCCAATTCAACCAGATGCTCGCCGAGCTTCGTACCAAACGAGAAGAGCTCGAGGATCGCCTCGAGGAGCTCGACCAGGCCAACCGCCAACTGCACGAGACCCAGGATTCGTTGATCCGCTCGGAGAAGCTCGCCAGCGTCGGCCAACTCGCCGCCGGCGTCGCCCACGAGGTGGGCAATCCGCTGGCGGCCATCGGCGGCTATATGGAGCTTTTGGAGGAAGGCGACCTCGACGAGGAGACCACCCGGGACATCATCGAGCGCTCCGGCCGCGAGGTCGAGCGCATCCGAGCGACCATCCAAGACCTGCTCGATTTCAGCCGCGAGGAGAGCGCACCTGAGACCACCCGGGTCCAGCTAGCCGATTGCATTGACGATGCGATGAGTCTGGTCAGCGCTCAGCCAAAGGCGCGCCGCGTCGCCATCGAGAGCGACGTTCCCGACGATCTGCCCCCGATCGAGGCTGTCGGGCCCCAGATCGTCCAGGTGCTCGTCAACCTGCTGATTAACGCCGTCGACGCGCTCGCCGATGGTGATATCGACGCCCCTCGCATCGACGTCGCCGCCGAGCATCGCCCCGACGACGGCGAGCTAGTTGTGCGCGTGACTGACAACGGCCCGGGCATCGACACAGAAAAACCCCAGCGTATCTTCGACCCTTTCTTTACGACCAAAGATCCGGGTGAAGGTACTGGCCTGGGGCTTTCCATCTGCCTGCGCATCATGCGCCGACTCGACGGTGATATCCGCGTCGAATCGGCGCGTGGAGAAGGTACGACCTTCGAGTTAGTCTTTCCTGTCATGACCAGAGGTGGCTAACCTTGAGATAAGCACAGGCGCAAATGAAACGGACGACTTAAATGGCAGGTTTGAGGCAGAGGGTCTTGGCGATGCTCGCCCGGGACGACCGCGGACTGTAGTATGTGCGCCGATTTCGAGCCACGCTTCCTGAATGACGGCGTCCCTAGCGTGAAGTGCGAGGAAAAAACATGCTTAGACGGAAACAGATACTGCTCTGGAGCGTGTGCCTGCTGCTGCCGTGGCTTTCCAATTGTGGGAGTTCCATTTCGACGGGTTAGAAGGTTGGATCGATCCCGGAATGCACGTAAACCCGCCCGTAGAGCAAACGGGGCAGGCCTTTCCGTGGGCGGATGACGAACTCGAGATCGTCTTTCATACTCTTGAAGAAAGCGATGCCACACGAGACGAGTGGGAGGAGCTTTACGAGCACGTCGATGGCTATCCATCACGCCGTGTTAATGACACGTGGGGATGGGTGGTCGATGCGAGCTCACTCATCGAATGTGATAATCAGACCGAGCACTTGAGCCTTGAGATGCTGAACCATCGTGGTGGCTTTTATGGGCTTGGGGGAGGGCTGCTCGACCCGCGTCTGCAGCGGTCTACCTGCTGGACGACATGCTCGTAGAATGCAGGGGTTCCGAGGGAATGAACCTCTATTTTCGGACGATCGAGCCAGAGGACGAAGACGTACGGCCTGAGAATGCTCCCAGTGTCGCGCCGAGATGGTACGAGTGGTGGACTCGCATCTATGCTCACGTGGAAGAGGCGTGGGAAGAAAATGACCATGACGCATACCTACGCACACCCGTCTATATTTATGCAGCGCAAGAAAGAGTAGGCGCGCGCGCGATTCGCCACATCCGAATCAAGAAGGCCGCGCCCGCTTCACTCGATCCTGATCAGCGCCCCAACTCTTTTTCGGACCCTTTGCTTATGGTCCCTCAAGAATTCTGCGCGACTTCAATTGACCAAATGGGACAATGCTTAGAAAAATGAAAAGAACATCCTCGCCGCTTCATCTTTGACGCTTTGCATTACTGGTTGTGGCGAACCTCCCGGTGACTCAGCAGACGCTCATAGAGCTCGACCAGGTCCGTGTTTGCCTCAAGGGGCTTCCAGATCCGGACCGACGTGATCATGCGGGTGAAGTATCATCCGCAATCACGCATCGACGAACTGCTGCCCGACCAGTGGAAGCCGCCGGGCTGACCAGAGGGTCGAATCTACACGACGAGAATCTACACTACGAGAGGGAGAGCCAGCCAAGCTCGAAGATCTGCGCCAGTGTTCCGTGCTCCTCGGCGGGCAAAAAGCACGCCCGCACTCGTCACACGAATGCGGACAAGCTGTCCGCGTACCATTATGTCGCCGCAGAGACGATGTCTGCCCCACGGATACGTTGTAGGAGCCTTGAAGGTAGATCTCGACGTTGTGGGCTACACCGAATTCCCGTTCACGACGCCGCGTACGTGCTCGTGAGTCCTCGTAGCGTTCGTAACAGCCCCTACGCTGGGCCACGTTTCCAGTTGTGGCTCGGGTATACCCCTTGTTCGCATCCTGATTCGAGTTCTTGGTGACCGTCTGAGTACTGGTGACCTGTTGCTGCCGACAAGAGTCGGGGGCAGCTTTGCAGCCGCTTGCTCGATGGCATGAACATCCACACTCTCCCGTTCTGCGTGTCGATGAGATTCTGACTGAGGGCTTGTTGAGTCGTCGATGAGAATTACATGCTCATAACCTCGAGGGTGTATTGAGGTTAGGCAGGCACGTCAGAAAAGATCTCCTCCATGTCGGCGAGAAAGTCGGCAATGTAACCGTCGAACTCCTCTCGGTGTCGTCGGTATTCCTCGTTCTCCTTTAACCTGATGACCCCCAAGCTGGTGTCGTCGGTAAAATAGTTTCTCTGGAGATTCGCCGCATTCTTCACGTAATCGGCGTTGCCGTCCAGTTCCACGTGTTGTATGGCCGTCTCCCAATCGGCCTCGCGCATGTCGGTAACGATGCGAAAGATGTCGAGCGCGTGGTGACGGCCTCGATCGGACTCCGGATCCGTCCGGTCCTTTCGGTCGTGGAATGCGTGGAGCTTGAGCAGCAGGTAGTTGAAGCTCGACGGGATGTACACAGTCGAGTCGTCGGCAAGGGAGTCATCGCGGTGGGATCTGAGATCGATCGGGATCTTGCCAATCTCGATTCCGGCGGCCTCTTTGGTGAGGTAGCCGTGGATCTTTTCGCTCTCCTTCGGGCGAATCCTGGGCGGCTTGATTTTGACTTGTTCCCTGTTGGCTTCGGCGGGTGGAGCGGCGAGCAGGTCGACCTTTACCTCCACATTTCGGTCTTCGTCACCGAACTCGATCTCCCGAATGAACTGGAAGTATGCCGCCACCTCTCGATAACCCAGGGTGCCGAGTATGTCCCTGAGATGACTCATTCTGCTGGCGTCGACGATCACATCGGCGGTCAGGAGGACGTCGAGGTCCTTGGTCGTTCTCGACTCGGGGCGTACGGGATACCGAGGCGAGCGTGTGCCGCCGAGGTTAGAGTCCCGGAGAAACAGCCCCATTCCTCCGCCCAAGATAAACGAGATCCCGCACTCGTTCAGACGTAAGTTGAGCGTCAACAACTCCTTGAGGAGTACGTCAAACATCGGCTTCAGACTCCACTAAGAGCACCTTCTCTCGGATGTCTCGTGCGATCTCGCGCTCCCGTTTGTCCAACTGAGACAACGCCAGGTACGTCTCGACTGGCGACGCCCACTGACCACGACGATCGAAGTAGACGAAGTCATCGTCTGTCTGCCTGACCACGCAGTTGTAAAAGCGGTCGTCCCCGAACCGCATGTGTAGCGCCTTCATGTCCGGAGTAGGTTCATCAAAGTAAGCTAGGCGGGTTCGTGGCGTGGTCGTCGCTGCGTATGCCTCGGCCGACGTCTCACCACTCCAAACCCAGTTGTCTGCACCAAGGAACTCACTGAGGAATTCTTCTTCCTCGCCTTTGCGGAGCTTGAGTTTGTAGCTCCGACCCAATCGAGGCTCTCGATACCCCGCGCACAAGCGGTCGAGCAGTTTGCCGGGTTGGAGCAACCGGATCTCGCCGCGCTTCTTCGAGATGATCATGTCCTCGTCGAGACTCTTTAGCACCTTCGAAACCGTTGACAGACTGATACCGCCGCCCAACCCCTGTATCCCGTCGTATATCTCGTTGACCTGCTCAAATGTCCGGTCTTCCACGAGTAGAAACCGACCGACGATCGAACTGTTGTACGAGTAGACCTTCTTGATGTCCCGCGACTCCGGATACTCGTTCGGCCGGTCGAGCCGAATCGCAACCAGGTCGTCGGTGAGGATGAGGTAGTTTCCGTTGAGGTCGAGACCGCTGATGCCGAACCGCTCGAGTTGCTCGGCGATGCCATCCGAGAGGTAGGGCACGACGAGCACCGGCTGCACGTCGTGCTTCCCAGCCGCAAGCAGATCGTCGAGATGCCTGACCGCGTCACGCGCTCGGCGAGGCGTTGCTCGACCCTTGAGTTCTGCGGTGCAGCGAATGGTCTTGCCAGCCCATTCGAGGTCGAAGCCTGCATCGGCTACCCAAACTCGGCCGTCCTCGTCCAAAACCGACTGCTCCAGTCGCAAGTTCTCGACGCGCAGTGGGGCGTACAGGAGGGGCTCGTTTCGGAGTTTGATCTGGAAGATGTTGGAAAGTTGTTGCTCATTCATTTTTCGCGCCTTGTTTATTTTCCCGCACGAGAAAATCTTATATGGGCGAAAATAACCTTCGGGTCGCAAATGCGCAAGATATTTTCGCATACACCGCACTTTCCCACATGAGAAAACAACAGATACACGAAAACAAGCGCGGAGCAGCTATTCCTCCACTTCCCCCCCCCGACCGCTTGGCTTCGAGGCGCTCGAGGAGTTTGTGAACACCAGGACAGCCCATTTCACGAAGTCGCTCGCAAACATCGTCCATCGGCGGACCAACAACTCCGGCGTTAATGAGGTCGCGGATTCGGTAGTGGAACCTGTGACAGAACTCGAAGTTCTCGTCGGGAAGTAGTTCGGCGACCCTTCGCACAAATCTTGCGGTTGCTTCGGGCTCCTGTACGGCAAGGTTATCTCCCCGAGTGAGAGAGCGCAGCATGAGGTCGTCGTAGGCAATCGGCCCGTCGTCCCACTCCTCCATCAACGCCACGCATCTCGGGAAGACATGCGTTGCCCTGATGGCCAAGTTCGCCAAGGCCGCTCGATCACCAGGCGTCATCCGCTGTGGCCGCCCCTGGTCCCAGGCACGCCAAAACTCACGAAGCCACGCACCCCAGACGTTCTCTTGCTCCGAAGCGTCGAGATCGGAAAGCGCACTTCCAACCAACTGTAGAAACCAGACCCGAGTCTCTGGCTTACCGCGACGCAGCAGGGGCCATACCCACTCCTCCAAAGCGTCATCTCCGAGGTGGACCGCGATGACCGCAATTTGGCTGACCAAGCCACGGCGCGTTCGCTCGTGAAGAGTCTCGATGTGCGGAAATACCGACTGGTACGCGTCGCGGCATGCGTCCACCAACTGGGGCGAGATTCGTTGTTCACCAGCAAAGCCATCCCACATCGCCTCTGCTTCGTCCGGGTGATCATTCCAATCGAGCAGCGGCACGATGTGTTCTATGGCCCAGTCGCCGCAAGACCTCACTAAGAAAGCGAGCTGTCGACCGAAAATACACCTCGCGACGAGATGACGTTTTTGGTGTCCAGCTACCAGATTCGCCATCTCCTCGAGGATGAGGTCCTGGTCCACCTCGGTTTGCCCATCGATGTTGAGCAGTCGTGAAAGCACGAACAGCCAATAGTCGGCGAGTTTGCCCGCAGTCGAATTGATCGCACGGAAGTACCAGTCTCCCTGAACCCAGACCTCAGCCGCATCGAGACACTGCCAGACGTTTCGCGTCACAGTATTGGCTTCCTCGAAGAGGTGGACGGGGATTCCCTCACTGCTCATGCCTTCGCGAAGCAGCTCGGCGGCCTCGCGTCTTCCTCCCACAATCGGTGGCTGCTCTGAGAGCGGCGCCAAAACCTCCGACCACTGTTCGGGCGTCAGCTCCAGTTCTTTGAGACCTTCGAACAGACCCTCCCAAAGGGTCGAATCGAACCGGGCTTGGGCGAGAAGTTCAAGCATGACACCGCGTCCCCACTCGAATGACTCCTGAACGGTCACAGGTGAGATCCATGACGACTCCCATTAAATACAAATTCGGTTGATCCTACAGGCACAAAATGGAGTCAAAAGCAACGCAGATGTGACCATTCGAGATCCCCAAATTAGTACAACCCGCTGACCATGCAAACGGCGCAGGCGCTTCAACGTCTACCCTACTGCCCGACCAGTGGAAGCCGCCCGGCTGACCAGAGGGTCGAATCTACACTACGAGAGGGTACACTACGAGAGGGGGAGTCAGCCAAGCTCGAAGCTCTGCGCCAGTGTTCCGTGCTCCTCGGCGGGCAAAAAGCGCGCCCGCACTCGTCACACGAATGCGGACAAGCTGTCCGCGCACCATTCTGTCGCGGCAGAGACGATGTCTGCCGGACGGATACGAAGAGCTGGTCGTGCGCGTCAGCGACAACGGCCCGGGCCTCGACACAGAACAGCCCCGACAGTGTCCGTCCAATTGGGGACACGCCGGGCATTGGGCTCACTCCCCGTAGACCGTCACATCGTCGGCCTGCGCCTCGAGCGCGTCCCGATCGTCCTCGATCTTTCGGGGCTCGGCGCGGTTCCAGATATCCATCTCGCTGAGGTAGTACGGGCTCGCCGGGTCCGTGGCGTAGCCGCCCGGCACCGCGTTGTAGGTCACCGGGCCGTCCGCTTTCATGTCGTGGAACATGCGCAGCGACGATCCGCTGGTGCAGGTGAAGTCGAAGTTATCATAGCCGTGGTTGCAGGGAGTGACGGCAAATTCGCCCCCGGGTCGCTCGTAAAAGCGCGGGCCGTCGCGCTCACTTGTCGGGCGCTGGAAGGGGGTGGTCCCGAAGGGGATGAACGCGTCGAGCTTCAAGCCGTGCATATTGCCCCAGATCCAGTCGTCGGGATTCGTGGAGTTGGGCGATGCGACCTTCGAGCCCCACACATCGGCCAAGTCCCGGCCGTCGGCGAGACGATCGCGCGCGTCGATCACGGCGGTGACCAGGTGGGTCAGGCGCGTCTCTTCCTGTTGGGTGCTCAGATCATCGAAGATCGTCGAGTCGCCCAGGTCGGCATCGTAGGTCTGCGCCTGCTCACCTGCGTCGAGCAGGTGGACCAACGAGCGGGTCAGAATCTGAGACGCCATGGGCACTTGAAAGCGGCCGTTGCTGTAGCGGCCCATCTCGGCGAATTCGTCGCCATAGACGGAGCCGAGCAGATAGAACATCGAGCCGTTGAAGAGACTGGCCGCCGCGCTGCGCCCGACGTCCTCGCCGGTGGGCTCGCGGGTGCCCGGAGACAGATAATCCCAATCGGCGAGCAGGTCGCGCAGCTCGGCCAGCGTGGTCTCACGGCCGGCGAGTTCGTCGCGAAGCGCCTCGAGCTCCGAGCCCTCGTCGGCGACGATGGTTTCGTCGAGGACTTGGTCCATCGCGTCGACCATATGCGGCACGATGCGCTCGGCGACCTTGTCGTAGCCGTCGTTTTGGATGTCGGCCTGCTGTTCGATGGTCAGCTTTTCGTCAGCCTCGCGCTCGCCGGTGGCGTTGGTCAGCCGCTCGGTGATGCGCTCGGCGCGGAAGCCGATGTCATAAAACCCGCCCAGATAATGAGCGTCGTTGAACGGGTTATTGTCCAGCGTCGTACCCACCTGGTCGTTATTGGCCGTGACGACGTAGCCCTCCTCGCGGTTGTAGGCGTGCGGGATGAACTCGTCGTCCAAAAAGCCGTCCCACTCGGCGCTGCCGTCGGAGGGCAGCACGAAGATCGGGGCGTTGCCGTCGGGGTTGGTCACCGGGTCGAAGGTCAACGCGCCGGGCTGGCGCACCGGGATATTCGACTGGCCCGAATAGAAGGTATCGCCGTTGGTGAAGCCGAATACGAAGTTGCTCGAGCCCACGGTATAATAGTCGAGGGCCTCCTCGACGTCGGCGGGCTCCTCGGCTCGCCACACGCGCATCAGAAATTCGAATTCGTTATTGGCCTCCATGCCGACCCATTTGATCGACAACGCCTCATCGCCGGTGCGATCCACCGGGCGTCCGTCGGAGGTCTGCGGGACGAGCGGGCCGTGATGCGGCACCACCTCGAGGTTGAGGTCGACCTCTTCGGTGATCGTTCCGAAGGTGCCGATGCCGATGGTCTCGGTGATATGCTCGACCTCGACCTCGGCGCCGTCGAATTGGACCGTGGCTGGAGAGTCGGCGTCGAAGCCGCCGCTGAGGTTTTCGTGGTAGACGTCGGCGTAGTCGTAATAGCCGACCGTCGTGCCCCAGGCGACCTTGTCAGTCCGCCCCACGACGATGCCGGGCACGCCGAGAATCCCGGCGCCGACCATCTTCAGCGGCTCGCGGCCGTCGACGTCGTCGGTCAGCTCGAGGTGGATCGGATAGAAGATCGTGGGCAGCGACAAGCCAAGGTGTGGATCGTTGGCCACATGGGGCGCCCCCGAGGCGGTCATATCGCCCGAGAGCACCCAGTTATTGCTGCCGCGCGACAACATCTGGTCGCGCCCGAAGATATCCAATTCGGCCACTCCCGGAATGTCGCGCAAGCCCTCGTGCAGCGACAGCGCATTGTCCAGAATGGCGCGGTCGATCGCCGGCATCTTCGAGTCCGACTGGTTCGGAAGCTTCAGGGCGTTGGTGCCGCCGGCGGGAAACCCGTCGATATGAGTGGTGTCCGAGGCCGGCGCCGTACGGAGCACGTCGGCCAAAATACCGTGGCGCGCGGCGATCTGCGCGTCATCGGCATCGGCCGGGAAGGTATCGAGCATCTCCTGGCGCACCGTATGCGCGTCGATCCAGGTCGGCGCGGTATAGGTCAGTTGCACAGCGAGCAGCTTGCCGACGGCCAGCACGTCGGCGGGTGTCCAGTCGGGCAAGGCCTCCGGCGGCATCAACTCTTCGTAGACGCCCGGCATGCTCACCTCACCGCGGCGATATCGATCCAGATAGGCGTTGATCCCGGCGCAATACGAATCGAGTACCTGGTAGACCTCGCTATCCGGGTCGTAATCGTCCTCCAAAAACGCCTCGGCCGAGCGCTTCAGGCCCAGGGTGCGAAAGAGAATATCGGTCTCGACGGTGTCGTTCGACAGGCTGCCGAGCAATTCGCTGAGCGTGCCGGTGGCGATCCGCCGATAAAACTCCATCTGCGCAAAGCGGTCGCTCGCGTACACGTAGCCGTTCATGAAGAAGAGGTCTTCGAGCGCCTCGGCATAGATATGCTTCATGCCGTATTCGTCGGTGATCACGCTCACCGGCCGGCGAAGATTCGCAAATACATCGGCCGCACCGGCGTCCCCGGAATCTGCAGCGTCCCCGGCGTCGTCGATGTCACCCGCGTCATCTTCGGCGTCGGGGGTGGCATCACCCTCGACATCGGCCGAACCGGCGTCGTCCTCGGGACCGATCTCATCGTCGGTACCGTCCGGATCGGAGCAAGCCCCCAACACGAGCAGGCAGGCAGACAAACAGATCAGTTGCAGCAATCTCTTCTTCATGGGTGTCCTCGACTCAGTCACGACTGCCGAAAAACGCGGCTCTATTGATGTGCGAACGGCCAAAGCTTAACCGAACGGTTCAAGGATTGCGAGTCGAGTCAGTTAACCGGAGCGATTGCCCGTTCTCGGCGTGGCAATTGACGCGCGCGGACCGATAGCTGACCATGGTCGCAGGTACTGAGAGTCCGCCAGCGGTCCTGTCACAGTCATGAGTAAGCTTCGGATATTGGTCGTCGACGACGAGGAGAGCATCCGTCATATGCTGACGGTTCTGCTCGAAAAGGAGGGCTATGCCGTGCGCAGCGTGGCCGACGGCGAGGAGGGACTGAAAGAGCTCATCGCCCGCGACTTCGACCTCGCCCTCTGCGACGTGCGCATGCCCAAGATGAGCGGCTTGGAGTTGCTCGACGAATTACAAGAGCGAAATATCGGGACGACCGTCATCGCGATGAGCGCCTTTGGTGACCGCGAGCTGGCCATCGACGCGCTCAAACGCGGCGCCTACGACTATATCGACAAGCCCTTCAAGAAGGACGAGATCCTCCTGACGCTGCTCAAGGCCGTCGAGAGGCTCCAGCTCAAGCGCGAAAACGAGGCCCTGCGCGGCTTCACCTCCGAGGGCGAGTTCCAAAATATCATCGGCGAGAGCGAGCCGATGAAGAAGGTCTACCAGACCATCTCGAAGGTCGCCGGCTATAAGTCGACGGTGCTTTTGACCGGCGAGTCGGGCACCGGCAAGGAGTTGGTCGCGCGGGCTATCCACAACCTCTCGCCACGCGGCGACCAGCCATGGGTGCCCATCAACTGCGGCGCCATCCCCGAAAACCTGCTCGAAAGCGAGCTCTTCGGCCACGTCAAAGGCTCGTTTACCGACGCCACCCAGGATAAAAAAGGTCTCTTCGAAGAGGCCAATCAGGGCACGCTGTTCCTCGATGAGATCGCCGAACTTCCGATGACCTTGCAGGTCAAGCTCTTGAGGGTGCTCCAGGAAAATGAGATCCGCCGCGTCGGCGGCAATAAGAGCATCCCGGTCGACGTGCGCATCGTCGCCGCCAGCCAGCACGACCTGGGCGATCGCGTCGAGGAGGGGCTGTTCCGAGAAGATCTGTACTATCGGCTCAACGTGATCAACATCGGGCTGCCCCCGCTTCGGGAGCGCCGCGAGGATATCCAGCTTCTGGTCGACTTCTTCATCAACAAGCAAAACCAGCGGCTGGGCACCTCCATCGACAGCGTCGATCCCGAGGCTATGAAGCTGATGCTCGATTATCATTGGCCGGGAAACGTGCGCGAGTTGCAAAATTGCATCGAGCGCGGCGTGGTGTTGGCCGACGGCCCGCGCATCGACGAGTCGGTATTGCCCGATCGCATCCTCGACAGCAACGACGAACTCAAGCAACTATTCGACAGCGACGAGTTGTCCATCAAAAAGATGAGCACCTCGCTCGAGCGCATTTTGATCCGTCGCGCGCTCGAGAAGACCGGCGGAAACCGCACTAATGCCGCCAAGTTACTCGAGCTCAGCCACCGCGCCTTGCTGTACAAGATCAAGGACTACCATCTGGAGACGGTGGGCATGGACAGCTAGGGCATGCATCTCAGCTTGCGTGCGCGGGGTGATTGTGGAACTCTCGTGGCGCTTCTCAGACAAGTCAGAAGGTCGCGTAGGCGATGCTCAAAAAGTTTCTAAAATTCTTAAAAGGGGCGTCCAGCGAGCGGGAGTTCGACGGCAGCTATCTCGAGCATTTGCTCGAGCAGGCCGAGCCGCGCGTCGAAGGACAGCTCGCCGAATGCCCCCGGCATGACCCGCTTTTGTTGGTGGTCGCCGAGATTTTGCGGCTGACCAAGCCGGACTATTGGTCCGACCGGATCGATTGTCCGCTGGCCGACGAACAGAGCCCCGCTGTGTCGACGTCTTCGGCCGCCCCACCCCCGCCCGAGCCTCCCCAGCCGCCCACGACCCCCGAGGCTCTGAGCGACGACTTCGAGATCGTCGAAGCTGAAGATGCCGTCGCCTATGCCGCCGAAGACGTGACCGAAGAGGCCACGCAGGTCGACGATAGCGACGAAGAAGCCGAGGAACTCGCCGAAGAAGAGGACGAGGAAGTCCTCGATGATCGGGCGGCTTCCGAGCCTGAAGAAGAGACCGACGAAGAGACTGAACAAGAGACGCAGGAAGAGACCGACGAAGAAGTTGATCAGGCCCCCGCCGATGAGCCCGAAGAGGCATTGGCCGAAGAGTCTGTCGCCAAAGAAGAGGATGCCGGAGAAGAACAAGCCGACCGAGCCCCCTCAGAGCAATCCGTCGCGCAATCAGTAGCGCAATCGACAAGCGGCGACGCCCGGCTCGACACCCCCGAGGTGCTCCAGGCCGGGCGCATCTTCCTGGGCCTGCTCATCGAAAACGACCGGCTGCCGCTGGATATGCAGCTATCGGTGGCCGAGACGATGCTCGCCCGGGACCTGCTCTTGGGCTACTTCGTCCACGACGATGCCTTCGACGACAAGGCCAAGGAGTTGCTCGCCCTGGTCGAGCAGAAGTTCAACGAGGGCGCCTTCAGCCAGGCGCGCATCCTGCTGCAGCTCTTTCAGACCGACCGCTCCACGCGCATCAACAACGATCGGAATCTCTTTTACGAAGATATGATCTTGCGGCTGGGCATCCGCCGGCGCCACCCGCTGGATCCCGCGTTGCTCGACGAGTTCTCCGCGGTCGCCCACGGCGAAGACCTCGACGACTCCCTGGCGCGCACGACCGGCTGGCTCGACGAGAACCTGCACGCGGTCTTCCACTTATTTACCCGTCACCCCGAGCAAGTCACGCGTTGGCGAAGCCTCGCAGAGCGCTCCGAGCGCGAGCATGCGCCGCAGGTCTTTTTGCGCTACCTGCCCCCCAAGCGCTGGCGGCCGGTCCATTCCAAGGAACGCGCGCCCTCGGAGTTGGTCACCGACCATATCTCGGCGGCGACCGTCAAAACCTACGTCGTGCGCCAACTCAAGGCGTGCTACTTCGTGCTCCGAGCGGTGGGCGACACCGGCCTCGAGCCGTACCTCGACAGCTTCTTCGAGTGGACCGAGCGCTGCTTCGGCCTCAATAGCGTGCGCCTGATGCCGCTGATTTATCGGCGCACAATGGCCAATACGCAGCTGGTCGACAAGATCTTCGAGGAGATCTTCCGCAACTTCTTCCGCAGCCGAGCCGCCGAACACCTCGACGGCTTCGACGACGACGCGATCCTCGAGGCCACCCGCGACACCCTCGACGCCATCGCCGCCCTGGACTTCAACGAGTTGCCCCCCGGCAACTTCGACCTGGGCGGCCTCATCCTCGACCGCCTCTTCGGCATCGAGTACCACGAGCCGCAATTTGCGTTTAAATTGCACCGGCTGACCTGAGAAACGACAGGCTTGGGGCGTGGGGCTTGAGGCTTGGCGTGAAACGCTCGTGCGCAGTGACTACTGCTTTGATTTGAGCTCGTGGCCTTCGCCGGTGATGTCTTTGACGTAGGCGTCGAAGTTGAACGTGGGGGAGTGCTCGGGCACGTGGCATTGCATGCAGGCGTCTTCGCCGGGCACCGCCTCGATGTGTTGAGCTTTGCCGTCGGAGCCGACGGGCTGTTGCATATGCTTGGATCCGGGGCCGTGGCAGCTCTCGCAGCCGACCTCCTCGAGGTTCTTCTCGATAGTGCGGCCGTCGTCGAGCTTGGCCTCATACTCCAGCTTGCCCATGACGCTGCCGCCGGGCTGCTCGTAGCCGACCACGTGGCAGCCGATGCAGCTCTGGTCGAAGAGCTTGTCGCGCTCCTCGAGCGTCTCCACGGCGCTGGCGTGCTCGGTGCCCTCCCAGAAGTCGTGGGCGTCGGTGTGGCAGCTCGCGCAATTATTATTGCCCACGAAAAAGGCCTCTCCTTCCTCGACCGGCGGTACTTCACGCTCGACGTTGGCCTGGAGCTCGGCCAGATTCTCGTTGAACTCGGCGCGCCGATCGCGCAGGTCTTCACTGATCGGCAGGCCCGGCTGCATGGGCACCGGCCGATAGATGAACGCGTTGCCCTCCTCAGGCACGTCGACCTCGCCTGTGCGCAGCTCGCGCAGACGCTCTTCGTACTCCTCGATGCTCTCGCGAATGCGCTGCAGGACCGGCGGGTTCTGTCGTCGCTTCGACGGTGGGAAGCGCTCGAGCTGCTCCTCTTTGTGGGCGATGGCTCGCTCGACCTTCTCGATCTCGCTCTCACTGCCCGCGCCGGCGTTGACGTAGTCTGCGTCGGCACCGCGCTCGTAGAGCTTGAGCACGCCCATATAGCGGCCCTGGTCGTAGGCTTCGAGTGTGTGCGCGCCGTCGACCTCGTAGACCTGGTCGGTCTCTCGGGGGCCGTGGCCGACGATACCGAAGTCGAGGCCGTCGTCCGCCTGCAACACCTCGCGCGTCGGGCTAAACTCGCCATGCATGACCAGCACGAGCGTCTCGGCGCCCTGCCCTCGAAGCTCGGCGACGGCCTTTTGGACCGCCGGCGCCGCCTCGCTGACCTCAATCCCCTCGACCGACTCATAAAGCGTGGGATCAGCCGCGCCGATCACGCCCACTTTTTTGCCGTCGAGCTCCAAGAGCCTGTGCGCGGCGAGTTGCTTATCCCCAATCTTGATATTCGCGCCGATCGGCTCGACGCCGGCCTCCTCCATCTTCTGCAGATAAAAGTCCGCACCCAGCGCGAAATCACGCTCGCCGGGGACGGTCACCTGGGTGCCCAGCGCTTTCTGGGCGGCCACGACAACGTCGGACTTGGCCTTTTCCTGGGGGATTTCGTGTTCTTCGAGGTCGGCAAACTCGAAGAGCATATCGCCCGCGTCGATCATCGCGCTGTCCGGGGCGAGCTTTTTGGCCGCGTCGACGTAGCCGACGATGCGGTCGATGCCGCCGAGTAAAACATCGGCGCTGCAGCCGCACGGCTCGAGATAGCCCTTCAGGCCGGCCAAAAAGAATAACGTCGGCGCCTCGGGCCCGACGTCCTCGGGCTGAATCGTGCCCGGCTCGGCCTCGCCGGGCAGCTCGGGCTGCTCTTCGACGCCGCTATTCTCCGACTTGGTCGAATCCGACTCTGCGACCTCCTCAGAGCTCTGCGATCGCTTCGAGTTGCGGTCGCAGGACTGCACGAGCAGCACCGCCCACAAGGGCAAGAGGACGGCCAGAAGCCACCATCGACGGGAAAATGTGCGGGTTGATTTCATTTATGGCTGAGGATGCGGCTCAAGTTGGCAGACTCCCACTTCATGGCCTGCTCGTATTTAGGGAACCGCCGTTCCATGGCGCGAAATTCCGGCGGATGCACTTGCCGGCGGCCATTTCCCTGCTTGGGCGGAAAGATCGCGTGCAATATCTCGTGGTAGACGATGAATTGCACGAAGTGGCGCGGCACGAATTCACGGTCGAGCGCCGGATGGATCCGGATGAGCTTGCGGTCGAAGTCATAGCTGCCAAACCGAATGCTCTTCGTGCCCCGGCCCCGCCGGCCCCACGTGATATGCAACTCGCCGAGCTCGTCGAGCGTTCCCTGGGCGGCATCGGTCTGGTCGAGCATGGCGAGCACCTCCCCCAGAATGGTCGTCAGGTTGAAGTGCGCCCCGCGCGCCTCGAGCTCGTCGTCTTCGGGCTCGAAGCGAATCGCATCGCGGTTGTCCTGGATATACTCCTGGATCGTCTCACGGCCGCCCTTTCGGCCTCCGGCGAGGTCCGCGACCGCGGCGACGATCTCGTCGTCGCAGCCGGCGAACATATGGTGGATACGGATCTCCTGGCGCTGCCTGCGCCTCTTCGAAGACAGCATCCGACGCCGGTTGTCGGTCACGATCAGATCGACGGTGCCCAGGTGCTGCTCGAGGCGCACGTGCAGCCGATGGGCCGCCTTGCGCGAGGCGCGAAGATCGGCCGGAAGCTCCGACAGATCCAGCGTCCCGCGGGTCGCCATCTTGTCGAGCTTGGTGGGCTCGGCGTCCGGTGAGCCCGTCCACTCCCACAGGCTCGGCTGAATGTCGTCGGTAGCATCGCTCATTATTTCAACTGCTCGAGCTCCTCCAAAGAAGCCTCGAGCGTCGCCTTCTCCTCCAGATACTCTTCGCGCTTGTCGCGCTCTTTCTGGACGATGTGATCCGGGGCGTTGTTGACGAAGGCGTCGTTGGCCAGCTTGTTCTCGACGTAGCTGATGTCGTCTTCGACGCGCGACATCTCCTTTTCGAGGCGAGCCATCTCCTCGTCGAGGTCGATGAGCCCGGCCAGCGGGATGCGAATCTCCACGCCGCTTCGGACCGCGGTCGCCGCCCCTTCGCCCTCTCCGGCCTCATCGGGGCTGACCACGCGAATCTGGTCGGCCTTCGCCAGTCGCTGCACATAACTCGCGCACGCCTCGATGGCCTGCTTGGCGGCGTCGTCTTCGGTCACGAAGAAGACCTCGTCGATGACCTGGCCGGGCTTGACGTTGGTCTCGCCGCGGATGCCGCGGATCGCGGTGATCAGCTCGATGACCAGCTCCATCTGCTCGGCGGCCTCCTCGAACGCCTCGGCGCCACGGCTCTCCGGCCAGGGCGCGACCATGATGCTCTCGGGGGCGTCGTCTGCGTGGGGCAGCGACTGCCAGATATCCTCGGTGATAAACGGGCTGATCGGATGCATCAGCCGCAGCGCGGTGTCGAGCACGTAGGTCAGCGTGTCCTGAGCGGCCTTGCGCTCGTCGGCGCCGGCGCCGTTGTCCTCGTGCAGGACCTCTTTGCTCAGCTCGATGTACCAATCGCATAGCTCGTGCCACACGAATTTATAGATCCCCTGAGCGGCGTCGTTGAACCGGAAGTCCTCGAGCGCCTCTTTGACCTCGCCGACGACCTGGTCGGCGCGCTGTAGAATCCAGCGGTCGGCCACCGAGAGAGACTCGGCGTCGAATGGTGTGTGGCCGTCTTCCCAAGAGGCTGTATAGGTCTCGAACGCCCGAGGCTCGTAGCCCTCGAGGTTCATCAGCGTAAAGCGCGCTGCGTTCCACAACTTGTTGAGGAACGCCCGGTAGCCCTCGATGCGCTTGATATCGAGTTTGATATCGCGGCCCTGAGCGGCGTAGACGGTCAGCGTAAACCGAAGCGCGTCGGCGCCCTGCGCATCGAGGCCGTCGGGATACTCCCCGAGTAGCTCGGCGTGCACCTCCGGGTCGAGCTCATCGGAATTGGCGCCGAAGATCATATGCAAGGGGTCGATGACGTTGCCCTTGGTCTTCGACATCTTATTGCCGGCCTTGTCACGCACCATCGCGTGCAAAAAGACCTTCTCGAAGGGCACCTCGTCCATCAGCCACAGGCCCATCATCATCATGCGGGCGACCCAGAAGAACAGGATATCGAAGCCCGTCTCCATGACCTGGGTGGGATAGAATTTCTCCAGCGTGGGGGTCTCTTCGGGCCAACCCATCGTCGAAAACGGCCACAGCGCGCTCGAAAACCACGTATCGAGCACATCCGGATCCTGCTCGAGTCGGTCGCTTCCGCACTCCTGACAGGCATCGGGCTCTTCGCGGGCGACGTTGATCTCCTCGCAGTCCTGGCAATACCAGGCCGGGATCTGGTGGCCCCACCACAGCTGGCGGCTGATGCACCAGGGCCGGATATTGTACATGAAGTGGTCGTAGGTCTTCTTCCACACCGGCGGAATGATCTCGGTCTCGCCGGACTCGACCGCGTCGGTGGCCTTCTTGGCAAGCGGCTCGGTGTCCACGAACCACTGCAGCATGGGCAGCGGCTCGACGACCACGCCGGTGCGCTCGCTGCGACCCGGCGAGTAGGGCTTTTCTTCGATTTCCTCGAGCAGGCCGGCCTCGTCGAACTTCTCGACGACCAGCTTACGGGCGTCGTAGCGGTCCAGGCCGACGAACTCCTCGGGGGCGTTGTCGTTGATATTGGCGTCGAAGTCGATGACCTGGATGACCTCCAGATCGTGGCGCTGACCGCAATCCCAGTCGTTGGGGTCGTGGGCCGGCGTGACTTTGACCGCGCCGGTGCCCTTCTCCGGGTCGGGCAGAATCTTGTCGGCGATGATCGGGATCTCGCGGCCGACGATGGGCAGTGCGACGGTCTTGCCGATCATATCCTCGTAGCGCTCGTCGTCGGGGTGGACGGCCACGGCGGTGTCGCCGAGCATCGTCTCCGGACGAGTCGTACCCACGATGATGTGGCCCGAGCCGTCGGTCAGCGGGTAGCGAAGATACCAGAACTTTCCGGCCTCTTCCTCGCGATCGACCTCCAGATCGCTCAGGACCGTCTTGCCCTCCGGGTCCCAGTCGACCATGCGAAGGTCGCGGTAGATCAGCCCGTCCTCGTACAGCTTGACGAAGGCCTCGCGCACCGCGCGGTTGAGCCCCTCGTCGAGGGTGAAGCGCTCGCGCTGCCAATCGCAGGAGGCGCCCATTCGCTTGAGCTGGTTGATGATCTGACCGCCGTGCTCGGCCTTCCAATCCCAGGTGCGCTCCAAAAATTTGTCGCGCCCCAAGTCGTGGCGCGTGCGGCCCTCTTTGGCCAGATCGCGCTCGACCATCACCTGCGTGGCGATGCCCGCGTGGTCGGTGCCGGGCAGCCACATGGCCTCGTAGCCCTCCATACGCTTCCAGCGAATGAGGATATCCTGCAGCGTCACGAAGAGCGCGTGGCCCATATGCAGGCTGCCGGTGACGTTGGGCGGCGGGATCACGATGGTATACGGCTCTTTATCGCTCGTTTCATCGGCGTGGAAATATCCCTTATCCACCCAGAAGTCGTACCAATCTGCCTCGACTTCCACCGGATTGTAGCTCTGATCGATCTTCATTTATCCATTCCTTGTCGTCTTAGATGCGAGACGTCGACGCTCTATTTATAGGCAAATAGCCAAACAGGTAAACCGGTATACCTAAAAACCGAAAAAGAAAAACCCGCCGGGTGGCGGGTTTTTGAGCAGGCGCTGGGTCCGAAGAGTTATTCTTCGGCCAACAACCGCTCGATCTCGACGCGTACAGCCTCGCGAATCTGGTCGCCCAGCCGCTGGTTGACGATGGCGTCGACGCGCTGCTCGCCGTGCTCGAGGAGCTTGGGCAGCACCTTATTTTGGAAGACTTCGCCCATGATATTGCGCAGGAGTCCGGGGAGTTGCTCTTTGACCGAGCGCTTGACCTCTTGCTTGACCAGGGTCTCGATCTCGGCTCGACTCATGCCGATATTGGAGACACCGGAGTCGCTGGTGGTCCCGCCGGGGGCGCCGGCGCCACTGCCCGCACTGGTGCTCGACACCTCTTGGGCCCGAGACGATGCGTTGACATCCGGGGTGGCGATGCGCGGCTGGCTGCCTGCGGCGCGTGCCTGACTGCCGGAATCGGCATCCGGGATACGCGGCTGACTGCCGGCATCGGGGATGCGCGGCTTGCTGCCGGCGTCGGGGCGCATGCGCGGCTGGCTGGGCTCGTTGTTGGGCTGGCGCATCCGCGGCTGGCTGCCGGGTTTTTGCTGACCGGGTTTTTGCTGACCCGGTTTTTGCTGACCCGGGGACGGGTGTCGCGGATTGCTCTTCTCGTCGACCGGGATTCGAGGCCGACTGTCTGCCGGCATCGGCGGCGTCGATGGCTTCGACGGCTTCGACTGCGGCTTGGGAGGAGCCGGTGTCGGCGTTGACTGCGGCGCACCTGCCGTTGTTTCGGGCTCGGGCTGAACCGGCTCGGGCTGAACCGGCTCCGGCTTGACGGCCTGGGGCTGGGCAGCGGCGCTCTTGCCGTCGGCCACCGCTTCGATGGCGTCGATCAGCGTGTCGGTATTAAACGGCTTCATCACAACTTCATCGGCGCCGGCGCTATGCGCTTGCTCTTCGCTGAAGTCCCGGTGGTTGCCCCCGAGCATAATGATCGGGATCGCTGAAGTCGCGCCGTGGCCTTTTAACGCACGACATACCTCAAACCCGCTGCCATCCGGCATATGATAATCGAGCAGGATCACCGACGGCGACCGCTTGGCGGCCTCCATCGCTTCCTGCGCGCTTCCGACACCCACAACCTCGAACGGCGCGGCTTTAAGCGCCATTTCGACGACTTTTCGGATTGTTCGGCTGTCATCGGCGACCAGAACCGTCGGACTCATGCAAACTCCTTGCAACGAGTGAATGGCTGTCTTATGCGCCGCATTCTATGGGCACCTTCTGCGCCATCGTCGAGCATGATTAATCGGTTTAAGGAAATAACATGGGCGATATACCGGGTCAAGATTCCCCGACTGATACAACGCCCTCGCGCCGAGCGTGCGTCGGCCAACACAGGCTTGCATGCGCCGGTGAATCACGCCATCATCGTTTTCGATGCACCGGCACAAGGGGGCGGCGCGCAAACCAGTTCTCTGCACTAGCTGAGCGATCATAGATGGGGCCCGAGCAAATTACCAAAAAAAAGCCCACCGACGCCGATAGACTGGCGCCGGGCGACCTGCTGGTGGATCGCTACCGCATCAACGAGCAGCTGGGCAGCGGCGGCTACGGGGAGGTCTTGGCGGCCGAGGACACCACCAACGATCGACGCGTGGCCATCAAGATTCTGCACGCCGACGCCGCCGGTCGCGACCCCGCCGCCCTGGCCCGAATGCGCCAGGAGGCCGAAATCCTCGAGGCCGTCGACCACCCCAATATCGTCGAGCTCTTCGACGTGGGAGACAGCCCCTACGGCGAATTCATCGTCATGGAGCTGCTCGACGGCCACTCCCTGGAGCATCTGATCGAAGACGAGGGCCCCGCTGATCCGGACCGGGCCGCCCCCGTCGTCGAGCAATTATTGTCTGCGCTCGGCGCCGCCCATCAAAAGCAAGTGCTCCACCGCGACCTCAAACCCGAGAATATCATCTTGGTCGCCGACGACGACGCGCCCACCGGCGAGAAGGCCAAGCTCGTCGACTTCGGCATCGCCAAGGCCCAGGAGCTCCTCGACGACGATCCCGACGAGGGCATCACGCTGGTCAAAACCCGCGGGGGTGGCTTCGTGGGCACGCCGCGGTATTGCTCACCCGAGGCCGCCGTGGGCGATCCCGCCGGGCCGAGCGCCGATCTCTTCAGCCTCGGGCTGGTCGTCGCCGAGTGGCTCACCGCCAAGCCTCGCATCGAGGGCGAGAAACAAAACGTCGTCTTGTCGGTGCTCATCCAGCCCGAGCCCCTCGACGTCTCCGACTGCCCGACCGACTGGCAGCCGTGGCTGGCTCGCATGATCGCCAAGACGCCCGAGCAGCGCTACGCGTCGGCCGAACAGGCGCTTCAGGCATTTAAGGCGCTGGTGATGCGCGAGGGCGACGACGTCGACATGGCCCAGACCATCGAGCAAGGCGCACCCTCGGAGCTCTTCTCATTCGGCGACGCCGACATCTCGGACACCGCCGAGACCCACGTGCGCGCCCAACCTTCGGCCGAAGAGCTCGCCCAACAGAGCGAGGCGCCGTCGTCGACCAACCCGCCGTCGAACCAACCTGCGTCGAACCAACCTGCGTCGACCAAAGCACGCGCAACCGGCCCTGCTGCGACCCGGCCCTCTTTGGCCGCCGACCGGCCCGCGGGCGAAGACGCCGACTCCGAACAACTATCGATCGGCCGGTTTTTGGTAGTGGCCGCCATCAGCTGCATCGTCGTCCTCGGGCTGCTGATGCTCGTGCGCACCCTCACTTGAGGAGTCTTCGATGAGGCTAGGTATCCTCTCTCGCAGCCGCACCCTTTATAGTACCAAGCGACTCGCCCAGGCCGGCCGGCGCCGAAAACACGACGTGCGCATCATCGACCCGAACCGCTGTACGATCTCGACGGCCGGCGGAGAGTTGACCACCACCCGCGAGGGCCTCCCGCTGGGAGACTTCGACTGGCTCATCCCTCGAGTCGGGGGTGGATCGAGCTCCTGGGGGCTGGCGCTTCTGCGCCACCTCGAGCTGCAGGGCGTCTCGGTGCTCAACTCCTCATTCGGCGCCATGGTAGCCTCCGACAAGCTGCGCACCCTGCAGGAGCTGACCGCCGCCGATGTCGCCGTACCCAACACGCTGCAAACCAAGAACCCCGAAGAGCTCGCCGACCTCATCGCCCGCGTCGGCGGCCCGCCGGTCATCCTCAAACTCCTCAAGGGGACCCAGGGCGTCGGCGTCATCAAGGTCGACACCGTCGAATCCGCCGTCTCCACGCTCGAAGCGCTGTGGAGTCTGGGCGAGGACGTGCTCGTCCAGGAATTCGTCGCCGAGAGCACCGGCGTCGACCGCCGCGCGTTCGTCGTCGACGGCCGTGTCGTCGGCGCCATGGAGCGCACCGCGCGCGAAGGCGAGTTCCGGGCCAACGTCCACCGCGGCGGCACCACCCGAAAGGTCGATCTCGACGACACCTCGCGCGACACCGCGCTTCGAGCGGCTGCGGCGCTCGATCTTCGCGTCGCCGGCGTCGACCTGCTGCCCAGCTCACGCGGCCCGCTGGTCCTCGAGGTCAACGCCTCCCCCGGCCTGGAGGGCATCGAAGGGGCCACCGGCCGAGACATCGCCGCCGACATCATCAAATGCGTCGAGCGTCTCTAAGGTGTCGAGCGTCTCTCTCGTCAGTCGCTCACTGAATCCCGTCCACATTCTCTTCCCAATTTCGCCCGTCGAAGGCCGTGATCTCGAGCCGGCCGAGATCGATCTCGTCCAGCGCGCGCACGTTGACGTCGACGTCGTCCGGGTGGCTTCGCGGGGTATAAAACGGATGGATCCCGCATGTGTTGCAGAACCGATGGACCGCCTGCTTGGTGTTGAATCGGTATTCTGAGAGGGCGTCTTCGCCGCTCAATAACCGGAAGCGCTCGGGCGCCACGATCAGGTGCAAAAAGCCCTTCTTCGTGCAGATCGTGCAATTGCAATCGAGGATCTCGGCCTGCTCGAGGTCGGCTTCAACTTCGAAACGCACCCGGCCACAATGGCAGCCGCCTGTATGGGTCTTCGTGGTCATGCTACGTCTCCTTTCACAATGGAAACTTGCTCGAATAAATGCTTAATAAGTGGATGCTTGGGTGCGATGACCGCTCGGTGGTATGGAATTGACCAGCTCGATGGAACGCAACCGCGCCCGGCGCTGTTGTCTCACAGACGGCGTCATCTATTGGAATGATGAGGCCGCATTCAGCAGTCGAGGAAGTCTATGAGATATCTTCTTTTCTTTTTTGCAGCGACATTGCTGCTCACAGCCTGCGACCGGAAGCTCCCGCCGCCCTCCGCCGAGGAGCGCGAGGCTATCCTGCAGGACGCCCCCGAGATCATTGTCACAGACGACGAGCGCATCTCGCTGGCGGGCATCGAAAGCCTCTACCTCGGCCAGCCGGCCGACGAGGCGCTCGAGGCGCTCGACGAGTTGTGCCCGAAGACGATGGACTATCAGACCGGAGAGATGGGCAAGAGCGCATCGTTTCGCGGCTGTGTGTTCTCCGAGCCCAAAGGAGAGGTCCTGTCGGTTCGCGTCGGCTTCTGGCCGAAGATCGACGACCGACTGGCCACCCTCGAGGTCAAGCGCTCCGACATCGAACTCGATGCGGTGCGCGAGCGGTTCCGTGACTTCGTCGACGACGATCTGAGCGTCGATCTCTTGCGCTCGGGGCTACTGGAGATGCGCTCGACGAAATATCAACTGATGGCCGACACCGACGACGGCCCCCAAGGCCCCACCCATATCACCATGGGATATTCTCCCAAATACGTCGACGAGCATGGCATCGACTAGACATGCCCGTGACTACAAAAAGAGCAGCGCGAGCATAACGACCAAACGCACGAAACCGGCCAGAAGCGGGCGCCTCACGACGCCTGCTTCTGGCCGGTCTCATTTTGCGTCCTGCGACTCTTCAACAGCGCTTCTGACGACTATTCGACCGTCTCGATATTGTAGCGGTAGCCCTGCTCGGTCAAAAAGAGCTGGCGCTTGTTGGAGTAATCCTGCTCGGTCGTATCTCGCGTGACCACACTGTAGAAGTGGGCCTCGTTTCCGTCTTCCTTGGGCCGGAGGATGCGCCCGAGGCGCTGGGCCTCTTCCTGGCGGCTTCCGAAGGTGCCCGAGACCTGAATCGCGACGTTGGCGTCGGGCAGGTCGACGGCGAAGTTAGCGACCTTGCTGACCACCAGGACCGGCACCTCGCCGCTTCGAAACTTCTCGTAGAGCACGTCGCGGTCGGCCTGCTTGGTACGCCCGGTGATGATCGGCGCGCCGGTCAGCTCCTGGATATCGTCGAGCTGGTCGAGATACTGACCGATGACCAGCACCTGATCGCCCTCATGCTCGACCAATAGGTCCTCGATGACCTGCAACTTGGCCGGGTTGGTCGCGGCGAGCTTATACTTCTCGCGCGGTTCGGCCAGCGCGTACCTCAGGCGCAGGTCGTCGTCGCGAAACGGCACGCGCAACTCGGCGCATTTGGCGGTGGCGATAAAGCCCTTCTTCTCGAGCACGCGCCAGGGCACGTCGTATTTTTTGGGCCCGATGAGGCTGAACACCTCGTCTTCCTTGCCGTCCTCGCGCACGAGCGTGGCGGTCAAGCCGAGCCGACGACGACTCTGCAAGTTGGCGACCGCGCGGAACACCGGCGCCGGAAGCAGGTGGACCTCATCGTAGATGATCAGGCCCCAATTCGACTCGTTGAACAGCCCGAAGTGCTTGAAGTCGTCTTCCTTGCTCTTCCGGTAGGTCAAGATCTGATAGCTGGTCAGCGTGACCGGCTTGATCTCTTTGGTCTCTCCGGAGTACTCGCCGATCAGCTCGGGATCGATATCGGTCTTATCGATGATCTCGTCGCGCCACTGGCGCAGCGCGGTTATATTGGTGGTGAGCACCAGCGTATGCTCCTTGACCACGTCCATCGCGCCCAGGGCGACGATGGTCTTGCCGGCGCCGCAAGGCAGCACGATGGCGCCGCTGCCGCCGCGCTCGGTTCCGCCGGCCCAGAAGGCGTCGACGGCCTCTTTTTGGTAGTCGCGCAGCCCAAAGGGCTTGCCCTGCTTGGTCACGTCACGCAAACTGACGTCGAGCGGGTCGCCTTCGACGTAGCCGGCCAAGTCCTCGACCGGGTATCCTACTTGAATCAGCGCGTGTTTGACGAACCCGCGCTGTTCCTTGTTGACCTTGACCCGGCCGAGCTGGACGGCGCCGTCGATGAACGGTTCGACCTTTTTTTGGCGCGCCACCTCTTCGAGGAGCATCTGGTCATCGGAGACCAAGAAGTGCTCGTCGTCTTCGGCGATCAGCTTGATGCGCCCATAGCGCGACATGAAATCATTGATGTCGAATAGCAAGTTATCGGGTACTTCATACTTGCTATACTTGGCGAGTTCGTCTTTGACCTGCTCCGGGGTATAGCCCAACGCTGAGGCGTTCCACAGCGACAGCGGTGTGACCCGGTAAGTGTGGATGTGTTCGGGCGACTTGACGATCTCGGCAAAAATGGAGAGAGCGTCCCTCGCCTCTTCGAATTTGTCGTTGGCCGTCTCCAGTAAAACGGTCCGGTCGGACTGGACGATGAGCGGATTCGACGGGTTGTACGACATCTATACGAACCTTCATGGGAAATGGGAAAATAAGGCGTTCTTGTCTGACTGGGCTTTGAGGGCAGATTGTTTTTAGCCAAATCTGTCGCCGCCCATTGAGCAAGGCGCATAAACTAGGACGGTACGGCCCGATGATCAACCCTCTCAAAGAAGTCGAGGTTAACCACTTTATCTTGCGCCATCCGCGCGTCAGTGAGCAGCTGCGAAATATGCAGATCGCTCAGGTCACTGATATCCACCTCGGGCGCTGGGTCAAACCGCGCCACCTGCGTCAGGTCGTCGACTTCGTCAACGAACAACAGCCCCACCTGGTCGCCCTTACCGGCGACTATGTCGGCTATAATGACGAGGATATCGGCCCTTGCATCCAAACGCTGCGCTATTTCGAGCCGCCCAGTTACGCCGTGTTGGGTAACCACGACCACTGGACGAGCACGGAGCGGACCATTAACGAGTTCGAGCGCGCCGAGATTCCATTGCTGAGCAATGAACGCGTGGTCTTCGATTATAAAGACACCTCGATCACGCTCGTCGGCGTCGACGACCACGTCACCCGCCATGCGGACATCGAAAAAGCCTTCGACGGCCACGCCGACGAAGGCTTTTGCCTGACGCTAAACCACGTCCCCGCGGTCGCCCCGGCCTGCGCAGAGAAGGGCTCGCACCTGATCTTGAGCGGACATACCCACGGCTTTCAATTCAACGTCCCCGGCGTCACCCACCGAATCGCCGAGCAATTCGGCACGCAATACTACGCCGGCCCCTACCGACTGGGCGAAAGTTATCTGTATATCAGCCGCGGATTGGGCTCGGCGTCGTGGCCATGGCGGATTCGCGCCAAGCCGGAGATCACGTTTTTCGAGTTGAGGCCGAGCAAGGAGGTTCATCTGGAGCTGGTCAGCACCGAGACGCTCGAGGTCATTCACAGGCCTTAGCTGTGGCTACCTGCAGCTAGGGAGAGACGTCGAAATTCGCCTCGGCGCGCGGATCGACCGCCGAGTCGACCACCGCGCGCGCCTTGAGCCGCCAGTGGCCCCCCTCCTGGGTGTACACGGCGTCTTCGGGGATGTGCAGGACGATGGGAATGACAAATTCATAATTGGCCGGAAGCCGAATATCCTGGGCGACCTCGGCCGTCTTGACGAAGTCCTGCCACTCGCCGTCGCGCTGCACCTGGCCCTCGAGACTGATCGCCACATAGTCGATCCCGCGGGACTTGTCCGGACAATGCAGCACGGCGCGAGCCTCCAGCTCGCCGCCGGCCTTGATGGAGGGCTTCCCCACAACGATCTCGAGTTCGAGCTCACCACCGGTGATGGTGTTGAGCCGTCCGGTGAGAAATTTGAGCGTCCGGCTTAGCTTGATCTTGGTCATAGCACCAATTTCGTCTGCGGCGGGCATACTGACTTACGACTTCTCTGGAGTGTACCAAAAACCGAGGCGTTTCAAACGCCGCATCGAATTCTTTGGATCGCGCACAGGGACTGATAAGCTAAGCAACCTCACCCCGGTCCTCTTTGGGATAGAAGCGAGCGATGATGAATTTGCGCAACCTGGACAAACGCTGGATTGCTGGTGCGGCCGCGATCTTGGTCGTCGCCGTCACAATCTTGCTTGTATGGGGCCCCGGGTCTGCCCCCGATGACGCGCCGTCCGTGGGCGAGCTCGCCGGTGAGGCCCCGCCGCTCGAGGCGTGGGCCGATGACGACGCCGCCCCGGTTTCGGTGCGCCTCGACCCAAGGCGCGGCCCGATCATCGACCTCGACGAGACCACCGAATTCGCCATCACCCCGACCACCGAGGGGCTCGACCTCGATTGGCAGCTTCGCCGCTCCGGGTCGACGACCCAATTTGTCGGCGACGGCCGGCTCGACGGAGCTCGGGTTCGCGCGGTGTGGACGCTGGTGGAGGGCAATCCACAGGCACACCTGCAGTTCTCGCTGAGTGAGGTTCCGGCGGCCTGGCTAGCCGACGATCTCGTTCTCACCGCTCAACTGCCACCCGGCGAGGCTCAACGACGAGCGACTCGCTCCGACACCGCCGTGCTGTGGCGAGATGGCGACTACGAGCTGAGCTATTCGAATTGGAGCGGCGAGCAACTCGCCAGTGGAGGACAAGCCGGCCAAGCAGCACAAGCGTCACTGCTGAGCTTCATCCTGTGGAGCAAAGCAAATGCGCCCGGCTGGGCGAGGTGTGAGGACGCATCCGACGAGCATACCATCGAGCTCGCCGCGACCACCACGATGACCATCGGTGCGTCGCCTCCTGCAGCCGGATGGCCCTACTCCAAAGGCCACCAGGCCCAGGTCGTCCCGATCTTCGACGATCCCGCACATCACCCTGACGACGAGATTTCACAGGGTACGGCCCCCTCCGCCGAAAAGTGGCTCGGGCGCGCCCGGACCCTCGCCTACGGCCACTCGGACCCCTCCGATCCGCGCTACGGAAACGGCGGCCTGCTCGGCCACGGCCTCGGCGGCACGATCATCATCCCGGCCCAGTTTATGGGGAACGACGGCATCGAACGCTTCTCTGGCTCCCTGGTGGGAACCGGCGTAGAGGTCGCGCCGCGTACTGCGGCCGACGAAGGATTCGACCGGCGTTCACGCCTGATCGAGGACGCCGACTGCGAGGCGCTATTGAAGGCCTCCGACCGACAGGCGCCGGCGGTGGTCACGCAACTTCGGCTCGCCGCGAGCCCCGAGCCGCAGGACTCACTCGGCCCCGGTCCGGTCGGTCACGCCGCCGCGCTAGAAGCTGGGCGGCTCAACGGCCGCCTGAAAACACTGATCACCAAGGGCCTCGACCCCGACAGCCTCGAGCGGGTGGCCGACCAACAGACACAGATGGTCTTCTCGACGCCCTTCGTCGCCACCCGAAATCCGTTGATCGGCGCGGCCACCGAGGGCCTCTTGGAGCCAGAGCGCGGCGGCCACTGGACCGTCGCCGCCCGCTTCGCGAGTGCGCTGGCCGACGTGGAGTTGTGGCGCGAAGCCGCGCCGCTGAGCGTGACCAGCCTGGGCGACGCCGTCTTATATGCGGCGAAGACACGCCGCGTGGGCTTGGAGTGGGATCAATCGGGTGCGCTCATCGTGCACAACCCCAACGATCAACCGATCAATGGATTCACGCTGGAGTTCATCGGACGCGCCACGGCCACTTTGGCCGACCAACGCCTCCCGTCGCGCAGCCTTGCAGTCGACGGCGCACGGGAGACGACTCTATTGTGGTGGGATCTGCAGCCCGGCTCGAGCCGGATCGAATTCAGCATCGAGGGCGCCGACGGCGCCCCGCCCGCCGCTGTCCGTTGGACGGTCACTGAACCCTAAGTGCAATCACGGAAGTCTTTTGCTTGTCGTGTCGTTTGCGCTCAAACGAGCAATGGTTGCCAATAGGCTTGGGGCTCGAGGTTGCCTTTCCCCAAGGCCCAAGCCTCAAGCCCGCATGAGCACTACCGCACGTTCTACGTAATTGCACTCGAGCTAAATTGTATCGGTATATCAGCTCCGCAACCGGGCGTACTCGACCTTGAGGCATCGGTCTTGGATGACTTCGATGCCGGCCTCGAGCAGTCTGCGCGCTGCGGCGTCGTGGCGAATGCCCAATTGGAGCCAGACTGCCTCCGGCAGCGGATCCATCTTCAAGATCTCATCGACATGGCCGGGGATGGCGTCGGAGCGCCGGAAGATATTGACCATATCCACCGGCCCGTCGACCTGGTTGACCGTGGCGTAGGACTTTCGCCCATCGATCTCGTCGTGCATGGGGTTGACCGGCACAATCTCGAATCCCTGTCGCTCCATATATTTAGGTACACTGAACGCGGCCCCTGATGGTTTCATGCCGACGACGGCGATCCGCTCAGTCTTGTCCAGAATGTCACGCCACTTCTTCTTTCGGCTCGGCTCCATGATGGGCTCACCTCGCTAAGGGCATGAGGGCAAGTGCATTAGTGATGGTGATCATCTCCGACATGGGCATGGCCGTGGGCGAGTTCTTCTTCGTCGGCCTCACGGACCTCTTTGACCTCGCCGTTGAAGTGCAGCGTCTTGCCGGCCAGCGGCTCGTTTCCGTCGAGTACGACCTCATCACCGGCGACTTCCTTGATATAGAAGACCATCCCGGAGCCGTCTTCGGTCATGACCTGAACGGGCACACCCGGTTTGACGTCGATGCCCTCGGGGAACTCCTCGCGCGGGACGCGCTGGATCATATTGGAGTTGTATTCGCCGTAGGCTTCCTCGGGATCGAATTCGACGTCGAATTGATCGCCGGGCTCCATGCCGCTGAGGGTGTCTTCGAGGCCCGGAATGATCTGCTTGTGGCCGTGCAGATAATAAAAGGGCTCTTCGGCTTCACGCCGCTCGAGCTCCTCTCCGGATCCGTCACGCAGAATATAGGTGATGCCGACGATGCGATCTTTTGCGACTTCCATGATGTGCTCTCTTTGGTTCGACAGTGATAATTTGAACGCTCGAATCGTTGGACGTGCTTCTCTTAAATTTGTTCGGCGTGCTCTTCGATCAACTCTTTGACCCGACGAAGCTCGTACTCGGCGCGCGCGTCGGCCGGCCGCTGAGCGGCCTCGGCAATCAGCGCGCGCGCCCGGTCGACCTCGCCCAGCCGATAACGCAACTCGGCCTCGAAAGCGGTCAGTTCGGCCAAACGGCCGGGGATCTGGGTCGACACATGCTCTCTCGCCGGCTCGATCAAATCGAGCCCCTGGCGCATCTGTGAGTCGTCGCTCGAGAATCGCAAGATGCCGATCAACTCGGAGACGACCACGCGATCGTTGTTTGCGTCGGCCCACAGCGCCTCTTCCAGCGCATCCTCGAACTCGCTTCGCTCGCCCTCTCGAGCCGCCCACTCCGCACGACACGCCAGAACATACGCACGAGACCGCCGAGGGCGAGTGACCTCGGCTACTGCATCCCACGCTTGCCGGCACCGTAGGAGGTTATCGGCCCGAAGTGCAATCTCCATACGCCAGCGCTGAATATCGAGCGCCAATTGACCCTTCTCGGGGATCGAGTAGCCGCTCGCTAATAATGCCTCCGCCTCGGCGTAATCCTGCTCGACGACGTAAGCACGCGCCAGCGCCACACGATGAAACAGCGCTTCCTTTCGGCTGCGCAGCAAATTGTAGTCGAGACGAGCTTCGCAATAAGCCTTGGCCTCCGCGATGCGCCCGCGCTCCACCAACCACTCGCCCAACCGGGTGCGTAGAAAGAGATGGCTGATGAGCAAGAGGTAGGGAATGAACAGCAGCGGCACCGACCACGGCACGAAGAATTCCGCCCATTGCTCCCAGGCCGGGTCGAAGGCCAGATAGACGCCCACGAAGTAGGCCAGAGCGCTCGCCAGTCCCGCGGCACCCAGAAATGACACGAATTTCGGATACATCAGCTCTCGTCTCGCTGCGTGTTCCACCGATCTCGCGGCGGCGGCGCTTATCTTTCGACATGATGCAAGGTGAACTATCGCGCGATGATCATATATGCTGAGTCCGAACTGTCGAAGGCCCGTCTGAGGACGGCTTCTCATAATCTGAACAAGAACTTTTTACCCAGGCGCACATATGACTACCGACTTCGAAGAGGGCTCCCCGCCCACCGATGCGTCGCCCGACCCGCTGGTCCACTTCAAGGACATCGAGGCCGCCCGCAACCGTATCGGCGACTCCGTCAACGTCACTCCATGCCATATGAGCGAGAACCTCAGCCAGCAGTTGGGCTGTAAGGTTTTTCTCAAACTCGAAAACCTCCAGCGCACCGGCAGCTTCAAGGAGCGCGGCGCGGCCAACAAGCTCGCGCTACTGACCGACGAGGAGCGAAACGCCGGTGTCATCGCCTCCTCGGCCGGCAACCACGCTCAAGCGGTCGCCTACCACGGCACGCGGCTGGGCATCGACTCCAAGATCGTGATGCCCGAGGGCACCCCGCTGGTCAAAGTCACGCGCACCAAGCGTTTCGGCGGCAAGGTCGTCTTGCACGGCGCCAATTACGACGCCGCCTACGCACACGCCATGGAGTTGGCCGCCAGCGAGGGGCGCACCTTCGTCCATCCCTTCGACGACCTGGGGATCATCGCCGGCCAGGGCACGCTCGGCCTGGAACTCCTCGAGCAGAATCCTTACCTCGAAGTCGTCGTCGTCCCGATCGGCGGTGGCGGGCTGATCTCGGGCATCGCGGCCGCGCTCAAGGAGATCAACCCCAAGATCCGGGTTATCGGCGTCGAACCCGAGACCCTGCCGTCGATGGGCTCCGCCGTCGAAAAGAAGCGCCCCCTCGAACTCCCCGCCGCCCAGACCCTCGCCGACGGCATCGCCGTGCGCAAGGTCGGCGGTTTGACCCACGCCAATGTCAGCAAATATGTCGACGAGATCGTCACCGTCGGCGAAGAAGACATCGCAAACGCGATTCTGGTGTGCCTGGAGGAAGAGAAATTCGTCGTGGAGGGCGCCGGCGCCGCACCCATCGCAGCGCTACTTTCGGGCAAAATCGCCGATATCGACGGCCGGCGCGTCTGCTCGATCGTCAGCGGCGGCAATATCGACGTCAACGTCATCTCGCGGATCATCGAGCGCGGACTGGTCGCCGCCGGAAGGCTGATCCGTCTGGACCTCCAGATCGACGACGTGCCCGGCAGCCTCGCCGACCTACTGGCATTGGTCGCCGACGAGCGCGCCAATGTCCTTCAGGTCTTCCACAACCGCACATTTATGGAATCTTCGCCATTCGGCGCGACCAACGTCGAGCTGACCCTGGAGACGCGCGGCCAAGACCACATCGACCACCTTCGCACCGTACTCGAAAAGCACGGCTTCAAGATCATCGACAAGCTCTAAGTCGAACCTGTAAGTCGAACCGACAGGCGAGCCTGGTTTAGCTCGGGGGCGAATAGCGCTCGAACCACCAATTCTCATTGATGATCACGCGCACCCATGGCTTCTTGCCGGCATAGAGGCGGCTGTCGCCCACGAAGAATAGCGGCAGCTTACGACCCGGCTCGAAGCCCTCTTCCAGGAGTTCGCGGCCGCGCTCGGTGAGTCGGTATGCGTGCTGCTCGAAGAGGTCGTCGACGTCCGCGTCGCTGGTCTCCTCGATATTCGTCTCCTCGATATAGGGATCGTCGGAGTCATGAGCGGCCCACGTCTGCAGCCTCGCCAAGAGCACGACCTCATCCAGATAGCCGTAGCGTTCGAGCAACGCCGCGTCGAAAATCTCCGCCGCGCTTCTCTCCTCGCCCTCATCGAGCCGGCCGAGCAAATCCGCATCGAGTTCGGACAGCTCCACGCGGCTCGGCGACTCGCCTTGGACCATCGGAAAGAGTCGGCCGTAATCCTCGGCAAATACGTCAAACTCCGGGAAGAATTTGGTCGTATGTGGGATTGAAATCGCAAATTGACGCGGCGAATTCGAACTGAAGGTCTCCCAGAGATTCGCGCCCGCCTCGACGTAGATGAGCTGCGGGTAGAATAACTCGTCGAACCCGCGGGCGATCTCGGTAACTTCCAGGCTTCGCAAGCTTGCGAAGCGCGGCGGCTCCTCTGCGATCGCCGCCAATTCGATGCGCGGCTCGGCGGTGGCGATTTGTGATTCGGGTACACCCTTTGTGGTCAACGCCTCGAAGGCGAACCACAAAAACAACCGGTCCTCGAAGGTCGGCGTGCTCCAAATAACGATTCGCTCATCGCCGGCCGCATGGGCTGCAGCCGATCCGAGCTGCTCGGTCGACAAGTAGCCATCTTCGAGCCGCGCCATCGCCGCAGCGACGGTCGCCTCATCGCCTTCCGCGACGACCGACTCGAAGATACCGCGCCAATACTTCAGGCGCGCCGCGCGGTGACGCTTGGGGTCGACCGACACCGGCCCATGGGTCAGCAGGTCCGGAAACGCGACCACATTCTCGGCACCGAGCTCGATGAGATCTTCGCTGATGGTCGCCGGCGCGACGTGCACAACTTCGTCAAATTCATCACTCATTCGGGTCCAACTCCTCGTCCCGGGGGCACCCCCGGCAATTCTCTTAACAAGCGAACGCGCCGGTATCATAGGCGCTGGCGCGCAGATGTCACCCCTGCTTCGGGGCCACCGCGCTCGGAGCGGTCCTTTTGCGCCCCAACGCCCTCCCAGCCAACTGATCACGCACCGACCCGGCGGCGCGAACGCGACAGGCAAATCTGGTGGAATAGCTCCAAGCCGGCATCCCCGGCGGGAGGCTCCCACTTGACCAATAAGGCATGCGCCATCACATCCTCACGCAGGCTCAGCGACACCAGCGCCTCCTCCCAAAGCCCCGGCCCCTCCGGCGGCCGGAACAACACACCGGCGACCTCCACGATGCTGCGAGTCGGCCGCGCGCGGTGGGCGAACCACTCGTAGCGCTCGATTTGGGCCTGCATCAGATCCAAAACCGCTCGCTCATCGCCGCTCAGGCGAATCTCCCGCGCGTCATCGTCCCGGCGTTGCAGTCGCTCGATGCCAACTTTGGGCCCCAGGCCCGGCAACGTCTCTTCTCCCCCTGCGATCGGTCCCGTCCCCTCGTGATTCATCCCTTTCATCCGATGCTCCTGGTCGTCTCGGTGATTGTCGATTTACCGCGGCTCTTGCCAAAAAACTGCGGGCAACCACTCCCTTCGCCCCTCATTATGGTTTTCGGCGATTCGCCCCTATTCGTTGCGTACATTTTCCCGAATCGCCCTCTCAGCCCCCGCACGCCACGAAATTTTTCCGCCATCTCTATTCACCCACACGCCCGATCCTCCGCCCAAGAAACGCAAAAGCCCCGACAGGCAAAACCTGTCGAGGCCTTTGTTGTTCTCTCACTTGACTCATCGGAAACCACGACGAGGGCCGCCCCTTTGATGGGAGCGGCCCTCGTCGTGGTTTCCATAAAAAATGCCGGCAGCGACCTACTCTCCCACAGCGTTACCACTGCAGTACCA
>CAYLTX010000021.1:0-61300 GCA_964386725.1 uncultured Bradymonadales bacterium | reverse complement strand
CCCTCACTATGGTTATCGGCAGAAGGGGCCGAATCGTTGCGTACTTTTTTGAAGTATCTGGGGCGATGAGACGAAAAGATGCAGGCTAGATGCGGCGCTCGTGCCCATGAACACTGGTTTGTAGGGTGCCTGGCACTTTTTGCCTGCACCTGTGTTTTGCAGCGAAGGACGAGGTGCTTGATCTTCATCGGTGTTCTGTCTAATGCTCTCAACCGCCTAATGCTCTTAACCGCTCTCAACATAGCATCTGCCAACGAGCGAAGTGGACAGGTTCGACGAGCTCTATGTCGACGCAGAATTTCGCGAGTACTTACCCAGTGGAGTAGAGACGATGAAACGAATGAAAGTATGTGTGGCTATCCTCGCATGTCTGTTCCTGGCCCTGCCCGCCTGTTCGGGGTCGGATGGCATGGACGGGACGTCCTGCACGGTCACGGACATGGAAGAAAGCGACGACGTCCTCATCGAGTGTGAGGACGGGACCACGGCGACGGTCACCGACGGCGAAGATGGAAGCTCGTGCACGGTGGCCGACAACGGGGACGGGACGAAGACGATCTCGTGCGACGACGGGACGACGTCGACGGTCAGCGACGGCGTCGACGGCGTCGACGGCGTCGACGGCGTCGACGGGAGCTCGTGCACGGTAGCCGACAACGGGGACGGGACGAAGACGATCACGTGCGACGACGGCACCTCGGTGGATGTCAGCGACGGTCAGGACGGGGGTTCCTGCACGGTGACCGACAACGGAGACGGCACCTCGACGATCTCGTGCGACGACGGAACGACGGCGACGGTCAGCGATGGCGTCGACGGAAGCTCGTGCACGGTAGCCGACAACGGGGACGGGACGAAGACGATCACGTGCGACGACGGCACCTCGGTGGATGTCAGCGACGGTCAGGACGGGGGTTCCTGCACGGTGACCGACAACGGAGACGGCACCTCGACGATCTCGTGCGACGACGGGACGACGGCGACGGTCAGCGATGGCGTCGACGGAAGCTCGTGCACGGTGACCGACAACGGAGACGGCACCGTGACGGTCTCGTGTGACGACGGCACCTCGACGACCTTCGATTCGCTCATCGCCGAGTCGTTCAACTTCCCCACCAGCAGCGACCCGATCAACCTGTCTGCCGACCATTACATGTTCGAGGCCGGTCACTACATCGAGGGGACGCGCACCCTCAGCACCGTCGACGCCGCGCTGGCGGTGAAGCTCGACCTCACGCTGTCGGAAAACTCCCTGGGCTGCGGCGAGACGCTCGACGTGAACGTCCTCGTCAACGGCACGGTCTTCAAATCGCTCAACGTCACCGACGCCGATACGAGCGTCCAGGCGACCGTCGGCGGTTCCATCCAGCCGGACGCCAACGGTGACATTGTCGTGCGCCTCGAGGCGACGAACACCATCGCCGGCGGATGCGGCTCGATTGTGTTCGACAACGGTGGCAGCATGGAGGTCATCGGGCTCTAATTCCATTCCCTGGGGCAGCTGAGCTGCTTCGGTCTTCCGCTTCGAACACCCCGACCCCGGCACGTCGATCGTGCCGGGGTCGGCTGTTTCTTGGGGGCGCGTTGGGCTTCGTCGGCGTTGTGGCTAACTCTGAAGGCGACTCGCGAAATGAAATTTGGCAGCCCGTAGCGGGGGCGGTCACGACAACTATAATGCCGGCGTAGAACGTCCCCATTTATCCAGTGGAGTAAATGAAGATGAAGCGAACGAGAGTATGGATGGTCGTCTTCGGAGCTCTGTTCCTGACCGTGGTGGGCTGTTCGGGGGGCGATGGCATGGACGGGACGTCCTGCACGGTGACCGAGGCGGAGAGCAGCGACGAAGTCCTCATCGAGTGTGAGGACGGGACGACGGCGACGGTGAGCGACGGAGCGGACGGCCAGGGTGCGCGAGCTTTCCTGCTCGCCGTGCTGCTTCCCGGCCGCACCTTGCGTGGACGTCCCCTTGGTGGCTTGTAGGGTGCCTGGCACTTTTTACCTGCCTGGCACTTTTTACCTGCCGCGTATCGTAGAGCGTTGACCCTAACCCCGGGCACAAGGCCACGGGGATAGGGTCAACGCCCCACCACGCTCATCTTGATTAAGACCGAAGCCCCGCAATCAACCCGCCAACCACACCCACGGCAACCGCGGCGATGCCCAGCCCGGTGCGGTGTTTGGTGGCCCACAGTTGCAGGCTGTGATCGCGGGTTCGGTCGGTGCCGAAGCGGCCGCGGGCGCCCGGGTCGCCGGGCACCGGCTCCCACAGGTTGTCGAGCCGGCCGGGGTCTTCGGGTTCGTCGGTCTGTTGGCTGTCGAAGCCGTTTTTGGCGAGGTAGCGGTCCACGAAGCCGGCTACGAGGCGGTTGCCGATAATCGTCATGACCGTCGGGCCGCCCACATAGATCTCGCGCCGGCCGCTCTCCTGGGCGTGGATGATTCCCTCGGCGGCCACCTCCGGCTCGAAGATCGGCGGTACCGGTTGGGCGCGGTTTGGCAGCCGGCTCTTGACCCAGTCGAATTGGGGGGTGTTGAGAGCCGGCAGGTGTACGATCGACAGCTTGATGTGGCTGCCCTCGTGGAGCAGCTCGGCGCGCAGCGACTCGAAGAAGCCCTGGACGGCGTGCTTGGCGGCGCAGTAGGGCGCCTGCAGCGGAATCCCGCGCTTGGCCAGCGCCGAGCCGACGATGATGATCGAGCCCCGGTCGCGCGGTCGCATACGCTCGAGGGCGGCTTTGGTCCCGTGGACGACCCCGAGGTAGGTGACCTGGGTGACCCGCTCGAATTCCTCGGCGCTGATCTGGCTGATGGGAGCGAAGACCGAGACCATCGCGTTGTTGATCCAGACATCGATGGGGCCGAATTCCTGTTCGACGCGCTCGGCCGCCTGATTGACCGCGTCGGCGTCGGCAACGTCGGTCGGAATCGCCACCGCCTGGCCGCCGAGCTCCTCGACCCGGCGGCGGGTGGCTTCGAGGCGGTCCTCGCCGCGCGCCAGCAGCCCGATTTTAGCCCCTCGACGCGCGTAGGCTTCCACGGTCGCGCGTCCCACGCCGGCAGACCCTCCAGTGACGACCACGACCTCGGGCTCGGATGCTCGCTTCATGCCGATCACCTCAGATGGATTGGGATTATCACTATGGAGCTTAACCACGGGATGAACTGCGGAAATTGGGAGGCTGGATTGACGCGCTCTCGGCGATGCCTTCATTTGTGGGGGCGGTCGATGCTATACCAGCGTGTCGCGGGCACTGAGTCTGCCCAAATTGAATGGATGCGAACTCAGCCAGTTCGACCCGAACCCGCGAATCAGACCGCCACATTCTTTTCCTGTCGAAGCCTCTTGGATCGGATTATCTGATGACTGAGACGAGCCGCGAATCGAGTACTGACGAGTCATCCGGCGAGATTGCGCTGGCTGTGCCTTCGTGGATCCTATTGCTGCTGCTGGCGTTGATACCGCCTGTATTTGCCAATGGCTTCTCGAATTTCGAGGCCATCAAAGAGATTCTGCTGGTCGGCGGCGCCGGGGCGGCGTTGCTCGTATGGGGGATTCTGGCGATTCGCGCCCGCGCAGCGTCGATGGTCGCCGGGCGCGTGACAGTCCTCGCGCTGGTCTTCGGGGCCTATAGCCTCGGAGCCTCGCTGTGGGCGGATATCCCGCTGCTGGGTCTTTGGGAGTCGCTTCACTTCGCGGCGCTGGCCGTGGTGATGCTCATCGTGACCGCGCCAATCGGCAGGCCGCTTCGGTTCTTCGACTTCGCGATCGCATGCGGCGTGGGCGCGGGATTGGCGGGGGCGATGGGTCTGCTCGATCTGGCCGGCTTGGGCGTCTTTACGGTGGTCTGGGACCCGCCGGGGGCCACCGGCGCCTTCGACGGGATGGAGTTTGCCACCGCATATTATGTGGTCGTGCTGCCACTCTTGCTGGCCGCGATATTTCGCTTCACAAAAAAATGGGCGATCTTCTTCGCCGTATGTTTTGCGTTGGCCGGCTTTCACTTCGCGCTGATGGCCGGTTGGTGGATGGCCGGCGCATTCGCGGCGGTGTGTGCGGTGAGTAGCCTGATCTTTGTCGGGTTCCAGCGCGCCTTGGCCCAACGTGTGCTCATCCCCGTGATGATCTTGCTCGGTGTGGTGGCGGTCTTCTTGGCGGTGGGGCAGTGGGGGCTGGCGCCACCGGCACCCACCAGCGACGCCACCAGCCTGCCGTATCTGCAGCGCACCGCCGAGTCGGCGCGGGCCAACTCGTCAGCAGGCGGGGTTCGGGACCCCGTCTTTGCCCCCTATCGTGTGGAGACGGTCAACTCGACGAGCGCGCATAGCTATCTATTCGAGGTGAGCACGGACCTATTTGCCGAGCGACCCATTGTCGGCCACGGCGCCGGCTCTTGGTGGCCGCTGCAGACCAGCGCGGTCAATATCGACCACCCGTACGTGGCCGGTCTCTTCGATCACTATCCGGCTTTTCGCACCCCGCATAACGGCGTCTCAAAGATTTTGGTGGAGTACGGTGCCGTGGGGCTGGCGCTCTTTGCGCTGTGGTTGGCCGCGGTGTTCTCGGTGGCGATATCGGCGCTGGCCGGGCGCACCGAGCACGAGGAGTGGATTCGCGAGCATTGGGCGCTGCTGACTGCGTCGCTGGCCGGGCTGGTCTTTCTGTTCTTTACGCCGCTGGTCGAGTTGGCGCCCGCGGCGCTCGTCTGGGTAGCTAGCCTGGCGATGTTGCTGCGTATGTCGGCCACCCTCAACGGCTTTCGTGGCTGGTCGGGTCGCTGGTCTGCGGGGACGACCAAAGAGGGCGGGGCGCTTGGCACCGTGAGCGCCAGCGCGGCGGTCGCGATCGTCGTCGCCGCGGCCATGGTCGCCGTGTCGGTGCTGGTCTTCATGGCCGAATTTCACCGCGGCCGCGCCGACCACATGATGCTTCGCACGGCGTATACTCGAGCGCTTTCCTCCTACGAAAAGGCCCACGCCTGGTATCCGGCCTTCGGCGAAATTCCGCTGAATATCAGCGTCATTGCTTCGCGGACCGGTCAATTCGACGAATACGAGTCCTTCGTCGACCGCGCCGTCGAGATGCGCCCTTACGACACACGCGCGCTGACGGTGCGCGGTCGCATGCAATTGGGGATGGCCAACCGCGCCCCGGCCGTCGACTACGGCCAGCGAGCCGTCGAGGCGTTCCCGAACAGCCTGAAGGCCCGACAACTCCTGATCGCCGGCCTCGATCTGGAGGCCAAATACCAGGAGGCGGTCGACGAGGCGGTCGAGCTACTAGAGCGTCAGCCGCCGCCCTCCTACCGCGCCAAGTTGCATATGATCGCCGGCGACCTGTACTTCGATATGCTGCGCCAGGTGGCCCAGGCAAAGCGCCACTACGAGCAGGCGATCAAATATATCGAGGCGCCCCAGCAGCGTATCCGGATCAAAGAGAAGGTCCAAAAGCTCGAGGAGGTCATCGAAGACAAGCGCCGCATGCGGGAGGGAAAGCCACCTATCCACATGCAGCCGGAGGAGGGTGGGCACGACGGACACGGCCATTAGTCTTGATGTTTCGGGAAGGTTGCGCCAGCGCAGGCCGTAGTTGCTGATCGGGTAGAAGAGAGTAAGAAAGTGAGACAGTAAGAGAGTGAGATACAGCGACCGCCCTGAGGTGAGCTCGGTCGCTTGGAGCGTTGTTCTTACTCTCTCACTCTCTTAATTTCTTACTCTCTCCAGCGTGTGGGCTCATCAGCGGCTTGTGAGGTCGTAAACCGAGAGATCCACATGACTCTACACAAGGTCATTCCTTCCAGATGATCTTCCAGGGCCGCCGCTTGATGGTGCGCAGAAGCTCTTTCATATCATCGTACATCTCGCGGTCGGCCAGCAATTGGCCGACGGTGCCTTCACCGGCTTCGATGCGGTGCATGACCTCGTTGGCATCGCGCGACATATTGGCCAGGTTCTCGGTGCTCGCGTGAACGTTGTCGATCGACGAGTCGATTTTGGCCTCGTTATTTCCAAGCATGCGATCGACCGACTCTCCCGCGCTGCGCGCGCTGGCGGCGGCTTCGCGTGCGTCGGCGAGCATCGGGTCGGCCTCGGCGTTGACCTTGGCCGAGATCTGTCGGGCGTTGGCGCTGGTCGCGCGGGCATCGTCGAGCATGGCGCGCACCGTTTGGCCGTCATCGACGGCGAAGTTCAGCGCCGCCAGGAGCTGGGCGGCTTCCTCGGTGGTCTTGCGCGTATTACGGACCGTGCCGTCGATATCCTCGCGGTTGTCGACGACGACCTCGTCGAGGTGGCCCATCAGAGACGCGGTGTTGCCGATGAGTTCGCTGGCCGGGATGTCCGGGTCGCTCAGAATATCGTCCAAGGTGTCCAAAAGTTGGGTCGCCTTGGCCACGACCACGTCCATGCGCGGCGGCTCGACACCGCGAAGTACGGCTCCTTTCTCGATGCGCGGGGCGTCAAATGAGTTGGTCTCAATCTCGATATACGGCTCGCCGAGCATGCCGCGGCGGCTGATGAAGAACTCACTATCGGTGCGGATGGCGTCGGCGTAGTCTTCCTCGATGCGAACCTTGGCGCGCACGGAAACCGCCGGGGAGTCGCCGCCGGAGCGGTCCGGTTGGAATTCGAGCTTCTCGACGTTGCCCACGTTGATGCCCGCGATCGCCACGTCGGCGCCGGGCTTCAACCCGCCGGCGTTGTCAAAGTCGACGTGGAAGGTAAACCCGTCCGAAAACGAGACGTCTCCCAGCACGAGCACGAAGGCGACGAGCAGCCCCAACGAAAAGAGGACGAGGGCTCCGACCTTGACTTCTATGGACGATTCTTTGCTTTGCATGGGAACTCTGGCAGCGCGCGACGTAGTGAACGGGGCTTATCTTGGTCTACAACGGCCCAACGTGCAACAGGAGCCTTCTCAATTCGGCTCCTCCATCGGCCCGTCGGGGCGGCCCTGGATGAATTGCTGGACGACCGGGTGCTCGGAATTCTTGAACGCATCGGGCGTGCCGTCGAGCACCAGCTTGCCCTTGTAGAGCATGGCGATGCGGTCGGCGATGCCGAAGATACTGCGCAAATCGTGTGAGATGACGATGCTGGTCACCCCGAGGTTGTCCGACAGGTGGCGGATGAGTTTGTCGACCATCGCCGCCGAGATGGGGTCGATGCCGGTGGTCGGCTCGTCGAAGATGACATACTCCGGGTCGAGCGTGAGCGCGCGAGCGATGGCGACCTTTTTGCGCATGCCGTCGCCGAAGTCGGCCGGATGGCGGTTCGCATAGTCCTGCATGCCCACCTTTCGGAGCTGATCCATCGCCTGGGCTTCGGCCTCCTCATCGCTGACCGGCCGGTGTTTTCGGATGGGCAGCATCACGTTTTCCAGGAGCGTCATCGAGTCGAAGAGCGTCGAGTTTTGGAAGACCATCGCGCAGCGCTTTCGAATCGGATAGAACTCTTTTTCGGACAGGTCGGTGATGTCGACCCCGTCCAAATAGACCCGACCCTTGTCAGGTCGCAGAAGTCCCACCAGGTGCTTGACCAATACGCTCTTTCCCGCCCCCGACTGCCCGATGACAAAGAAGACTTCGCCGGGCTTGACGGTCACGTCGACGCCGCGAAGCACATGTTTGTCGCCGAAGCTCTTATAGATTCCCTCGAACTCGATGCTGCCCATAGCCGCCTCAAAAACCGTATTGAAATCCGAGCGTGAATCGGTGAAACGTCCAGTTTCGGTCCGCCCACTCCGACTCGCCGGAGAAGTCGGTGGGGCGATTGAATCCCTGAATGAACGGGGCTGAATAGCCGAGCTGGACCAACAAGAAGTCCTCGTTGGCGGTCCAAATATATTTGCCGAGCCTCAGCTCCCCGGCGAGCACTTGGAGCGGAGCGTCGTCGGCGTGTACCTGGAATAGGTGCATGCCGCCGACGGCGACCAGGCCGAGCTTATCTTCGAAGGGCAGCCAGTGGCCGTAAAGACCAAGCTGCCAGGCGAAGTTCTTCGAGGAGTCCGCCTCGCCGGTCTTGGCCGCGGTGTTGTCGTCGAACCACTGCATGCCCACGCGGCCTTCGGCGGCCATGAAGAAGCTTCGATTGATAATCTGGGTGACGCCCAAGCTCGCCATGGTCGCCGCGGTCAGCGACGTGGACGATATGTCGTCGAGCTCCGAGGCGCTGGAGTCGTAGAGAAAGCCCGGATCGAGGCTCATCCCCGCGGTGAAGTATTGCTTGCCTTTCTTGGGGAGCACGACGTCGGCCTGTGCCGGCTGCGGCAAGGCCAAGGCGCCAGCAACGGCCCCCATCACGAGGAGCTTTGAGAAAGCCTGAAGTGTCGGTTTAAGGTTTGGCATCGGGACTCGGTTGCTGATTGATGTCCGGGGGACAGCCTCAGTCATGTTCATAAAAGTGCCAGCACGACATATCCCAAACCGGAGATGATAAAGTCGAGGATGACGACCGCCAGGCTGGCGTTGACGACCGCCTGGGTGGTCGCGCGCCCCACGCCCTCACTGCCGCCGACCACGCTCAGGCCGGCCTGGCAGGCGGCGATGGGCACGGCCATACCGTAGGCCAGCGCCTTGATGAGCCCGATATTGACGTCGAACCACCCGATCATGGACAGGTCCAAGAAGGTGCGCGGGTTTAACCCGAAGAACGAATAGGCGGTCACCGCGCCGGCGACGTAGGAGACCAGCACACCAAAGATGGTCAACACGATCATCATCACCGTCGAGGCGAGGAAGCGGGGCACGACCAGGTAGTCGATGGGCTGGGCGCCGCTCATGCGAAGCGCGTCGACCTGCTCGGTGACCACCATGCTGCCGATCTGGGCGGCCATGCCGGTGCCCACACGCGTGGCGATCATCATGGCGGTAATGGTCGGGCCGAACTCGCGTAACAATAGCTGCAAGAAGAGCGCGCCCAACAACTGTAAGTCGCCGGTGATCTGGTTGGCCTGGTATCCCGCCTGAAAGATCAGGATCATCCCCAAGAAGCCCAGCGTCACCGCGATAAAGATGATCGAGCGGTTGCCGATCTCGTGCATCTGCTCGAGGACCGCATTCCGGCGCTTGGGGCCTTTTTGGCCGTGGAGAATATAATAGAAGGTCAGGCCCAGCACCCGGAAGATGTCCTGGACGGTCTCGTAGACCTCGAGCACGGGCCGGCCGATCGAGCCGAGTGCGCGCGTCGGCCAGCTTGGGGCGTGCTCGTCCTGGTTGTGGGTTTCGTTAGACATGACCCTGCTGAATCGTGGCGCCCGCTACAGCACCATGAACGTGATAAAATAATCCAATACGAAGATCGCCGTGGCGCTTCCGACCACCGAGGCGTTGACCGCCCGACCCACGCCGACGGCGCCGCCGCGAGTCTGCATACCGAAGTGGCACGAGATCACCGCGATGGCGTAGCCGAAGGCGACCGCCTTCCACAACCCGTGGGTGAAGTCCTCGAGCTTGATATATTCGACGATGCTCCAGGCGAAGAGCTTCATATCGACGCCCAGCAGCAATTGGCTGGTGATCGCGCCGCCCAAAAGGGCGGTGAAGTCGCCGATGACGACCAGCAGCAGCATCATCACGATCATCGCGATGACCCGCGGCATGACCAGGTAGCGCACCGGATCGATGGCCAACGCCCTGAGAGCGTCGACCTGGTCGGTGACCTTCATGGTGCCCAACTCGGCGGTGTTGTTGGCGCCCACACGCCCCGAGAACATCAGCCCAATCATGACCGGGCCGACCTCTCGCAGCACGCTATAGCCGGCGCCCCAACCGAGCAGGCCGTGGGCACCGTATTGCTCGATGTACAGGCCGCTTTGGATGACCATGATGGCGCCGGTCAACAGCGCCGTGACCACCACGATGGGGAAGCTCTTGACGCCGACCAGGTACAGACTGCGCCAGATCTGGGGCTTGTCGAGCTTCCAGGGCGCGAAGTTGATGAAGATCTGCCCCATCATCACGAACAGCCCGCCGATCTCATAAGACCAGTCGACGAAGCGTTTTCCGATGTAGCGAAGCGGATTGATCATCACTCAGCCGAGCTCGTCGTCGCTAAAGCCGTCCCAGAATTGACGAACGATATTGATGTCGGTTTCTTCGATATCACGACGCGTACCATAGAACACAAGCTCGCCACGTTCGAGCATCGCAAAATGCTCGCAGATATCTTTGATGCCGCCGATGTCGTGGCTGACCGTGATCGAGGTGGTGCCCAACTCGGCGCGCATCTTCTGGAGGAGCATGAAAATCTTGGAGCTCGTCACCGGATCGAGGCCGGCGGTGGGATCGTCGTAAAAGATAATCGGCGGCTTCTGGATGACCGCGCGTGCGAAGCTCACCCGCTTTTTCATGCCGCCGGACAGCTCGTTGGGGTATTTGTCGGCGGCCGTGGGCAGCCCGATCTCGTCGAGCAGCTCGGTGACGCGCGCGTCGATGGCCTTCGGGTCGGTCTTGCCCTCCTGGCGCAGCGGGAAGGCGATATTCTCGGAGACGGTCATGAAGTCGAACAGCGCGTAGTTCTGAAAGAGCATCCCCAGCGCCTTTCGAAACTCGGCGAGCTCGGTCTCCTTGAGGCTCTGCACGTCGGTGCCGTCGATGATCACGCGGCCGCTGTCGGGCCGAATCAGCCCGCAGATGATCTTGAGGAGTACCGTCTTTCCGCAGCCTCCCGGACCGATCAGCCCCATGTTGGTGCCCTCGGGAACCTCCAGGGAGATATTGCTCAGCACCGGGCGGCCGAAGTGAGTCTTTGAAATATTCTCCACACGGATCATGGATTTGCTTCCTCGGCCAGTCGCTGGGTCGCCTGTCGCACAAACCGGCTTTCGGGGTATTGTTCGATGAAGTCCTCCATCGCCTGACGGTAGGCCTCCCGATCGCCGGTCAACCGGCGCGCCTCGACGATATGCCAGGCGGCATCGTCGGCCTCGACGCTATGTGGAAAGTCGGACAAATACCGCTCGAAATGCTCGATGGCGGCCTCGTAGTCATCGAGGAAGAGCAGGTGTATCAAGCCGAGCTCGAAGCGGGCGTCATTTGTCCACGGCGAGTTATAGCTGCCCACGAACCACGAGGTCTGCACATCGTCGGCGAGCGTCTCGAGGAGCTCGATGGTCTGTGGCCAGCGCTGGTGGCGTTTGTGGATCATCGCGGCCTGCCAGAGCGCATCGTCGGATAGTCCGCCGTCGGGATAATTGGTATATAGGGTGCGATAGTGGGCGAGGGCGCCGGCCTCGTCGCCGGCGTGCTCCTCGAGGGTCATCCCCAGCGCGAAGAGCAGGTTGTCGGCGACGGGTTCGTCTTCGACCTCGGCGTATAGCGCGTCGAGGTCCTGCTCGAGCCGGGCAAACTCGCCGCGGTCCCGGTATTGATCGGTGAGTTCGCGCACGCTGAACTCCGCCGAGACCGACGCCGGGTAGCGTGTGACGGTCTGGCGCAGCAATTGTCTGCCGCGCTCGGTCTCGCCGAGTTGGTCTCCGACGATCCGCGCCGAGCGGTACAGCGCACGGGCGCCGGCCTCGTCGTCGTATTCTTGGCTGTGGACCTGCTCGTAGCGCTCCAACGCCGTGTGCCAGTCGCCGCGTCGCTCGGCGATGCGAGCGAGTTCATTGAGCACGTAGCGGCGCTCTTCATGGCCGGGGGCGTTTTCGAGCAGCTCCTCGTAGCGTCGCTGGGCTTCGTCGAGCTCGCCGGCGTCGTGGAGCTTTCCGACCTCGAGCACCTTGTCATTCCAGCGGTGGATATAACGGTCCCGGCCGCACGAGGTCACCAACAGCGCCGCGATCAGGACCACCCATAACAGGGCACCTGGTCTCGCAGCGATCGGCAGCAGTCGGCGGGAGTCTCTGTGGGGAGGATATATCTGCAAAGGAACTCGGTCGGGTGGAATCGCGCGGCCACGATCGGCGTTTATCGAGCCGATCGTGGTGCATCCTGAGAAGTGCTAAAGAAAGAGCGTCGTAGAATTTAGTGTGACTTCATCGCAGCCAAATCGTATAAAAATAAGTCCACGTGCGCCACTGGCTTCGACGGAGTCTTCCGGAAATGAAGTGTCTGGCGCGTGTCATGTGTCCGAATACTGCCGCAGTCTATGACGCGAAGTACGGCAAAAGCTATCCTGCGACGGTTCATCTTCTTGGTGTCGCTGTGGGTCGTCGCCTCCTTCTTTGTAGAGCCATCCACGGCGCTCGCACAAGAGACCGAGGCGAATCCGTCTGCCGATGGGGCGGAAACCGTTGCCTCCGGGGAGGTGGCCGAGGCCGAAAAGCCGGAGGGTTCAGACACACCCACGGCCGCCGAGTCCGAGCCCGACAAAAAAGGTGATGTCGCCAGGGCGTTGGTGGCCGATCACGGTTTGAGCCAAGAGCAGGTCGACGATCTGGAAGCAGTCCAGCGCGTCGAGTCGGAGGTCGCAGCGCAACTGGCCGGGCTGCGCGCCGAAAGCGAGCGCATCGACCGCCGGCTCACTGCTGCGGAGAGCTCGGCGGTGGTGCTCGACGAACAGGTCGCCGACGACACGTTGCCCGAGGAGGTCCGCACGAGCTTGGCCCGAAAGGCGGCCGTGGCGCACGGACTGCTCGCCACCCGGCGAGCGTCGGTCGAGGCAGTCGGCGAGTTGGTCAACTCGAAGCGCTCGCGGCTGAATCTCTTGTCCAAGCGCGCCGACGAACTCCACCAAGAGGCAGCCAAGGCCGTCGAGCGTGACCGCGAAGATCGCGCGCGGCTCGATCAGGCGACGGCCGCCGAGCAGAACGCGCTCGCCGAGGCCGAAAGGGCGCGCGTCCGGGAAGCCAGAGAGCGCGACGAGCAGGTCCGCGAGATCATCGCTCAGCGTCGCGAGCTGCTCGAGAAGACCGCCGAGGTCGCTCGTGATCAAAGCGAACAGATTCAGGAAGCCAGCCGCCATCGCGCCGAGCGCGTCGAGACGTTCACCAAGCGCCGCGACGACATCGAAGGTCAGCTCGATGACTTTCCGAATACCCCCAGCGCCAACTTCTCGCGCGAGAAGATCGATCCGATCTTCCGCCAGGTCCTCGAGCATCGACGCGAAGTGCGAAAGTCGGTGCGTCGCCACCAGGACCTTTACGATACAGCCAAGGAAAACGTCGACGCCGCCGGAGAGGAGCTCTCCGACGCCGAGGCTCAGCTTCAGCGGGCGCGTGAGCGTCACAAGGAGCTGGGCGAGTCGGTCGTCGGTGAGCAGAAGGTCGAGCTCGCCGAGGCGCGCCGCGAGCTTCGCGACCGCCAAGTCGAAGCCGGCTTGGATATCGCGCAGGCCCGAAAAGATCAGCTCGAACTCGATCGCGAGCGCCTCGAATACTACAACGGGGTGGTCGAAAAACTACTGCCGCTGATCAGCGACAGAGAACGCGACGAGTTCTACGCGGTTTTCAACGATGAGAATTGGGAGAGCGCCTGGTTCGGGGTGCGTCAGGCGATCGTGCGGGCCGTCGAGATTGCAGAGACACGCGCCGATCAATTCCTCGCGCTGCCCGAGCTGTTATTGTCCGCGGAGGCCTGGGGTTGGCTGCTGGTGCTATTCATCCGTCTGGCCGTGCTCGGGCTGGTGGTCTATTTCGGCCGCGCCTACACCGACCCGGCCATCCGCCGGCTGACCAGCTTTGCGCTCAAGCGACGCTTCTTCAAACGCTACGCGCCCTTGACCATCAAGGGCGCCGAGGTGCTGCGATCGGTGGTCCCGCCACTGATCTTATACCTGCTCCTGGACAGCGTGGCCGCGTATGTGGCCGAGGCCTTCGCCGAGTTGGTCTTTGTGAGTTGGGGCATCGATGCGTTCTTTTTGTATTGGGTCGCGATGACGCTGGTCAAGGTGATGGTGTTGCCCAGGCGCTTCCGAGAGGAGTCGCTTCGCACGCCCGCCCCGGATCTGTCGCGGCTGGGAGCCGACCCGTCGCGGGCGTCGATGTCGGCCGTCGATCTGATCAACCTGGAGCTGTCCCGCGCCCGCAAATTGGTGCGCAGCCTGCGCATCGTGTTGGTCTTCTGGCTGCTCGAGCATTATGTGCCGCTGGCGGTGACCACGCTCTTTGGCCAATCGGTGGTCTCCAAGTTGGTCGAGACGATCTTCTGGTGGGGTTTGGCGCTGGTGGTCTACCTGGTGCTGTCGACCTGGAAGGACGATATCGCCGCGCTCTTCGAGCGACTCGCCGTAGATCGGCTGCCGCGGGCGGTCGAATTTGTCAAAACCCACAAAGATCGCATCTACGGCGTATTCGTGATCTCATTGGCGTTCTTCTACGTCGCGTTTCGCGAGATCGGCAAATTTGCCAGCATGCAGGCGCGCGATACGGCGTGGAGCAAAAAGCTGAGTAACTTCGTATTTCGAAAACGCATCGAGCTCCAACAAAAGGAGCGCGACGGCGAGGAGGCGCCCCAGGAACGCCAGCGCGTCGAGTTGCCCGAGGATTACGCGGCCTACTTCGACGGGCGCCCGCTCGACGAGGAGAATTATAAGGTCGATCGCGACGAGCAGATCGCACCGGTAATCGAGACGGTGGACCGGTGGCTGACCAACGAGGTTCAGGGCTCGCTGGCGCTGAGCGCCGAGCAGGGTATGGGTCGCACGACCCTGGTCAACGACATCGTCCGACGGCTCGCCGAGGAGTTCCCCGACGTGGCGGTCGAGCGCGCCAGGATCACCGAGAAGGTCACCGACCGCGAGGCGGTCATCACATTTATCGCCGAGTTCTTCGGTCTCGCCAAGACGCCCGACGGTCGTGAGGAGCTCGTCGAGCAGTTGTGCGCCATGGAGTCGCGCATGATCGTGCTCGATGATTGCCATCATTTCTTCGTGCGCGAGATCGGCGGCTTTCAGGGGCTGGACACCTTCTTGGAGGTGGTCAATTTGACCGACGAGATCCACTTCTGGATGCTCACGTTCAACGAGTATTCGTGGAATTATATCAACCGCGTTCACCCGCGGCAGCACTATTTCGGCAAGGTCTGCCAGATCGAGCCGTGGACCGAGCGCGAGATCCAGGAGCTCATCCAGCGCCGAAACGCGCTCACCGGCCGCAAGATCAGCTTCACCGATCTGGTAATCACCCACGACGACACCGAAAACGACTTTTACGAGATCATCAAGACGGCCAACGGCTACTTTCGCCTGCTGCACGAGTACTCGCGGGGGAATCCGTCGGTCGCGCTTCGGTTCTGGAGGCGGAGTATCGGCGTCGACCCGGACGGGACCATCCACGTAAGCTTGTTTCGAAAGCCGTCGATGGGGCCCATCCAGCGGCTCGACGACCAATATCTCTTCGTGCTGGCGGCGATCGCCCAGCATGGAGCGCTGGGGGCCCACGAGCTGGCCGAGATCACCAACTCCGAGCACGCATTTTGCGAGATGGCGCTCAATTACTTCGTCGAGCGCGGCATCGTCACGCCCTATAAGAACAGGCGCGTCGAGCTGAGCCCGCTGTATTTTCGCCAGGTCGTCAAGAAGTTGACCGCATCGAATTTCTTGTGGGACTGACCCAGCCTCCAGGAGGCTATTATGCTCGATTTCATTGCAATCGACCCGGCCATCTTCTCGACGACGGTGTTGGCTCAAGCCGACGCCGAGACGGTCATGGAGATCGCCGAGAAGGCCGAGCTCTTCGAGTTGGCCAAGGTCATCAAAGCGTTGATCGTCATCGCCGTGGGGGTCGTGGCCAGTCGGTTGGTCAAGGCCACGCTCGACAAGCTCGGCGAGGGCAGGGCGCGCCGCAGGCTGCTGGCCAAGAAAATCGCGAGCTTCTCGCGGCTGGGCATCTTCGCGTTCGCCACCTATCTGGTGGTCCTGACCTTCTTTGACGCCGAGGAACACCGCACCGCGCTGCTCGGCCTGGGCGGCACGCTGGCGGTCACGATCGGCTTTGCGCTCAAGGACACCGCCTCCAGTGTGATGGCCGGCGTGCTTATTCTGGTCGACCAGCCCTTCCAAGTCGGCGACCGCGTCGAGTTCCAGGGGACCTACGGTGAGGTCACCGAGATCGGGCTGCGCACCGTGCGCATCGTGACCCTCGACGACAACGAGGTGTCCATCCCGAATAATAAATTTCTCACCGAGGCGGTCTCTTCGGGCAACGCCGGCGCGCTCGACATGATGATCGTCATCCCTTTCTACATCGCCATCGACGAGAACTTCGCGCTGGCCAAAAAGATCGTGTACGAGGCCACGGTGGCCTCCAAATACGTCTTCTTGAACAAGCCGGTCGAAATCACCCTGCACGACGAGGTCATCGGCCGGTACCTGACCACGGTGGTCCAGTCGCGGGCTTACGTCATCGACACTCGCTACGAGCTCGACTTCAAGACCGACGTCACCGAGCGGGTCAAACGCGCCTTCCGCGAGCACCACATCCGCTACGGCGGCACCGTGGCCAAGCCGGCCGACGTCCGCGAAGAGATCGGGCTGGACGTCGACGCGGCATAAGTGAGCGCGCTGCGGCGTTGGCGGGCTTGACCGACACGAAGCGGTGCGCTAACTATCCCGCTCCGTTCGACCGCGTGATGCTTATCAGCACAAGCGCGGCCGAATTGCAGAATTTCCGTTTAGCTTCGCCCCCGCAGCCCGTCAGGGCTCCTGCTCCAATGCGCATGAGGCGTACGAGTGGCGAGGGGTGTTCCAGAATTTAAGAGGCTACAAGATGCGCAAAGGACTGATTGGTAAGAAAGTGGGCATGACCCAGGTCTTCGGCCCCGACGGCGCCCGTATTCCGGTGACCGTGGTGGACGTCGGTGGCAACGTGGTCGTCCAGAAGAAGAGCCAGCACGACAACGATGGCTATACGGCCATCAAGCTCGGCTACGGCGACGTCAAGAAGCTCGAAAAAGAGGGTGAGGAGCCCAAGTGGCGCCTGTCGAAGCCGAAAGTCGGCATTTTCAACTCCGCCGGCATCGACGAGCCGCGCCGCTACCTTCGCGAAGTGCGCGTCGACGAGACCGACCTCGACGAGTATGATGTCGGCCAGGAGCTCGGCGCCGACCTCTTCAATATCGGCGACTTCATCGACGCGACCGGCACCAGCAAGGGTCGCGGCTTCAGCGGCGTCATGCGTCGTCACAACTTCGCCGGCGCCAAGGCCACCCACGGTGTGCACGAATTCTTCCGCCATGGTGGCTCGATCGGTATGTCGGCTGACCCCAGCCGCGTGCTGCCCGGCATGAAGATGCCCGGCCAGTATGGCAACGCCAAGACGACCATCCAGAACCTGCAGGTCGTCCAGGTGCTCGAAGAGGACAACGCCGTGCTCATCAAGGGCAGCATCCCCGGCCCCAACGGCGGTATCGTCGTGCTGCAGACGGCCGTCAAGAAGTACCACGGTTGATCTGCCTAAGCAGTTGAATCGACAAATAGAAGGCCGCCCGACTCCGGGCGGCCTTTTTGTATGTTTGACACGATGTGATCGGCGTCGCTACTGTGGGTCCTGATCGACGACCATGACGAGACTGTGAATCGGGCGAGTGCCCGTCACGGCTGTGGCGCAAAATGACCTCGAAAAAGCTCAAGAAATACCTGGCTTATTACCAGAAGACGCTGCGGGAGGAGCCAGATAATATCGAGGCGAGGTTACGACTGGCGGCAATTTTTCGGGATATGGGCCGTGAGGTTCATGCCGTCGAAGAATATGTGACCGCCTCGAAGCTGCTCGCCCGCGAGGGGCTCCCGCTCGAGGCCATCGCTGCCTGTAAGGCGGTCCTGGAGCTCGAGCCGCATCATACCGAGACGCAGCTATTTTTAGCGCGGATGTACGCGCGTGCGCCCGACGCGGCCGGCGGCACCGCCCGCATCGCGCGACCCGTGGAGTCCGAGCCCGGCGCCAAGCGGCGCGCTCCGATGGAGACGCCCAATTCGCCCCATCAGACCTCACCGCAGCCGGCCGCGTCCGAGAAAGATGCACCCGAGCCGCTGACGCTGAATCACCCCAAAACATCCCCGCCGTCCTCCTCGACCGACGACGAGGAAACCGCGGTCTCCTCATCGGGTCTGATCGGGCTCGACGACGACGAGCCGACCGCAGTCGTGCGGCCTCGGCCCGACGATATCTTCGACGATGAGCCCGAGCGCACCCGCCAGGCCGACGCCTCGGATCTGCCCGATCTCGAGTCGATGCGCCTCGATGAGGAACGAGAGGAGACGCTGCTTTTGGGCTCGATCGACCGAAACGACGGCCCCGAGCCCGAACCCGAGCTCGAAGATGACCCCGGAGATAAGCTCGAAGACGAGATCCGCGCCACCGCCGAGATGGACGCCAGCGACCGCGAGAGCGTGCTTCGCTCCATGGCGAGTCCGGGCAGCGCCGAGGACGAAAAGGACCTGCGGACCACCGTCGATGTCGACGACGGTGATATTTTGTCCGAGGAAGAGGTCGACGCATCGCCTTCGGTCGGAAGGCAAAATGGGCAGAGCCTGCGGGGCACCTCGCAGCTCGGAGAGGCCAAGCCAGTCCGGCGACGCGATCGCCCGGAGACCTCACGTGGTCTCCCCAGCGCGTCGGCAGGACCCGACACCACCGAGTTCGAGGCCGAGCCCGCTGACGACGAAGCCTGGGAGGAGACCTTCGAGGTCGGCGTCTTCGACATGGACAGCCTGCGCCTGGACCGGGAATCGAGCGGCAATTGGGATGACCTGTCGTTTCTCGATGAGCTCGAAGAGCCCGACACCGCCGAGCTCGTGTCGGTCAGCGGGCTGTCACCCGAGTCGTCGATGCTCAGCGTGAGCCGGGCGGATCTGCCCGATATTCCGCTGTTTAGCCAGTTGGAACCGGCGTTATTCATGCAGCTTTTGCGGGTCATGGACTTCGAGCAGGTCGAGGCGGGGACTCCGATCGTCGAGCCTGGACGCTCGGCGCGCAGCCTGTACATCATCGTGCGCGGTACCACTGTGGTTAACCGTGTCCTCGATGACGGCACCGTGCTCGAGTTGGCACATATGAGCGAAGGCGAGTTCTTCGGCGAGTTTGCCTTGTTGACCGGCCGCAGTCAGATGGCCACCGTGCGCGCACAGACCGACGTAGCGCTGCTGGAGGCCAGCGAGGCGGTCATCGACCGCGTCGCGCAGGAGCACCCCGAGATTTGGGACGTGTTGTGGGACTTCTATCACGCCCGAATGCTCAACAATATGCTCGCCTCGAGCACCATCTTCCGAAGCCTCAACGACCGGCAGCGCCACGAGCTGGCAGAACTCTTTACGCTCGAAGAGGTTCCCTCCGGCGGACTTGTGGCCGGTGAGGGCGAGCATGACCACGATCTGTATCTGATATGCAGCGGAGAGGTGCGCGTCGAGCGCGAGGTCGGCGGCGGGATGCCCCGAGAGATCGACACCCTGCGAGAGGGCGAATTCGTCGGGCTCATCTCGAGCGTCGAGGAGGAGCCGGTGGTCGCCAATCTTCGGGCCACCCGCGATACGACCCTTCTGGTTCTGGCCGGCAGCGAGTTTCGCCGTGTCATTGGCCAGGACCCGATGATCGAGCGTCGGGTGCGTGAAGTAGTGCGTGAGCGCAAGGCCGTCGCCGGCCAATATACCAGCGGGGTCACGAGCTACGCCGAGCTGGGCCTGGCGCCTCCCCGCGCCGACATCAGCGACACGGACGAGCGCGATTAACTCGCTTCGGCGTGTGCTTGCTCCAACTTCGCCCGCAATCCCGAATAAAACATGACCGCGCCATAGGTCGAAAAGTTCACCTGCTCGAAGGGGGCGTGCTCGAGCTCGCGTGCCAGCAATTCGGCGGTGCGAAGCAACGGATAGACCCCGTAGCGCTCGTAGCGGTCGAGCAGGGTGTCGGCGACCCCTTCTTGGCCGCGCACCAGCGCCGAGCCGGTTAAAAACCCGCCGTCGGAGAGGCACCGGCCGAATTCGTCGAGGGTGGCCGGACGGTCACTAAACGCGTGCAATCCGTTGGGGCTGTGGATCGACTGCACGACGCCGTCTCGAAACGGCAGATGTTCGACGCTGGCTCGGATGAGTTGGATTTGATGGCCGGATTTCTCGAAGCGGCGGGCGGCCTTTCGGAGCATCTTCCAGGACCGATCGACGCCGATGACGGTGACGTCGTGATAGCCGGCCAGTACCCGGTCCAGCGGCACGCCGGTGCCGATGGGCGCGGCCACCAAGACGCCGCCGTTCGCGCGCCCGACGGCCTGATTGGCCATGTCCACGTAGCGAAGCGGACTGCAGCGCCACACACCCAGGCTCATCAGCGGGGCGACCAGGTCGTAGACGCCGGCGATGAGGTTGAAGAGCGTCTCGGTGCGGTAATCTCCCGGCGCCGGCATCTTCTGGGGTGGGGTCATATCCGGGATGCCGTCGATGATTGGAAAGCGCTGCTCGCATCCCACACACACGAGCGCCGGACGTCGGTCACTGCCGAGCTCGAGGCGCGGGTCCTCACAGGATGGGCATTGCAGCAAATCGAGCAGTGAGTTGGACAGCATGATTCTTAATCCTCGCAGTGCTCGGAAAAGAGCGCGTCGATGCGGCTCAAATCAGGTGATGGGCGCTGGTCGGCGTCCATATCGTCGTAGAGGGTGCGCAGGGTCTTCAACGCCGAGCAGTTGAACGGTTGCTGTTCGACAACCTTTGCGAAGGCCTCGGCGGCCTTGCGCTCGTTGGGCCGGCGTTGTTTTAGATAATACGTGCCGCGCGCCGCGTTCAGGGGTGGATAAGCCGCGTCGCCGCGCTCTGCGCCGCGATACAAATGGCGGCCCACCCAGCGGTGTGTCCAGCCATACCTGTCCGCCCAAGCGTGCGCAAGCTGTGTGTGGGCGTGTGCGATGCGCCAAGGGGGGGTGATTACATCGTCGAATTTGCGAAGCGCGAGTTCGAGGTTTTCCTTGGCGTCGGAAAACCGCCCCTGCCGGCGTCGTAATTCACCGAAGACCAGCCAGGCCACCGGTCCCCACTCCAGGTCGGAGAGGTGGGCGCGGACGATCTCCTCGGCGCGCTCGTACTCGCCGAGATACGCCAGCGTGCGGGCGTAGTGGACCGCGGTGCGGGCATCATGGGTCGCCGTTTCATAAGCGCGTTTGAAATATCCCAACGCCGATGTGTGGCGCTCGCGCGCTACGGCGAGCTCGCCCTCGGCGAGCAGATGCATCGGCGCCTGGGCGGCGTCGGTCGCTGCCCAGCGGTTGATGGCGTCTTCGGCCTCTTCGAGTTCGTGGCGACGAATGTGGGCGAGCGCCTGGAGTGGGCTGATCCTGGGCTCTTCGCCGAACTCATCTTCGGCCTCGGTCAGGAGCTCGAGGGCCGCGCCAAACTCACCGCGTCGAATCTCCAGATCGGCGGTGAGCAAGAGGCCGGGAAGGTATCGCTCGTTGGCCCGACGCGCCTTGCCGCAGTGGACCGAGGCGTCCTCGGCATCCCCGCCGAGCATGCGCTGGCGACATAAGTCATACCGAAGCACCGCCTGGTTTCCACCGGCGGCGAGGGCGCGCTCGAGGAGCGTATCGGCGCGCTCGAGCAGCTTCTTTCGGCCTGCGCGTGAGTCGCTGACACCGGCCACGTGCATGCAGGCGAGGGCACCGGCGCGCAGCACTTCGGGAGAGTCGTCAGACGCGTCGAGCAGCTCGTCGAACGCCTCGGCCAACTCGGCGCGTGCTTCCGTCGATCTGAGCTCTTCGACCAGGAGTTTCCAGGCGTGCGCAGCCACGAATTCGTCGCTCTTCGAGACGGCAGCGTCCAAGGCTTTGGCGGCGTTGTCGCGTTCGCCCAACTCGAGATAGATGACGCCTTCGAGCCACAGCGAGGGGGCGCTCGGGGTCTCTCGAGCTTCGAGGGCGTCCAGCGCGCGATCGGCGAGGCCGGTCAGTCGCAGAAGACGGGCGCGTTGGAAGACGAGTTGCGGCGAGGCCGCGCCCCGAGAGGCGGCGTCTTCGACCAATTGCATGGCTCGTTCGAGGCGACCATCGGCGGTATATAGGTCGATGAGCGGTATATAGACGTTGGTCCGTGAGGGCGCAGCTTTGATCGCCTTGCGGTATTGCTCCTCGGCGCGCGCGTCGGCCTCCTCGGTCATGTGGTGCTCGCCGCGCGCGATATACGCTCGGGCCCGCTGCATCGGCGCGGCTTGTTCGCGCATCGGGCCCAGGACCTCGTCAATGAGCCGGCGGGCCTTGGCCAGTGATTGTTCGCCTTCGTCATCCCGGCGCACCGTCTCGCTCCGCTCGAGGCGCGCCGAGATGTGCTCGGGGCTGATCGACTCGATAATGTGGCGAAAGCGGCCGTCAGCGTCGGGCCGCCCCAGGCGTGCGTCGAGTTTGGCTAGCACGTAGTGGAGGAAAACGGAGGGTTTCTCGAGTTGTCGCAGCGGCTCGGCGGCCTCCGCGGCGGCCTCGAGGCGACCTGCCTCCAGATGCGCGAGCACCAGGGCGGCCCGGGCGTCGTCGAAATCGGGGAAGTTTTGGGTCGTCGTCTCCAGTATCTCGGTCGCTTCTTCCAGGCGAAGCCTGGTGAGCAACTGGTAGGCGCGGGCGAGTTCCACGCGCGGATCGCCCGGGGCCGCCAATTCGGCTCTGGTGATGTGGTTCTCGGCGTCGCGGGCGTTGGTATGCTCGTAGCGGTATTCGATCATCGCAGCGAGCATCGCGCGTCGGGCGATTGCCTCGACCCGCGCCTGCTGGGCACCCCGCATCAGACCGAGCTCCGCGAGGATTTGGTCGACCGAGCCCCCCAAAAAGCTCTCGGCCCCGAGGGCCCGGTCGAGCGCGCTCTCCGCGGCCAAATAGCCGCGATAGGTGTCCACGGCGGTCGCCTCGTCGGCTGCGATCAGTGGTTGCTCGACGGCGTTCGCGACTGAATTGGAGGCCCAGACGACCACGCCGATCACCACGAGCAAGCACACCACTGCGGCGCCCGCGGCGATGAGCGCCGCAGATCGTCCAAATATGCGCCGGCCGGTGGGTGCGGCCCCCATGTGGCTCTTCTTGTCACCGGGGGGAATCGCGGCACGCTGGTTGAAGTGTCCGGCGCTGTGTTCTGCCTCATGTCCGGAATTGCCCCCGGCCTCGTCCCGGGAGCGCGGCCTGCCGGGTCCATCGACGGCGGTTAGCGGGCCGGTAGGCCGGTGTCGGGCCTGTCGCAGGGCCTCGCGTTGGGATTGTTGCGGGGATTGTTGCTGGGATTGTTGCTGGGATTGTTGCTGGGATTGTTGCTGGGATTGGCGTGGGCCTCGGACTGACGGCGGGAGCGGGCGCCTGTCATCGCCGGCCTCGCGTGGGGGCGGCTGTGGCGCTTGGTTCTCAGCTGGCGACTGATCACTCGCCCCGGAGCGCAGCGAAGGCCGGGCGGGCTGAGTTGTCTTTTTTGATGAGGAGGGGCGGTCGGCAGACAGCACCTCGGTCGCATCGCCTTCGAAGTCGGATTCGTCCAGCTCGTCTGCCGCGCCGAGCGGGGCGCTTTCGTGGACGGAGGCGTCGGGGCCCGCGGGCGGCCGCGGGCGATGGCCGCGGTCGAGCCCCTCGAGATCGCGGAGCCGATCCCGGTCGATCGCGCCGGTCTTGTCGTCGGGGCCGGCGGTCTGCGCATCATCAGACAGCCCCCATTCTGAGGCGACTTGTGAGGCGACATCTTCCCGGTCGATTGGCGGCAGGGATCCGGTCACGTCGGAGTCTTCCGGCCCTTTATCGACCGGGACGCCGAGATCGACGAGCAGCGCGTCGAAGGAGCGATCCGCCTCCCCATCTTCGTGGCCGTCGACGAGCGTGTCGAAAATATTCGACGTGGCGTTTCCCCCGAGCTGAGCAGCCCCCCCGGCGAGCTCGAACGACGATAGGTCAGAGAAGCTGCCATCTTCGAAGACCGCCGAGTCGGTGGTGGCGTCGGTGCTGGTCGCGTCCCGGTCGGGGAGCGGCGGTGCCGTGGGCCCGGCAGGTGCGATCCCACCGCTAAACGCCTCCGGCTCAGTGGTGCTCTCGGCGGGGGAGCCTTCCGGGTCCGTTTGGGCTTCGAGCGCCGGGATCGGCCCGGTGGGAGGCTCCTCGGAGCTAAGTTCGTCGGTGCCTGGAGCGTCGTTGGTTTGCTCGTCCCGGTTAAATGCCTCGCGAATATCGGGATCGATGCGGCGCTCGAGCTTGAAGACACGAAGCTTGGAGGCGCCGAGTTGCTCGGCCCGGGCGAGCGTACGCAGGGCTTGTGTGTGGTCGCCGGCCTCGATCAACGCTTCGGCCAAGAGCAGACGCGACGGCATATCAGAGGGGTTTTGTTCGACCACTTTGGCGATGGCGCGCGCGCAATCGGTGAAACGGCGCTGCTTGAGATGCAGCGCAGCGAGGGTCTTGCACAGGTTGGGGCTCGGATGGCGCGTGGACGCCTCCTCGAGCAGCGCGCACGCGCGGTCGGCCCGACCATCGAGCTCCATCGACCGCGCAGCGGACAAGATGTCGGGCTCGGAGGCTGGCAATGAGTCGAGCATCCGCTCGTATCTGGCACCCAATTGCGAAGGCTGCATAAGAGGAATTCAGCCGGTAGCCGTTCGACGCCGGCCGCGCAGGGGAGGCCGGATCACGCCGTGCGAAAGTGTGAATATCCAAGCGAAAATTAGCACATCACGCCGACACCTGCCACCACACCTATGAGCCGGTGATGTCCAGCGAATCGGTTTGGCTCGGGAATCAAAATTACTGATTTTTTGACCGCGCCCAAAGCTGCGGTAGCCTGACGTTGTCGACGACCTATCGCTGTACGCGCACGGATGCGCCCAACGAGTCACGGAGGATACGATGCGATCGCCAACCAAGAATCAATCTCGAAATACCTTAATTCGCAGAACTCTGGCTGCGGCGGCCTGCGCCGCCTCGCTGGCGGCTTGCGGCGAGCAGGTCGAGCCGTTGGGCGACGGCGAGTTGGCCGTGAGCTGGGAGGTCAGCCCGCACGGCTGCGAGGCCGCCGGCGTCGAGATGGTCGAGGTGCGCCTGGAGAACGCCCACCGCGCCTATGACGACAGCTTCGCCTGCCAGCAGGGCGAGGCCTTCCTCGACCAGCTCTCGCCGGCCAATTACGACCTGACGCTGGTGGGCATCGACAACACCGGCCGCGAGACGTTCATCTCCAAGCGCGAGCTGGTCACCATCAACGCAGAGAAGGTCCGCCAGGCGCCTCACCAGCGGCTGACGGCCCGTCCGTCCTCGGTCGAGGTGGGCTGGCACTTCGCCAACGGGCGCGTCTGCGGTGCCAACGGCGTCTCGGACGTCGAGGTGACCGTCTACGATCAGGCCTTCTACGAGATGGCGAACACGCGGTTTGGCTGCAACGCCGGCGCGGGCACCATCGAAGGGCTGACCGCCGGAGACTATATCGTCGAGGCGGTCGGGCGCACCGGCGAAGAGAACTTCCGCGGTATCAACGACGTCACCCTCAAGCGCGGCGAGCACGTCGGAGTCGACGTCGAGTTGGAATTGGATGATTGAGTGTAATTGCGCACTCGGGCGCTGTGCGCAGGCTTGCAGATAGTCCGCGCCGGCTTGCACGACCCTCTACGACGGCCCGTGGCGCTCTAGGCCACGGGCCGGCCGCTTTTGTGAACGGGCGCAGACTGGGGGAGAGCTCACGTTGTGCGGATCAATACTGTACGTCGAAGGAGCCGTTGGTCGCCGAGATGGTGCCAGCGCCGCCCTGGGTCGCCTCGAGGGTGGCCTCGAAGGTGCCGGCGAGGTGGCCGTCCTCGGCCGTGGTCAGCTCGACGGTGCAGCTCCCGCCGGCGCCGCCGCCGGCCTGGTAGGTGGTCGACCCGGCATCGGTGGAGTACGACATGGTGGTCAGGCCGAACGAGTCGCACTCGGAGGTGCCGGTGGTCGGGTCCATCAGGGTGATGCCGAAGACACTGGCCATGTCGGCCGAGGTGGCGTTGAGCGTTAGGGCGCCGTTTTGGTCGAGCACGTCGAGCTTGGGCATGTCCCGGGATTGGCCGTCGATGGTCATCGCAAAGGAGCCCGTGGTGCCCGACGGGCCGGTGTCACCGTCTCCAGCGTCGGTGGAGCCAGCGTCAGCGCCCGATGGGTTGTCCTGGACGACCTTGCCCAGGCCCACGCCGCGAAAAAGTCTGCTGTCCTGAATGCGCAATGAGTTGTCCTGTGCGCAGAAGGTTCCTTTTCGCGGGACACCCCCGGCCAGGAGGACCTCGTTGTCCTGGATACCGTAGCCGCCGGTTTCGGTCACGTGCAGGGTTGTCTCGACGGTGCATCGACAAGCGGTGCTCGAGTGGACTTCGCATTGCCAGGTGCTGTCGACACCTCGGTTTTGACGCATCGCCTCTTCGTAGGTGGTGGCCTGCTCGTCGCACCACTCTTCGGGAGTGTAACCAGCATCCTCGACCATGGCGGGATCGAAGGTTTCGTCGAGCACCTGCCGGGTGTTGGAGGTCACGTCGAGCTCGTATTCGCCGTCGCCCAGGGATTCGTCGTTGTCGGGGGCCTTATCGAACTCCACCCACCCGAAGGCCTCGGTGACTTTCTGCTCGACCATGGTCGTGTCTTCATTGGGTGGGTCGGTGGTGAAGGTGCCGTCGCCGCAGATCTCGTGGATCTCCCAGCGTCCGTCCAACTCCCCGCCGCAGTCCGCCTCCAGGGTGCAGGCGCGGGCGGCCAAGTTTTCGGGCGTCGCCGCACCATCGCCGCCGCCGGAGCCTCCGTCGGAGCTCTGGCAACCGGCGGTGGACAGTCCCAGCAGCAGACATATGGACAGGCGAATAAGCACGGTACGATCGTATATCATCTGTTTCTCCTGTTTAGTCACAGGAGCGCACGGTAAGGGCTGGTCCGTTTGAGCGCAACGGCTCTACCGGCCTGCCGGCCGCTTTTGCGATCGAACGTTTCCGAGGCACAACTCGGCTTGACTGCTCTGCACGACGATGTACGATTGCTGTCACGCAGTAAAATTTTTTGGGGATGCCCGGATACGCCGGGCCAAAATTTTATCGACGAGGTTTCTATGAAGCGTTCTTTTGGATTGTTGATGTGTGTCTGCGTGGCTGCTCTTCTGGGCCTCACCGCTTGCGGCGAGGCTGCCGATGGTCCGGTGGGTGACGACCAGGTTGAGACCGTCGAGCAGGCGGCTTCGCCCAATTACACCGACGCCGACGGCTGCCGGTATCTGTGCCAGCCGTGCCCGTCCAACCAGATCTGCACCCAGGTTTGCGAGCCGATCGGCAAGTGCGCCCACAAGCCCGAGCGCGAGGAGTGCGGCGATACCCTGTGCGCGGCGGGGCAGGTCTGCTGCAACGCCAGTTGCGGTATCTGCACTGAGCCTGGCGGCGTTTGCACCCAACAGGTGTGCGAGGACACCTCGACGCAATAAGCTGAGGCTTATTGCCTGATGGGTCGCACGATCCGTAAAAACGACCGGTCGAGCCTCTTTGGGCCGACCGGTCGTTTTGCTCTGAGGGGGAGAACGACTGCCAGGCTCCCTACAATCCAGCCCGGCGGCGCTTTGTCTGCAACTCGTTTCCGTGCTCCTCGGCGGGCGGAAGGCTTGCCCGCGCTCGTCGCACGAATGCGGCCTGGCATGCCGCGCTCCAGGTCAGGATACCGGCCTGCCGGCCGCTTTGGCGATCGGGCGCAGACGCTCCATTAACGCTTCGAACATCTCGGGGGTCAGCGCCTGGTCGGCGTCGCATCGTGCGCGCTCGGGGGCGGGGTGGACCTCGACCATCACGCCGTCGAGGCCGGCGGCCGCGGCGGCGGCGGTGGCGTTCGCCAGCAGGGCGGGGACGCCGATGGCGTGCGACGGGTCGACGATCACCGGGAGGTGGGTTTGCTGTTTGGCCCACATCGCGCCGGCGAGGTCGAGGGTGAAGCGGGTCTCGTCGCCGAAGCCGCGGATGCCGCGCTCGCAGAGGATGATGGCGTCGTTTCCGCCCTTGGCGACGTGCTCGGCGGCGAGCAGCCACTCGGTGGGCGTGGCGCCGAAGCTTCGCTTGAGCAGAACCGGGCGCTGCGTGCGTCCGACGGCCTCGAGCAGGGCGAAGTTCTGCATATTTCGCGCGCCGATCTGGAAGGCGTCGACCAGCGGGGCCATTTCATCGACCATCGACTCGGAGAGCACCTCGGTGACAAATGGGATGTCGTGGGCGCGAGAGGCGCGCTGGAGCATCTCGATGCCCGCCAGGCCCAGCCCCTGGAAGCTGTCCGGGGAGGTCCGGGGCTTGAACGCGCCGCCTCGCAGCACGCGGGCGCCGCGACTCGCCACCTCCGCTGCAGCGCGGTCGACCATCTCGGCCGACTCTACCGCGCACGGACCGGCGATGACCGCAAAGGATTGGTCCCCAAACGGAACGTCGCCGATATGCACCACCGAGCCATTCGGGTGTCGCTGGCGGCCGACGCGCGGAAACCGCGACTTTGGTGGTGTCTCGGGGCGGTCTGCCTCGCGAGGGATTGTAGATCCTGCTGGTGCATTGTCGCAGAGCATGGCGTGTCTCTCTATGTGGCTATGGCGTCTCGAAGGAGGCGATTGAGTCGGCGAGCTTCCGGGCGAATCGCCGGCGAATCTTTCCCGAGGCCGTCCTCGGTACTTGCTCGATGACGGCCCAGCGACGCGGGACCTTGAACCGGGCCAATTGCGCGCGGCAGGTGGCGGCGAGCTCCTCGATGAGCTGCTGGAAGTCGGCCTCTTCCGGCTGCGGGACGACCAGCGCGTGGACCAGCTCGCCCCACTCATCGTCGTCGACGCCGACGACGACGGCATCCGCCACCGCGTCGAGACCTCGGAGCACACGTTCTACCTCGGTGGGGTCGATATTCTCGCCGCCGCTGACGATGAGCGCGCTCTTGCGATGCTCGATGGCCAGATAACCGTCGGCGTCGATGCTGCCGACGTCTTCGGTGCGGAACCAACGGCCGCGAAATCTCGATTGGTCGAGCCCGTCGTCGGCTGGCTGGCCGTTGGTCAAGTAGCCGGACGTCAGCATCGGGCCCCGCGCCCAGATGACACCGGACTCGCCGGGTTCAGCCGGCGTCCCGTCGGGTCGCTCGACTCTCAATTCGACGCCGGAGAGCGCCTTGCCGGCGGTGTGCAGGTGGTCGTCGCCGTCCGGGCTCGACTCCTCCAACTCCAAGGTGGCGAGCTGCGAGCAGGCCTCGGTCATGCCGTAGGTTGGCAGCACAGGCATGCCTCGACGTCGTGCCTCGCGAAGCTCCTCGGCGCTTATCGGCCCGCCTCCGACGAGCACCGCGCGCAGTTGCGAGGCGATCGGGCCGTCAACTTGGTCGAGGATCCGGTGGAGCATCGTCGGCACGAATGAGGCCAGGGTGACGGGCCGGTGCGCGAGCAAATCAGCGACGCGAGCGGCGTCGAAGCCCGGGAGTAACTCGAAGGAGGTCCCGTAGATGACGCTGCGCAGTACGATGGCGAGCCCACCGATGTGGCAAAGCGGCAGACAACACAGCCAGTGATCGTCGGCGCGCCGACCCAGCCGGTTTTCCGAGGCTGTCGCGCTCGCCAGGTGGTTCTGCACCGTCAGCGGCACGGCCTTGGACTGGCCGGTCGTCCCCGAGGTGAATAGGACGGTCAGCACATCGTCGGGGCGCAGTTGGGCCGGAGAGCAGTCGTCCGTCCGGGAACGCCCAAGCTCGTCGAAGGTCAACACCGCGGGCGTTGCGTCGGGCGGGCTGGGGGCGGTCTGGAACAACTTCCGATCGCTCACAAGAAGCGCGAGTGGCACTTGGGTCAGCTGCGCTTCCAACTCGGCATCCGTCGCTCGCGTGTGCAGCGGAACCAGAGTCGCTCCGAGCCACCAGACGGCGTGGGCGGTGGAGATCCAGTCGAGCGAGTTCTCGCCGACGATGCCGACTCGCGCGCCGCGATCGATGCCGCGGCTGCGCAGGCGTGCGGCGCGCCGACGCACCTCAGCGGTGAGTTGGGCATAGGTCCACGTGGTGCCGTCGGCCGCTACAGCGAGGGCGTCCGGGCGGGTCTCGGCGCGTTGTGCGAGCCATGGCATCATCAGGGCGTCTCCCGTCGCGGCGCGAATTGCGGCTCGAAGCCCAGACCCGGTCCGTCTCGGAGCACGAGCCGGCCGCCCAATAGTCTATCCTCATCAGGAGCAGTGTCGGCTGCGAACCAGGGCCCGGTCGCCAGGCCGTGGGGGCCGTTGAACTCGGGCAGGGAGGCGGCGAGTTGGGTGACCGCCGACCGGCCGACGGCCGACTCCAATAATGTGCTCCACACCACGCGCACGCCGCGTTCTCGCGCGAGTGTGGCGAGTTCGGCGGCAGGTAAAATCCCGCCCAGGGCGGATGGCTTGAGGACCACCGCGTCGACCTGGCGGGCGTCGATGAGCCGACGGGCGCGTGATGTAGGCACGCAGCTCTCGTCGGCGGCGATATCCACCGGAGATTTCTCGACGAGCTCGACCAGCGCCGTGATGTCGTCGCGGGCGACGGGTTGTTCGATGAGGTCGACGCCACAATCAGCCAGCGATCGCGCCACCGAGAGCGCCACCGAGAGCGTCCAGGCGCCGTTGGCGTCTAGGCGAAGAGCAGCGTCGGGCACGGCGCGGTGGAGCTTGCGAATACGCGCAATGTCGTCGGCCGGAGCCTGCCTTCCGACCTTGAGCTTGATGCATTCGTAGCCGGCATCGAGGGCTGTGCGGGCGGCCGAGATGGTCGGTTCGACGGAGTTCGCGCCCAGCGTGTATTGGACGGGCACCGCGTCGAGCGCCGGGATATCCGGGGCGGCGAGGAGATCGCGAAGCGGCTTGCCGGCGTGGCGCGCCAGCGCGTCGAGCAGGGCGAGCTCGACGCCGAAGCGAAGCGACGGGAGGCGTCCGAGGGCCGGAAAGACCTCGTCGAGTTGGCCGACCGAGTCGAAGTCGCGCTCGGCGTCGAGGCCGTCGAGGTACGCGATGCAATTGTCGACGGTCTCCTCGCTCCAACCCGGCAAGGGAGCGGCCTCGCCGAATCCCTGCACGCGCATCCCCTCAATGGTCAGCTCAGCCCGTATCATCAACAGTTCTCGCGCGCTAACCGTGCCCGCGCTGGTGATCAACGGACTGGAAAGCTCGAGGTCGATGGGCTCCCAAGCCAGCTTTTGGAGGCGAAAGAGCGTCCTCATAGCACGTATCCCAGCGCGTAGAGGAATCCGAACGCGGCGAGCAGCTTCGCGGTCTGGGCGAGCAATGCGTTGAGATCGAAGCCGGAGAGCTTGTGCATATCCCGGATGCATTTCGCCGCCAGCGGAAGGCTGAGCATTGTCAGCAAGACGGTCGCCGGGGCGCCACCGAGCGCCCACTGGAGCGCCGGAACGGCGTATGACGCGCCGATGAGCCCGATATACTGCCAGCGGGTCAGCCGCCGGCCCAGCCGCACCGCGAGCGTGCGCTTTCCGGCGGCGCGATCGGTGTCGATATCTCGGTAGTTATTGACCACGAGGATCGCCGTCGACAGTAGGCCGATGGGCACGGAGACGATCAGCGCCTCGACGGACCACTCGAGGGCCTGCACATAGTGGGTGGCGGTGACCGCGACGACTCCGAAGAAGATGAATACGAAGAGATCGCCCAGGCCGTGGTAGCCAAGCGGATACGGGCCGCCGGTGTAGGCGATACCCGAGGCAATCGAGGCCAGCCCGATCACCAGAATCGGCCAGCCGCCGACGGCGATGAGGTAGACGCCGACCAGGGCTGCGAGCCCGAAGGTCAGCCCGGTCGCCCGTTTGACCGCGCTCGGGGTGAGCAGGCCGGCCTGGACGGCGCGGGTGGGGCCGAGTCGGTCGTCGTTGTCGGCGCCGCTTTGAAAGTCGAAGTAGTCGTTGGCAAAGTTCGTGCCGATCTGGATGAGCCCGGCGCCGACCAGCGCGGCCAGCGCCGGAAGCGCCGAAAACTCACCCTGGGCGTAGGCGACGGCCGTGCCGACGAGCACTGGTACGACCGCCGCGGCCAGCGTCTTGGGGCGGGAGGCCAGCAACCAGGCGTTGGGCGTGGCGGATGGGGGGACGTTCTGGGTGCTCATCACGCTCTCGAATCTCGTAGGTACTCGTTTAAATAGGCGTTGATCTTGTCGGCGACCACGTCGCGCAGGCTCTCGCGCAGCGATCTGTCGGTCTTGCGGTCGGTCTGCACGCGTATGATCTGCAGGCCCGGCGTCTCGAAGGAATTCTGCAGTCGCCGTCTGAAATCCGGCCAGTCTGTGGGCTCCTCGACGCCCACCGACGCCAGCAGCGACGGGTCGATGCGCCGGCGCGAGGAGGTGGCGAAGTGCCGCTCGTGGACTTCGTCGAAGCGGGCGATCGGCAGGTAGTCGAAGATCGCGCCGCCGTCGTTGTCGACCACGACGACGGTGGCGTCGATGTCGAGCTCCGTGGCGAGCAGTAGCGCAGCGAGATCGTGGCGAAGCGCGACGTCGCCGGTGACGATGACCGACGGGGCGGCGTGTCGGGCCGCAACTTCCCTTGTCGCAGCAACCCCCAGCCCCGTCGAGATGATCCCGTCGATGCCGTTGAGTCCACGATTGAAGAAGACGTCGACGCGCGCCGTGCAGCCGGCCATAAACGTGTCGAGGTTGCGGATCGGCATGCTATTCGAGACGAAGAGCGATGCTCCGTCCGGCAGGCTCTCACCCAGCGCGACCCACATCCCGGGGGCAGACAGCGCATCGTCGTCGCCGATGGCGCCGCCGAGCGTCTGCTTGGCGATGCGATCGGCATGCTGGTGGAGTTCCAGCCAGGTCGAGGGCGATGGTGGGTCTTGTTTGGACGGCGCATTCAGCTCGGCGGCGGCGCCGAAGAAGGCGGCCTCGTCGCTGACGATCTGTTGGGCGAGCAGATGCTCGGGGCTGGCGAAGTCGCTCAGGGCGCCCACAAGGATGTGCTCGGCGCCCTCCGCGCGGCATGCAAACGCCTGGGCCGACCACAGAATCGGTGCTCGGCCAGTTCGAATTACCAGATCAGGGTCGCCGGCGTGGTCGTAGAGGCTGCTGCCAAAGAGGAAGTCGCCGGCGGTCACCACATTCGGCGCGTCACCGTCTTGGTAGCGCAATCCGGAGGTCGCCTCGGCGATGATGGGCACGCCGAACCTCTGCGAAAATCTCAGCAGCGCGTCGCGATAGTCGGGCCCGCGTCGATCGGCGCCGGCCAGAACGACCGGACGCTCGGCTCGCCGCACCTGCTCGACGAGGCGGGCGACCGCGTCCGGAGGTGCGCTCGGCGAACCGGTGGTGATCTCGACGAAGGGTCTGCCCTCGGGGCGTCCGTTCAGCGCCAGCGGCGCGCGCTCGGCCAGGTTTGCCGGCACGCTGTCGCGATGGTCGTCGGCGACGGCGATGGGCTCGAGCGGCTTTCGAAACGGGATATTCAGGTGAACCGGCCCCGGCTTGGGAGCCTGGGCACGAGAGAACGCGCGGCAGGCCACCGAGCGCACGTAGCGAAGCTTGTCCGGCGAGGGCTCGGCGTCGGCGACCTGGTGGAACCAGCGCACGTGTGTGCCGTAGAGACGGGCCTGATCCATGGCCTGCGATGCGCCGCAATCGTGCAACTGGGCGGGGCGATCGGCGCTCAGAACGAGCAGGGGCACGTTGGAGGCGTCGGCCTCGCAGACCGCCGGGAGATAATTGGCCGCGGCCGTCCCGGACGTACATACCAGGGCCACCGGGCGCCGGCTGGCCTGGGCCATCCCGAGGGCGAAGAAGCCCGCCGAGCGCTCGTCGATGATCGAGATATCCTCGATTTGAGGATGCTCGGCGAATTGGACGACCAGCGGTGTCGAGCGCGAGCCCGGGGAGATGCACACGGCGCGCAGCCCGCAGCGAGCGAGTTCGTCGACGATCAGCTTCGCCCATAATGTGCTGGCGTTGGGCGCGGCAGGCTCTTGTTCGCCGGCGGGAGTCGATGTGGGCGTTCGCGAGGTGGTCATGGTTAACCTCGACCGATGGCTTGCAGGAGTGGCGCGAATTTATTGCGCGTCTCGTCGAGTTCGACGTCGACATCGCTGTCGGCGGTGATGCCCGCGCCGGCGAAGAGCAGGGCGCGGCGTCCCTCGATCAGCCCGCAGCGAAGCGCGACGTCGAACTCGCCGTTTCCCTTCGGGTCCATCCAGCCAAAGGTGCCGGCGTAGAGTCCGCGGTCGTAGCCCTCGAATGTGTCGATGAGTTCGCGGGCGCGTTGTCTCGGCGTGCCGCAGACCGCCGGTGTCGGATGGAGCGCGTCGGCGATTCGGGCGAGGCCGACTCCGTCTTGTAGCTCTCCACAAATCGTCGTCATGAGATGGGAGACGTTGGCCAGGCGGTGTAGTTCGAGCGCGTCGTCGACCTGCAACTTCCGGCAGAGTGGGCGCAGGTGCTCGACGATCATATCCAAGACGAATCGGTGCTCGTCGCGGTCCTTCGTGCTGGAAAGAAGCGCCTGTTCGGCCTCGGCGATGGGTGGCTCGCCCGGCCGACTCCGCGCAGTGCCGGCCAGCGCCATGGTCTCGACGCGGCCGTCTTCGACCCGCGCGAGGCGTTCGGGAGTCGCTCCCACGAATACCGGTCTGCCCGAGTGATCGTCGGCCGCCGGTGAGATCGCGAAGAGGGTGCAGCTCGGGTAGCGCTCCGCCAGCGAGTTCAACACAGCGCCGACGTCGATGGGTCCGGCCGCTTCGACCAGGGCTCGCCGCGCCAGGACGACCTTGGGCGCGACCTGCTCCTCGACGACCTGGCGCACGCCGAAACGAAAGTTGTCGCGGTCCAGCCAGCGAGTGTGCAGCGAGTCGCCTGTCGAGCCGCCAGGTGATCCAATCGTTGAAACTGGCGATGCGGGCGCTCGTTCGACCACCGCGCGCCAATGTCGCCACGTCGACTCGGCGTCGTCGGAGACGACCAGTGCGCGGACGCCCCCGTCGCGTCGCAAGATGAGCACCTGCGGGATATAGAGTTGGCGGCGCGCAAATGCGCTCCAGGATGGCAGATCGCCGTCTTCCGAGCGGTCCTGTGTGGAGCGGTAATTCGGGGCGAAGCTGGTCCACCCGACCATTCGGATAGCGTCGCGCAATGCGGGATCGACGCCGGCGATCACCGACTCGAGGCGCTCGCGCGCGGCCTCGAAGTCGGCTCGGTCGGAGTAGTTCTGATCGGCTGGTGAGCCGGCGTCGGCTGCGTAAGCCACACCGATGGCCAGCATCTCGTCCCGTCCTGTCCCAGTACATCCTGTCTCATCAACGAGGGCGCCTCGCCGATACAGACACGGTGCCTTGTCGCTCGCCGCCGTGAAGACCGCGCGAAGGTCGGCGCAGTCGACCTCGAAGCTGGCGACCTCGAAGCTGGTCACCTCGCCGACGTCGGCGGGGGAATATGGGGCGTGCGTGGGCATCATCGGGGGCTCCTGCGCAGAAGAGCGGCCAACCTGCTGTGGCCAGCTCTCCAGCAGCGTTCAGTAATGCCAGGGGAAGCGGGTGAAGTCCTGCGGGCGCTTCTCGAGGAAGGCGTCGCGGCCCTCCTGGGCTTCGTCGGTGGCGTATCCCAGCCGGGTGGCCTCTCCGGCGAAGAGTTGCTGGCCGACGATGCCGTCGTCGGGCAGGTTGAAGGCGTATTTGAGCATCCGCATGGCCGTGGGGCTCTTGGAGTTGATCGTCTCGGCGATCTCGAGGGCGCGCTCTTCTAGCTCGGCGTGGGCGATGACCTCGTTGACCATTCCCATCTGGAAGGCCTCCTCGGCGCTATAATTTTTGCCCAGGAAGAAGATCTCGCGCGCTCGCTTCTGGCCGACCTGACGGGCGAGCAGGGCCGAGCCGTAGCCGGCGTCGTAGCTGGCCACGTCCGGGTCGGTTTGCTTAAAGACGGCGTGCTCTTCGCTGGCGATGGTCAGATCGCAAACCACATGCAGGCTGTGGCCGCCGCCGACGGTCCAGCCGGGAACCACGGCCACGACGACCTTGGGCATGAATCGGATGAGCCGTTGGACTTCGAGAATGTGCAGCCGGCCCAATTGGGTCGGCGAGGCCGGATCGTCGCCCTCGTATTTATAGCCGTCAGCTCCGCGAGCTGCCTGGTCGCCGCCCGAGGAGAACGCCCAGCCACCGTCTTTGGGCGACGGTCCGTTGCCGGTGATGAGCACACATCCCACGTCGGATTGGCGACGCGCGTGGTCGAGCGCGGTGTACAGCTCGTCGACGGTCAGCGGGCGAAACGCGTTGCGGATCTCCGGGCGGTCGAAGGCGATCCGCACCGCGCCGTGGTCGACGGCTCGGTGGTAGGTAATGTCGCGAAATTCAAAGCCGTCGACGGCCTTCCAGGCGCTCGGGTCGAAGAGTTCAGAGATCATGGTATTGCTCGCTGGCTTGGAGGAACCTGATCAGTTCTAAGAGTCTGTGTATCACTTTTTTCTAGGCGTTCAAGGGGTTTTGAACGTGGTGAACTATCCTGGCAACGAATGTGTCATTGTCTACCGATTACTTTCTAAGGGCAGGAGGTTGCGATGCGACTTCGGAGGTGGGAGGACACCGAGTGTTGACCCGCCCAGACCCAGTGAATAAACCTGTGATCGCAGTCGTCGAATATCATCCTATGACGCTAATGGTCATTCTCGCCTGATGAGGACGTGTCTCATGTGGTCAAAATCACCCTCCAGCCTTCTTGTTGCGCTTCTCGTGGGCCTATTTCTGAGCGGTGTCGCATCCACTGCGTCGGCTCAAGAGGCCGAAAAGGCGCAGGAACGCGAAGATGCCCAGACAAAAGAGGATGCCCAGACAAAAGAGAAGGCGTCTAGAGACGGTGACCCTCCACCTCCCGTCAACGCGATGTTGCGTTCGAGGATGCGCGGGAAAGGTCCGCTCAACGATATCTTCGCCGGGCAGGGAGACGCCCGAGACAACGACCCGGACGTGGTCATCGAGGTCGGAACGGAAAAGAAGGCCCTCCTTGTCACGATGGTGACCTCGCCCTGGTATAAGTCGGCGGCCAGGGATACGGTCAGGGACGCTCGCGACCAGATCCAGTCCTGCGTCAGCCAGCCTCTCGCCGAGCGAGCCGAGCCGGGCATCGTTCTTCTGAAGATCGAACTCGACTCCGCCGGCGAGGTTCGAGACGTCCGCGTCAAGAGCAACCAATTGGGCGACAAGACCGCCGTCTGTTTGAAGGAGGTGCTCGCCGAGGCGACCTACCAGGCTGCTGACGGAATCGAAAAAGAGGCTTGGCTGATGGTACAGGCCAGCTGGGAGCCGTCTTATGACGGCGACAGCCAAGAGCAGTCCGACGAGACCGAAGAAGATGCGACGAAGTAACTGCCCAGGTCCCGTTGTCCGGGGGGCCTCGGCTTGCGCAGAAAATCAGCTGGAGTCCTCGGGGGAATTTTGCTAAGGCTTCGCCAATTCTAAGCGAGCCTCGGAGGCGTTCGCCTCCCGGCGCAGTCGTTCCGCGAAGTCCGAGGACTCTCCCATGACAGCGAAGTTCAAAGAGACCGGTCTCCCTTCTGGTGAAGCATTAACCTTCGATGACGTGCTGGTGGTGCCTGCCGCGAGTAACGTATTGCCCGGCGACGTCGAGCTCGGCACGCGTCTGACCACCGATATCGACCTGCGCATTCCGCTGTTGAGCGCGGCGATGGACTCGGTGACCGAGGCCAAGACCGCCATTGCGATGGCGCGCGAGGGCGGGATCGGCGTGATCCACAAGAATTTGAGTCCCGAAGACCAGGCGTTGGAGGTCTCGCAGGTCAAGAAGGCCGAGAGCGGCCTGATCCTCGACCCGATCACCGTCCACGCCTCCGACCCGCTCTCCGAGGCGCTGGCGTTGATGCAAGCCCACGACATCAGCGGGCTTCCAGTGGTCGAGGGCAAACGCGCAGTCGGTATCTTGACCAACCGCGACGTGCGCTTCGCTCAGGACCTCGACCAGCCGGTCGCCAACCTGATGACCAAGGACCTGGTCACGGCCGAAGAGGGCATCTCGACCGAGACTGCCAAGCGCCGCATGCACCAACATCGCATCGAGAAGCTCATCGTCGTCGACGACGACGGAGAGTTGCTCGGGCTGATCACGATCAAAGACATCGAGCAAAAGGAGAAGTATCCCGGCTCGGTCAAAGACAAGCACGGCCGGCTTCTGGTCGCTGCGGCGATCAGCGTCGGCAGTGATCGCGACGAGCGCGCCGAGGCGTTGGTCGAGGCCGGCGTCGACGTGTTGGTCATCGACACCGCCCACGGCCATTCGAGCAAGGTTATCGAGTCGGTCGAGGTGATCCGCGAGCGCTATCCGGAGGTCCAGATCATCGCCGGTAATATCGCCACCGCCGAGGCCGCCGAGGCGCTCATCGACGCCGGCGCCAATGCTGTCAAGGTCGGTATCGGCCCGGGCAGCATCTGCACCACGCGCGTGGTCGCCGGTGTCGGCGTCCCGCAGGTCACCGCGATCATGCAGGTCGCCGAGGTCTGTAAGAAGCGCGACGTCCCGCTGATCGCCGACGGTGGGGTCAAATACTCCGGTGATATCGTCAAGGCGCTGGCCGCCGGCGCCAACAGCGTCATGATCGGAAGTCTATTTGCCGGCACCGACGAGGCCCCCGGCGAGCAGGTCTTGTACCAGGGCCGCACCTATAAGGTGTATCGCGGCATGGGCTCGATCGGCGCGATGAAGAAAGGCTCGAAGGATCGCTACTTCCAAGAAGGCACCAACGACAAGCTGGTCCCCGAGGGGATCGAGGGCAGGGTGCCGTATCGCGGCTCGCTGTCGGCCAATATCTTCCAGCTTATCGGCGGCCTAAGAAGCGGCATGGGCTACGCCGGATGCCCCAATATCGACGCGCTGCGCGAAGAGGCTCAATTCGTGCGCATCACCAATGCGGGCCTTCGCGAGAGCCACGTCCACGATGTGATTATCACGCAGGAAGCGCCGAATTATAAGCGTGGTTGAGGGTTTCTTGGTTGAGGGTTTCTTGGTTTGGGAGCTTCGTTGGGGCTGGCAGTTGGCTGGAAGAAGGTTGCCTGGCGGAGGTTTTGGGTTGAGGGGTTCTTGGTTTGGCAGCGTGGTTGGGGTTGGGTGCTTGCCTGAGAAAAGATCGCCTGGCGGAGGTTTTGGGTTGGGGGTTTCTTGGTTGAGGATTTTGTTGTGGCGAAGCTCTCGACAAGCAAGAAACCAAGAACCGAAAGCTACAGCAACTTTGGAAAACCACGATTGAGCAAAGCCGCCCAACAGGCAACCAAGCCAAGAAACCAAGAAACCGAGAACCCAAAAGCTGCAGCAACTCGCAGAACGCGCGACCGAGCAAGGCTGCCCAAAAGGCAACCAAGCCAAAAAACCAGATGTTATCAATAATCAAAACACCACAACGAATCAGAAAATGAGCGAATTAACCTCCGGTATTCTGATCCTCGACTACGGCAGCCAATACACGCTGCTCATCGCCCGACGTATCCGCGAGATGGGTGTTTATTGCGAGGTGTGGCCGTGTAACGACGAGCGCGTCGCGGCGTTTATCGAAGAGGGCGAGGCGCCCGCAAAGGGTGTCGTGTTGTCGGGAGGACCGGGCAGCGTGAGCATCGAGGGTGCCCCTCAGATCGACGGCGGCTTGCTCGAGCTCGAGCTGCCGGTGCTCGGCATTTGCTACGGCATGCAACTGTTGGCGCACGCGCACGGCGGCGAAGTCGAGCCGGCCGAGGTGCGCGAGTACGGGCGCACGACCATCGAGATCGACGAGCCGGTCGGGCTCTTCCACGGCTTTGACGCCGGCGAGAAGCTCGACGTGTGGATGAGCCACGGCGATTCGGTCAAAGAGGTGCCCGCGCCTTTCGTACGCGCGGCGTCGACTGAAAACGGGCTCCTGGCGGCCATGGCCGACACCGAGCGCGGCTTCTTCGGCCTACAATTCCACCCCGAGGTCTCCCATACAGAGCAGGGCGAGACGCTGCTCGAGAACTTCGCCTTCCACGTATGCGGCTGCAAGGACGACTGGAATATGTCGAACTTTCTGGAGACGCATCTCGACCAGATTCGATCGCAGGTCGGCGACGACGAGCGGGTCATCTGCGGGCTGTCCGGAGGGGTCGACTCGTCTGTAGTCGCCGCTATTCTGCACAAGGCAATCGGCGACCGGCTGACCTGCGTGTACGTCGACAACGGCCTGATGCGCCACAAGGAGACCGAGAAGGTCCGCACCGTCTTCGAGGACCATTTCGGCGTCGATCTTCGCGTGGTCGAGGCCCAAGATCGCTTCATCGACGCGCTCGAAGGCGTCGAAGATCCCGAAAAGAAGCGAAAGATCATCGGAAAGACCTTCATCGACGTCTTCGACTCGGTCGCCAAGGACATCCCCAACGCCAAGTACTTGGCCCAGGGCACGCTCTACCCGGACGTCATCGAGTCGGTCAGCGTGCGCGGCCCGTCGGCGACCATCAAATCGCACCACAACGTGGGCGGACTCCCCGAAGAGCTCGACTTCGAGCTCATCGAGCCGCTTCGCGAGCTCTTCAAAGACGAAGTGCGCGTTCTCGGGCGCACATTGGGCCTGCCGGCCGACATGGTCGACCGCCACCCGTTTCCGGGCCCGGGGCTGGCCATTCGCATCATCGGCGATATCACCCGCGAGCGACTCGAGGTGGTGCGCGCCTCCGACCGCATCTTCATCGAGGGTCTTCGCAACGAAGGCCACTACGACAACGTCTGGCAGGCGTTCACCGTGCTGCTGCCGGTCCGCACCGTCGGCGTCATGGGCGACAAGCGCACCTACGACCAGGTCGTCGCCATTCGCGCGGTGACCAGCCGCGACGGCATGACCGCCGATCGCGCCCACCTGCCCATGGATTTTCTGGGGCGGATGAGCGACCAGATCATCAACCAGGTCAAGGGCGTCAACCGCGTGGTCTACGACGTGTCGAGCAAGCCTCCGGCGACTATCGAATGGGAGTAGGTCTCCGGTTGGAGGTGAGGCTCGAGCGCTCACGAAAGTAGATTGGTCGAGTAGGAATACGTCTTTAGCGCCTCGAGTGGATTCTTGGTATCTGCTCGGGGCGTTTTTGTGCTTTCGAGGTGTCGGGGCGCTTCGGGTTTGCGCTCACGTTCGACTTCGCTCAGTGCTCGAGTCAGGTGTCGACAAGCGGTTCGTGGAGAGCCGTTGCAATCGGGCCGCGAATCCGAGTATGTTTGGCCATCTGAACCTAATAAATTGAGTCGCAACCCCGACCAACCAGATGCCAAGCCGGTTCGATGGCATTTTTAGTCCACTTGGGCAGTCTTCGGGCTCAAACGATCGCGCAGGGGACTGAAGCCGTTTCGCAGGTAGGCCAGAAGGAGAATACAATGCTTCGGTACGCCAAGATTCTATGCAAAATATGTTTGTTTGCTCTCCTGTCCCTCGGTTCTGCCTCTGCATGGGCGCTCTCGCCGCCGCTGGAACGAGTTGGCTATCTGCAACTCGGCAACGGCGGCGACGTGAACTCCGTCGCGGTTAACCATCCCTACGTATACGCCGGTCACCCGAACGGGGAACTGTATGTCGTCGACGTCGGCGATCCTTCAAATCCGGCCGTGGCGCATCAACTCTCGTTGAGAGCGGACACGCTGGCCTTCCACAACAACCTTTTGGTGGTCGGATCCGACGATGAACTCACGGTGTTGGACGTTTCAAATGCTGAGCAACCCAATCAAATCGGTTCACTCGCGCTCGGTGCCGCGGTCCATGATATCGCGATTTCGGGGAGCTACGCGTACGTGGGCACGGAGAGTGATGGCCCCAACGGCACGCTCAATGAGTTCAGAGTCATTGATCTGGGGAATCCGGCCGACCCCATAGAAATCGGTGGCATCGACACAGGCGCTATCGACAGAAACTCTTACTCCATCTACTCGATCGCCTTAGACCAGAACCATGCCTATGTTGCTCGAGGCGCTGGATTTGACAACCGGAATGCCTTTTCGGTGATCGATATATCCGACCCCACCTCCCCCGCATTGATTGCCGAGTTGGGCATCAGCGCGGCGATTTCGGGACTGTCCGTAAGCGTGATTGAGGACCACGCCTATGTGGGCGTGTATGATGGCTCCGAACGGGCAGATTTTGCAATTGTCGATATCAGCACTCCGAGCTCTCCATCCACAACGAAAACATTCGTTCAAGGACAGCGAGTGACGGCGACCTATCCGGTGGGACAGTTCGTCTTGGCCGGCTCCGGCGCCTCGGGTCTCACCGCCTTCGAGGTATCCACTCCTGAAAATGCTCTCGCGCTGGAAAGCTTCGACATTGAAGCGAAGGTCTCCGGCATTGTGGCCTCAAACGATTACGCCTATGTCGCTTCTTGGAGTAATAGCCGGGGCAATTTCCAGGTGATTGACATTTCCGCGATAGCTACCGAAGACACCACTCCCCCAACCGTGCAGATGCGTCCGCCCCATCCGTCGGCCTTGTCTGGTACGGTTCTGCTCTCAGCCACGGCAACGGATGATATCCGCGTTGCCGATGTGCGCTTCCAGGCCGATACAGTCGGCCTGGGCACGGCGACGACAGATGACCTTGTTTCCCCCTTCACAGTCATGTGGGACACAAACACGGTTGCTGACGGCATCCACGCCCTGACTGCGGTGGCCACGGACCCTTCCGGAAACACCACGTCATCGAACGAGGTCTTTGTCGAGGTCAACAATGCCGCGGGCGATCAGATGCCGCCCCAAGTACAGATGGTTTTGCCGGACGAATCCACCCGCCTGGCCAATGCGGTGCTGGTGAGCGCCAAGGCGACTGACAATTTCGAGGTGGGGTCAGTCCAATTCTTGCTTGATGATGTTGCTCTGGGGGAGCCGGTCACCGAACCCCCTTTCACGATCGCGTGGAACACAGCCACCGCAAATAACGGAGTGCACCGGCTTTCGGCGCGCGCGACGGACTCTTCGGGAAACCAAGCGGTCGCGCGATCCCTCTCCGTGACCGTGGACAATCGCTATGCGTGGGATTCGGACTTCTCGCCACTTCGGGAGTTTTACGTCTCGTCCAACGGCACGGGCAACGGTGTCGATGAGCAGAATCCCATGAGTCTTTCTGCGGCCCTCGAACAAGCTATGCCCGGAGATCTGTACTGGTTGACCGGCGGGACCTATTCGGCAGACTCCGGTGTGGAGCTCTCAAAAGCTGGCACGGCCGACCACCCGATTGTCTTCCGAGCGGTTCCAGACGAGCACGTTCATTTTCGAGGCTATGTCGAGATGACGGCCGACTACAACTGGCTGTGGGGCGTCGAAGTGAGTGATCCGGATCTGACGCCGGGTAATCCGGGTATTTCTCTCGAGGCTGACCATGTACGTGCCATCAATAATGTCGTCCATGACGTCGCGGGCAGTCCCCTTGCGATGCCCGATGGCTACACCGGGGTCGTCGCCTATGGCAATATCATCTATGGCGGAACAGAAACGCCAGGGGTGCAGCGTAGTCACCTCGTTTATCCCCAAAACACGTTTGACGACCACGGCTATAAATATTTTGCAGGCAACGTCTTTTTGGACGCACCGCCACAATCCTGCAATTTGAGCCAAGGGGCGCAGCAAGACTGTTTTCTATTCCACGCTTATTCCACGGCTGCGCGCATTCAAGGGTTTCATTTGGAGGACAATATCTTCGCGGACGGCCGTTTTTTGATCGGTGGCTACGGCTTGCCGACCGATCGGGAGGTGGTGAGAGGCAATGCCTTTTATGACGTGGTGCCGCGTTTCGGCTATAGGCGACCGACCCAGGTCGAGTTTACCCAGAACTACCTCGGACGGGGAGCCATCCAACAGCAGTGGTGGTGGGGCACGGGCGAAGAGAGATACACCCCCAAGGCGCCCAATATCTTCAGCTCCAATGAGATCTATTCCGAAAGTGGCAACAGTCTCTTCATGGCGCGGACCTCCGCGTACACAAGCGAAGGCAGACAGGAGGGTGTACCGGCGATTCCGACATCCGATCAGGTTGACGAGAATATCTACTCAGAACCCTTCCGTGCAGAAATTCAGGCCAATGACACGCACGCCACTGCAGACGATCTGCCGACATGGCAAACCGTGACCGCAAACGCGGGTCGAACCTTTGACGCCAATTCACAGGTGGTGCCTTTCCCGAGCACGACCAAGGTGATCGTCTTCTCAAATGACTATGAGGTCGGACGAGCACATCTGGCCGTCTATAATTGGGGCCTCGAGCAACAGGTGAGTGTGGATTTGTCGGAGGTACTCACTGACGGGGCTGAGTATACCATCCGCGACGTCAAAGACGCCTTTGGATCTCCGCGCGCTTCAGGCGTTTATGATGGCAGCAACGTGACAGTTCCCACCGGGGGCGCCGAGTTTCTTCCGCTGCTGCTCACCTCGGTCGGGTCGACCGAGGTGTGCACTCCCCGAGGTCCTGACGATAACTGCAATGGGATCGATGAGGACTGTGACGGTACTGCAGACGACGACTTTATCCCAATTACGCTCCAATGCGGTGACGGCGCTTGCGCGCGGACCGGAACCGGTACGTGTGAGGATGGGCAAGTCGTAAGCTCGTGCCAACCCGGTGAATCGCTGGATAGCCAAGATAGGACCTGCGACGGAGTCGATGACGACTGCGACGGTACGATTGATGAGGAATACGCGCCTGAGAAGTCGACATGCGGTTCGGGGGATTGCGTCGCAACTGGAATCACCTCGTGTATCGATGGTGTTCTTCACGACTCGTGCACGGTGAGTGACTGTCAACCGAGCGATGGCGGTCATGAGCGAGACGGCGGCTACGGGGATGCAGGCGGTGAAGGGTCGGACGCCCCGGTTGACCCAGAGGCCACCGCGGGTGGTTGCTCCTGCACCGCGACGGGCAGTGAAAGGCCAGTCTGGCCCTTGTTGGTGCTGGGGGGCGTGGTTCTGTTAAAAGGGCGATCTCGGCGGTGGATTTAGCGGCCAAAGGTGCCTGGCCGTCTTCGAAGATGGCTCGGGCGCAAAGGATACATCCGGGGAGACACGGGGGCCTCGGTGATGTCCTCGACGAGCGGTTTGGGGAGCGCCTCTTTGTTCATGTAGTGAACTCAGGTGCGGCGCGAGTTGCCTGGAGGCGGTGCGAATAGTGACTGCCGGCGATCGATGGAAGAGTGGCGCTTCTTTTTTGGCCAATCCGGCCGTTTTGTCATACACTGGCAGACGTCTCCTGACCGAGGTCTTCGATGTTCTCCTCGATATCCCGTATAGCGGTCGCGCTCGTCACCGGTCTTCTGCTGGTGACGACCACCGCCACGACAGTTTTCGCCCAATCCAACGACGTCCCGCCGACCGCGCGCGAGGTGCTGCTTCTGATCACCGAAGAGGTGGTCCTCGAGGAGGGCGAGAGCCCCACAAAGCGCTACTGGTGGGTCGACCCCTCGTCGCCCCAATGGACGGAGTCGGACGAACGGCTCCGCTCGGGCCTGACTGAAGCAGGCGTCGATCTGGTCGGACTCTCGGGCGACCAGCGCATCAGCAAGATCTACCGCATGCCGTCGCTTTCTTTGGCCAATGCGGCCACCCTCGGCTCGCTTCTGGGAGCGCGGCGGGTCATCGTGGGTACGGTGTCCTACGAGCGACAACCCGGCATCGGCGTGCTCGGACTCGATCGGGTCGCCGCTTCGGTCGACGTGAGCCTGGTCTCGGCCGAATCCGGCGAGACCACGCCGCTGCATCGATTTACGCTCGAGCGCGAGGCGTTCGCTCCCCAACCCGACGATGCGCTGGACAGGGCGCGTCGCGAGACGACCGACGGCCTCGTAGCGCTCCTGTCGAGCACGTTGATGCGTGGGCCGGGGCCGGTCGGTGTGAGCACCGACGAGCCGATGATCGGGCTGCGAAATCCCGAGAACGCGCGCGTCCTGCAGACGGTCATGAATTTCCTGGAGGACCTCGACCCCGTCGAGGCCGTCGCCGTGCGCTGGGCGTCCGAGGGTGTGTTGGCCTTGGAGATCAACCCCGGCAAAGAGGACTCCGAAGACACGTTCGAATACGTCCTGCGGGCGCTCAGTAGTGAGTCATTCGAGGAATTTTCACTGTCGACGCGGCAATCAGCCAGCGCCGATCGGCTCACCGAGTTCCAGGTCGTCATCGACGACGAGTCCACATTTCGATAAGGCCGGAGAGCATGCAAGATGAGCGAGCCGTCGAGCAAAGACCCCAGCGAATATTCTGGCACTCATCCAGAGTCGGGCGATGACGCCGGTGGGCGCTGGCAGATGAGTCCTGAAACTCAATGGAGCCACTACACGCGATACCTCTTTTTGCTCGCCAAGTTGCTCTTCTTCGGGCTGATCGCCGCGGCGGGTCTCTGGATGCTCGATTCGTTGAGCTCGGTACTCTTCCCGCTATTTATCAGCCTCCTGATTGCCTACCTCCTGGATCCGGGCATCGACTGGTTCGAAGCGCGCGGGGTCAATCGCACGGTGGGTATTCTTATCTTTTTGGCCGCCGGTCTGACGATTTTGGGCGGCGTCGCGCTCTTTTTATACCCGACGATCGCTCGCCAACTTGGAAATATCGTCGACAAGGCGCCGCAATTAGTCGACCTGGCCCAAAATCGCACCCTGCCGTGGGTCGAGAAGACCTTCAACTACGAGCTGCCCCCGACGCTCGATGACGCCGTAGCGACGTACGGCGCAGACATCAAGGAGGCCGCCCCGGGAGTCCTGCAGCGCATCGGAGAGTGGGTCAGGGACGCGGCCTCTCGCACCGGTGCCATTGCCGTCAGCCTGCTCAACCTGGTGATGATCCCGGTTTTTAGCTTTTATTTTCTGCGCGATTTCGACGCGATGAAAGCGAAGGTCTGCGAGCTGCTCCCCGCCTACCGCAAGGAGTTCCTCCTGGACCGTCTGGAACTCGTCGACGGGGTGGTCGGCGAGTGGTTCCGAGGCCAATTGCAGGTCGCCGGCATCCTCGCGGTCATGTACGCCATCGGCCTCGGCGTCGTCTTTGGCCTGACCGGAATCGACGTCACCAGTGGAATCGCCATCGGTCTGATCACCGGGTTGCTCAATATCATCCCCTATTTCGGCGTGCTCATCGGCGTCATTTTGGCCGGATTCGTCGTCTTGCTCGAGTGGGCGGGCATCGGCTCGGTGCTCGGGGTGGGCGCAGTCTTCGTGGTCACCCAAGTGCTCGAGGGATATTGGATCACGCCGCGTATCGTCGGCGAAAAGGTCGGCTTGAGCCCCGTGACGGTGATCATCGTGCTACTGCTCGGCGGCGAGCTCGCCGGTCTGCTGGGTATCTTGCTGGCCATCCCGATTGCCGGCGCGATCAAGGTGATCCTCCCGGACATCATCAATTACTACCGACAGACCCCGTTTTATACCGGCGAGGGCGCACGACCGGCTTTTGCCGGCGTGCTGGGCAATTTTCTGCCGACGCCGCCGGAGGTCGACGAGCCGGAACCGGAACCGGAACCGGAACCGGAACCGGAATCCGTCGACCGGGAGCCGGAACCGGAACCGGAACCGGAACCGGAGCCGGAACCGGAGCCGGAATCCGTCGACCGGGAGCCGGAGCCGGAGCCGAGCTCGTAAGTTTGCGGGAATCCGCCCGTCTGCATTTGTCACGAGCACTGTTTGGCGCGTAGACTGGTAGACTAGAGCCCCCTGGGGCTATTACCCGCACCGATCGGGTCAGGAACGCACGCATATGACCGGTGAGATGACCGATAAAAAAAGACAGGCACTTCGCGACCGACTTCGCGCACTTATCACCTCCGAGTTCGAGGGGATGGCGTCCGGCGAAGTGGCGGCGGTGCTCGCCGCGATGTCTGAAGAGCTGAACGCCGCGCCGACCGATAGCCAGTCCGCCCCGATGCCCGAAACGGCGAATAGCTGGACGAATAATATCACAAATCGCATCTCTAAGGCGGTGGTGCCCGAACGGACCACCCGGGACGCTGGCGAGTGCCGTGTGCTTCTTCGCGCCGAGGCTCCCGCGGATGTGGCCAGCATGCTCCATCAGGCGCTGGAAGTGGGCGCGCTCCTCATCGCCTTCGACACGCCGCCGCAGCTCAACGACCTGGTCGCCGTCGATATCGAATTGCCCCAATCCCATCTTTCGGTCGAAACCCAGGGCAGGGTGGTTCATGCCTCGGCTGGCGGCACTGCGGTGGAAGTTTCGCAGCTAAAGCGCGAGGACCGCGCTGCCCTCGAGACGGTCTTGAAGGATCATCGCAGCCACCTGGAGTTGGATCCCGGACCGGCCGCCCTCGAGCCATCCGAGGAGTCGCACCCCGACACTCAGGAGATCGACACCGCCCATCTCGAGCAAGACGGTGGTGCGCAAAATACCATCCAGGGCCGCCCGCAGCTTCGCATAAACCGGCGTGGATCTGGCGATTCGGATACCGAGGAGCAGGACGCGAGCGCGTTTGTACGCCACAAGCGCCCGAGCTCGAGCGTGGTGCTCGGTGCGTTGATCCCCAAGAAGGGTCGCGGCGACTTCTCGGTGCGCCGCGAGGTCGAGCTGACCGATCCGGACCTGCAGGTGCTCACCTCCACGCAGCGAGCGCTGCGAGAGGACCCATGGGCGGGAAAGACCTTTGGTCCTCCGGCGTCTTGGATCGAGCCGGCCACCGACCCCGACCGCGTCGAAACCCTCGCCGGTGAGCGGATGGTCGACGTGCTGTTGCAGTTATCCGGCAGCGGATTTACGGGCGTGTTGGAGCTCGACGATGACGACTGCGCGCGTCAGGTCTACTTCGACGGCGGATTGACCGTCGATGTGACCCGCAAGCCCAGAAGTCCGCGCGAGGAGCTCGGCCCGATGCTACACATGGCCGACCGCATCGACGATCAGCAACTGGCTATGGCCGCCGCTCACGCCGAAGAGAACGACACCACCTTCGAGCGCAGTCTGCTCGAGCTCGAGATCCTCGACCACGACCGCATCCGCCACGCCATCGCCGGCCGGTTGACCTATTTGACCCGTCAGATGTGCGAGACCAAGGAGGGTAACGTGCGGGTCTACTCGGGCGAGAATCTCCCGGCGGGCTATCTGCCGGCGCCGCCGCTGCGAGTACACGTTCCCGTCGAGCGGATCATCTACCAGCGGCTCTTCGAGCGGCTCAAGCTCCTGGAGAGCGACGAGCGAGACGAGCTGGTCGCCGACCACCTCGACGCCTATCCGGAGGTCGCGCCGACCGACCGCGACCGGCTCGAGCGCGTCGTCCTGAATGTACAGCACAGTCGGCTCATCGAGCGGATCATGTCCGGCCGGCGCCGGCTTCGAGAGGTGTTCACCGAGAGCAACCTATCTCCGGCGGAGACCTTCGCCGCGGTGTACGCGCTGCACCGCATGGGGGTGCTGCGCTTCGACACCTCGCTACACCAGACGATCGTGCGTGAGCGGTTCCGCGAGAATGTCACCGTCAAATACCTGAGCGTGCATAAGGCCAGCTACTTCGAGGTGCTCAACGTACACTGGTCGAGCTACGATGAGGTCATCGAGAAGGCATTTGGGGAGTTGACCGAGCAATTTAACCCCGACGAGGTGCCCGAGGCGATGGAGGAGGAGGTTCACGAACGCGTCGGCGAGATCCGACAGCGAATCGAGCGTGCCTATGAGGTGCTCGCCGAACGTGAAAAGCGCCACGCCTATCGCAAACGCATCATGCCCGAGTATAAGCTCGCCCACGCTATCCCGCTGTTCATGAAGCAGTCCGAGCTCGCCGAGCGGCGCTCGCAGTGGACCGAGGCGCTGGACTCCATCCAGCGGGTCCTCGAGATCGAACCGGATAACGAAAAGGCCCAGCTGCGTCGAAATCGCATCGAGGAGCTCCGCGACGGTCGACTTTCCGAGAATGCCTCAGAGTCGACCTTCTAAGTAGATTTCGAATTCTGCTTCGACACTTGTCGTTTCCAGGCTCATTGCCTCCATCCCACTCCTATTGCTCCTATCGTTAGGCCCGTCATGGATAGACTGCGTCTCTTAAGCGATCTCTGTTTTGCAAATGATTCGAAGATCTTGTTCTGGGTCTTCGACGGAGTCGGCGGCCTGCCGCACCCGGAGACCGGAAAGACCGAGCTCGAGACGGCCCGGATACCCCGCCTCGACGCATTCGCCCAAAGTGCGGCCTGCGGCGGCTTCGAGCCCTATGGCGCCGGCGTGACGCCGGGCAGCGGGCCGGGCCACCTGTCGCTATTCGGCTACCCGGTCGAGCACTTCGACCTGCCGCGCGGCGTGCTCGAGGTCTTGGGCGCCGAGACCTGCTACCACCGCGGCGAGGCCATCGACGACTTCGAATTGCGCCCCTCAGACCTGGCGATGCGCGGCAACTACGCCACCCTCGATCAGGTCGGCGACCGTCTGGTGGTCAGCGACCGACGGGCAAATAACATCGCCACCGAATTGAGCGACAAGGTCTCGCGCGCGCTCAGCGCAGACGTCGAACTGGAGGGCTACGAAGTCTATGTCTTCCCGGGCAAGGAGCATCGCTTCGCCGTGGTGATTCGCGGCGCCGATCTGGCCGGAGGGCTGACCGACGCCGATCCGCAGCGCTCCGGGCTGTCGCCCAAGGAGGTGCGCGCCGAGCGTCCCGAGGCCGAACATTCTGCCGATCTGGTCAACGACTTCGTGCGCCAGGCGACCGAGGTGCTCGAGGGCGAGCCGCAGGCCAATACCGTGCTGTTGCGCGGCATCGGCACGGCGCCGCATATCCCGACATTTGGTGAATTATACGGGCTCGAGTCGGCCGCGATCGCCACCTATCCGATGTACCGGGGCATCGCCCGATTGGTGGGCATGGACGTGCTCGAGGTGGACGGCATGGAGCACGCCAAGGAGGTCGACGTTCTGGAGGCCAACTTCGATAAATACGACTTCTTCTACCTGCACATCAAAGAGACCGACAGCGTGTCGCATAAGGGCGACTTCGACGCCAAGGTCGACATCTTCGAGCGCTGCGACGAACTCTTCGAACGCGCCCGCAGCCTCGGCTTCGACGTGGTCGTCGTCACCGGCGACCACTGCACGCCGAGCGTGCTCGGCGATCACTCCCATCACCCGATTCCCACCGCCATGTGGTCGAAGCACGCCCTGGGCGGCAACGCCGCCGCCTACACCGAACGCGAATGCCTCAAGGGCACGCTCGGCCGCCGCGCCTCACGCGAACTCCTCGCGCTGGCGCTCGCCGAAGCCGGCCGCCTCAAAAAATTCGGCGCATAAAAAGACACTCACCACAGAGTTCACAGAGAGCACAGAGGTAAAAGAGTTAGACTTTTATTTCTCTGTGTCCTCTGCGCCCTCTGTGGTGAGCGCAGTTGCTTTTGGCTTTACAGGGGGCTTACGAAGGTGGAGAGGCTGTTCTTGCGGGTCAGGTCGGACTGGAAGGAGCGGGCTTCGTCCATCGACTGGAATTTGCCCACGCGGACTCGGTAGAACTTACCTTTGCCGGGGATGTCGCCGGCGACCACATGCGGCTCGAGGCCCATCTTGCGCAGCTTTTCCATGTGGCTTCGTGCGCTGTCCATATTCGGATGCGAGGCGACCTGCAGCGTATAGCGTGCGGCGTTGGCCTCCTCGGTGTCACCGGTGCCGTCGGCTTCGGCGGGCTTGGCTTCAGGCTCAGTTTCGGCCGACTCCGGGGCGGGCGCTTTCTTCTCGGGTGCAGCCTCTTTCGGTTCGGGCTTCTCTTCGGCCTTCTCATCAGCCGTCGCGGGTTCGGGGGCCGGCTTCTCGGTCTTGTCTTTGGTCTTTCGGTTGGCCGAGAGCGAGACGCCGTCTTTGCGCGTGAGTTGATCGAAGAAGGCAAAAGAGGTCGGCTCGTCCGCGTCGGCCTCCGCCTCGGCCTCGCCGTCCTGGGTCTGGCCATCTGCGGAGTCGACCTGGCCAGTCACCGACACCAACGGCGACAGCGCCTGACGGCGCACGAGGCGCTCGCCGGTGATCAAACCCGCGCTGAAGACGATGGCAATCAAGACCGTCCATCCGAGCAGCCGCTTGAACTTGCTCCCTGCGTTTTTGCTCGCTCGATTTCGACTCATGAGTCCGGGTCCGACAAGTGACGTGGGTTGAAGTGTTTATCCTACATCCGCCGCCCTCCATGGGCATCGGCCAACCTATCACGTTGGCGCGACGGGACAAGAAATTTCTGTGTGTCAGGGGTTCAGGGGTCCAGGGGTCCAGGGGTCCAGGTGAGGCGCTGAGGCGCTGAGCAATTACGACCGTCCCTGCGGCCTGCAGTTCAAGCCCCAAGCCCCAAGCCCCAAGCCTCAAGCCCGCAGTACCTCAAGCCCGCAGTACCCCAAGCCCGCAGTTCACTCCGCGGTGCGGCGGCGTTCGTCGAGGCCGTAGATGGTCAACTCGGGGGCGTTGGCGTCGATGCGGACGACGTCGCCGATCGAAAATGGGTAGCTCAGGTGCGGGCCGTCGACGAAGACGCGCCCGTCGTGCATCTTCGAGATCACCTCGAAGCGCTCGTCGAGCGGGCGGATTCCCTTCAAGAAGTGGTAGGAGGTCGAGCGAAGGGGGTAGGGCTCGCGTACCAGGTATTGCAGCGTGCGGCTGTCCAGCGGCATGACGTAGCCGCCTGCCGAGCGAATGGCGGCCGTGGAGCCGGCGGGCGTCGAGATCCAGATGCCGCTCGACTTTTGCTCTTCGGGCTCGTTGGCGTCGATGGTCAGCAAATAATGGGAGACCGCTGCCGGGTTCGAGTGGGTGATCAGCACGTCGTTGAGCACCGGGACGCTGATGGTCTCGTCGTTGATGCGCGTGCGAAAGCGGCGCAGATGAAACGGCTCCCACCGATCTTCCAGAGTGCGCTCGAGTAGATCGGGAAAGTCGGCGGCCGTGCCGGCGCAAAAATAGCCGATGCTCGATTGTGGATCGGAGTTGATCGCCAGCAATGGCGTGTCGGTGATGCGATGCGATAGATCGAGCACGGTGCCGTCGCCGCCGACTGTGATCGCAAGATCGTAGCCGCTGGTATCGGTTACGTCGCCGCGATACATCCGATCGAAGCTGATGCCCTGTGAACTCAGGTGCTCGCAGATCTCAGTCAGGCTCTGGGTATGCGCCTTATGCGACCTTTTCAGCGAGCGCACGCTGATGTGACCCTCCGAGACCAGTTGAGCGATCGACTCGTCGTGCTGCTCGAGCACATATTTGTCGTAAGAGCTCTTCTTATGTGCCACCAGTACGTGAAACTCGTCTGCACTCGGCTCTTTTCCCACGATCAGCCTCGAAGTCGGAAGGTGATGCGTTTCAGTTGAGTGACGTTGTACCGTTCGTGTACAGCTTGTCGCAAGAGGCTGGCCTGCCTGTCGTGCGATTATGGCTTGCGACGCCGCGACCGACGTGATAGCAGTTTGCCATACTTTAGTTAGTGTTTGCTAACAACCACCCAACTCATACGGAGCTGAAAAGATGGCGACGGCACAAGAGATTTTTAGCGAGACGCTCCCCACCAAGCTCGAAGATAACGACAAGATTCAGGACATCGACTCGGTCTACCAGTTCAATATTACTGGCGACGACGGCGGATCTTGGACCGTCGACTTCACCAAAGACACCGATTACGTCAGCGAAGGCGAAGCCGACGACGCCGACGTGGTCATCGAGATGAAGGACGGCGACTTCATCGACATGTGGGAGGGCAAGCTGCCCGGGCCGCAGGCGTTCATGATGGGCAAGATCAAAATCCAGGGCGATATGGGCCTGGCCATGAAACTGCAAAGCTTCATGGGCTAAATCGCGCCAGCGATTTCGATGAAGGCGCACTCAAATCGGGTGCGCCTTTTTTTATGGGACCGAGCAATGTGCGGGAGAAAGGCAATGCAGAACGACCAGTTGTGGCTCGAAGATTTGAAAGTGCTCGACCTGTCGCGGCTGTTGCCGGGGCCATTTTGTACGTTGCTCTTGGGCGATATGGGCGCCGACGTGCTCAAGATCGAGTCGCCGTCGGGCGGCGATTATGCGCGCTATTATCCGCCGATGACCGATGCTCACGGTGAGTATGGCGCCTTTTTTGCGGGGCTCAACCGCAATAAGCGCTCGCTGACGCTCGACCTCAAAGACGAGCGGGCCGTCGAGATCATCGGGGAATTGGTGGGGGAGGCCGACGTGCTCGTCGAGTCGTTTCGCCCGGGTGTGATGGACAGACTCGGCTTGGACTACGAGACGCTCTCCGAGATCAACGAGGGCCTCATCTTTTGCTCGATTTCGGGCTACGGCCAGACCGGGCCGATGCGAACGCGCGCCGGCCACGATCTCAACTACGTCGCCCGAGCGGGCCTGCTCGACCAAAACGGCCGCTCCGGCGAGTCGCCGGTCGTGCCCGGCTTCCAGGTCGCCGACATCGCCGGCGGCGCGCTCTACGCCGCGCTGGGCATCCTCGGCGCGCTGTATTCACGCGAGCGCACAGGCCAGGGCTCCCACGTCGACATCAGCATGACCGAGGGCGCCATGAGCCTGCACCTGCCGGTGCACTCCGCCTTGTCCGCCGGCCAGCCCCAGGAGCGCGGCGAGGGCATGCTCACCGGTGGTCTGCCTTGCTACAACGTCTACGAAACCAAAGACGGCGAGCACCTCGCCGTCGGCCCGCTCGAGCCGAAATTCTGGATGGGCTTCGTGCAGGCCATCGGCGCCCCGGAGCTCGCCGGCGACGGCATGTCCAAAGGGGAGCAGGGCGACAAGACCCGCCAGAAGGTGGCTGAAGTATTGGGTGAGAAAACCCTAAAGGAGTGGTTGAGCGTTTTCGCCGAGGTCGACGTCTGCGTCGAACCGGTCCGCTCACCCGCCGAAGCCCTCGAAGACGAGCTCTTCCAGGCCCGCCAGATGTTCTTCACCCTCGCCGGCGTCCACCAAACCCGCACCCCGCTCACCCCCAAAGACCGCGGGCACACGCCCGCACCGACGCTCGGCGAGCATACCGACGAGGTGCTTGGGGAGGTGGGTTTGAGTGGTGGTGAGATTGACGAGTTGCGGGACGAGGGCGTGGTATGACGACACGTCACAGGAATTGAGGCGTTGCCAAGCTGATGCGTGGAGGCTTGGAAGCGTGGAGGCTTGGAAGCGTGGAGGTCTGGAGCATGGAAGCGTTGAACATTGCTCTCACGGAGGCTTGGAAGAGCACATTGAGCGGCTTGGAGGGCATGGAGGCAGCCTTTTGTGGGTCACTGTCCTCCAGTCAAACTCAAGCGAGCGCCGTTGGGCAGTTTCAATGATTCAAAGCTGCTCCATGTGCTCTACCATGCCTCCAAGCAAGCAATGGTTCGGTGCTTCCACGCCTCCTGGCTCCATGGCTCCACGCCTCCATGCCTCAAAGCTACCGTGCAGGGCCCTTTGAGTGCTGGTGAAATTGAAAAGTTGCGGGATGAAGGCGAGCTCTAGGCCAAGTTGCTCAAGCTCGGGCGCGCACGTCCGCGCTGCCGGTGTCGATCAGCCGATCGGCGGGGATGTCGAAAACGACGCTCAGCTTCTTGATCTGGTTCAGGCTCAGGGAACGCTGCTGATTGAGCACCGCTGACAGGTGGCTCGTCTGCATATTCGCTCGACGAGCGAGTTCGGCCTGCGTCCATCCCAGTCGCTCCAGGTGGTATTCGATGACCCCCACCGGGTCGGCAGGACCCACCGGGTAGTTCTCGCGCTCGTACGCTTCCACGAGCGTCGCGAGAACATCAAGGCGATCGAAGTCATCGGTGCCGACTTCCGGTTGAGCCTCCATGAGCTCCGCAATCGTGTGAAGGGCCGCTTCATAATCTTCTTCGGAGCGGATGGGTCGGATGTCCATGAGGTTCTCTGTATGGGCGGACGCATCCGCCAATCACGGCAGAAGTCAATCTTTTGTATCGGTTGCCGTTCCACCATAACGCTCCGTCAACTCGCCTTCCTCGTTGACGATGCCTGCTTCTACAAGCGTCTTGAGCTTCTCTTCGGTTGACATTTTACGGAGCTTGCACAGCAATTGCTCGTGGCGCTCATATTCTTTCGTCTCTCGATAGTTATAAGAGGCGAATGCCTTGTTGCCGTTGCTACTCATGCTCAACCTCCGCAAAGAATGCAGTTGGGAGAAAGTAACCGATGATACACGATGGGTCTCTGACGGCGACCTGGACGTGGGTCTTTTCTCTTATACCTGAACCGTCAAAGGCCGCCGGGCCTTCCTGAAAGACGCCGCGAACGGTCTGGTAATGGTACTTTTCGCCTACGTCCTTGTCCAATTCCCTCAAGTACCAGTTCAAAAGCGCGCAATCGCGGTCGCGAAGCAGAAAGTCTGGGTCGCCTCCGGGTACTGCTCGATTTTCGGGCATCTGTGCCCCGGTCTCCTCAAAAATCTCCGACCATTCCTCAAACGCCGACCCTAGCTGTCGAGTGTGTTCGACATCAGTAAGGTCAAAACAACGCCCAAGATTAATATATGCACCGACGACCATGGGTTCCTTTAACTTGCCGCGCTCGCGTTGCTCGATCGCAAAGTCCAGAGCTCTTCGCGGAGCAAATTCCCAGAAGTAAATGCCTTTCCCGAGCCAATCGAAGGCGTTGTTACTCGCTTTTAAATGTTCACCCTCCAGCAAGATTTTGTGTGCAGTGTCTTCATCGCACCCATGGTAGCCGACAATAATTCGTTGATATTCGAGCCGCGCCAAAGGTTGCAAAATGATGCTCCGAGAGTCTTCTTCGTGTTCTACCGACGCCACTAAAGCACTCCTATTTCGGAAACCGGATAAATTGGCAAAGTCAGGCCAGATGGATGTCGGTTTGGCCGATTGACAGGTAGCAGCGCTACATGGATTGAGGACAAACCGACAGACACTGGTCTGACGAAGCCAAGACTCCGGGTTTCGGAGTAGGAGTGGTTTAGTTCTCGCTCGCCGCGAACTGCTTTTCAAGGGCGCACTTGTTGCGTTCGCGCGGTGACCGCAGGCCCCCGCCGAGGGAGTTCGCAGGTAGCGCCCAACTGGCTTGGCCCGTTGGACGCAAAGCCTGGCAGCTAGCCAGGCTGCCTGCTCTCTTCACCTTTGCGGCGCGCACAGCGCGCCCGCCTTTTCAGCGACCTTGCTTAACTCCATGCTCGACGACGCGCTCGAACTGAATTGAGATCCGAGAAATGATAGGGTGGGAAAGGTCGAACAAAGTGGCTTTCAATTCACGCTACGGGGCTCACGCGTGCGGATACTAAGATGATCCATAACTACCACTGGGCGGTTGGCTACTCATATGAGCCTGGGCCTATCTCAACTCCAGTTCCGGGAGGGATTTGCTGGACGCAGTTGTCGGGGCGTTTCCCTATTTATGGAGGCTTTCGCGTGCATGCTAAACGTGAGTTTCATCAGGAGCTGGAGACACTATTTGCCACCTCATTCGAAGCGGTTTCCTGGGATGGTAGTGATGACCACCTTATTACGCCTTGAGCACAAATAGACACCGCGCCTGCGCGTCGAGAGCGCGCTGGACTGCGTTGCCGCTCCTCGACGATGCGCCTGCGACATCGCCTCGTCGCGTCGCCTTGTCCAACACGCTCTCGAACGTTGCAGCCATCTGTGTCTACTTATGCTCAAGGCGTAGTATCGAACAGATCGAGTTGGTGCGGCATCGGATGCTGGAGTCCGAGTTCATATCGTGGAGCAGCAGGAAGAAACCTCGCAATCCCCTGAAGATCTCAGTCGGCGGTATCGCTATTCACTCGCCAACAAGAGTTACGGCATTCAGACGAGGAGCATTTTCCGTACGAGTTGGCTCGCAAGTAGTCTTGAAAGGCGAGAGTTTGGGAGCTCGAGTGAACGGAAAAGTTGATAATGATTACACATATGCGTTGAGTGGAGCCGACAAAGACTTCCTGGATCATCCTCTCGGAAAAGGTGATTTTGTATCCTTCGTCGGAACGGCCGATGGCTTGCGCCGAGGGGAGCAGGAGCTTGGTGAAACGCTTGAGGTTGAGGGTACACGGGTTTTCAGAACTAAAGATAGCCCGGTTAGGCTCACAGCGCGGTAGTGGTGTGACTGATTCGAGTCGGGTTACACAGATTCTAGCTATCAAGCTCATTCACCATCGAGGCAAGCTCGATGGGGTCTTTGGGGGACGAACCTCCGATCTAGCGGTCAAGCTCATTCACCATCGAGACAAGCACGATGGGGTCTTGGGCGCCGTTGGGCAGTTTCAATGCTTCAAAGCTGCTCCATGTGCTCTACCATGCCTCCACGCAAGCAATGGTTCGGCGCCTCCACGCCTCCACGCCTCTACGCCTCCACGCCTCAAACCTACCGTGCAGGGCCCTCGCTCAACTCCTGAAAATCGAGCAAAAAGATCGGCGTACCTTCAACGCTCCACGAGATCCGTTTAGCCGGCTCCGAGTCGTCGATGTCGACCTCGTCGCGGCCGTAGAAGCGCGCCTGCGCCGGCTGGTCGTCGCCGGCGAGGGTGAGCGGCGGGACGTATCCGTGTTGCAGGTAGGCGTCGAAGTGAGGCGCCCATTCGCCGAGCTCGACGTGGTCATCTTCGACGCGTCGGGCCGCCGATTGGGCGACGCGAATGGGCAGCACGTCGTCGCGCATCGCGGGGTGGCCGGATTCGATGGCGCCGTCGGTCGAGTCGGCAAACCAGCTATAGTAGCTGCCTTCAAAGGGGTGGACGAAGGCGGTCTCGACGAGGCCGGGCAGCAAGAAGATGCCGAACAGCCCGACCAGCATCGCGCGACGGGTGCGGCGCGAGGTGCCGCGGTCTTCGAGTAGCGACAGCGGGATGCGGACCAGGGTCGCAAAGATCGCCCCGGCCAAGATGGCCAGAATGGGCGCGGCCATGAGCATCGTGGGCACGCCGCCGAGCGAGTCGGTGCGAAGCGCCCAGGGCAGGGCCATCACGAAGATCAGTGTCAGGAAGCACAGGCTTCGCGGCAGCTCGAAGCCGGGGCTTTCGATGTCCTCGTCGGCGAAGGCGCCAAATTGCTCGGTCGCCGGTAATACCAGCGCGGCGATGGCCGCGATGACCACATGCGGCGAGTATTCGAAGGTCAACCACGCGAAGCCGGTGGACAGCGGCGGGCGGCTCTCGGCGAAGGTCTCGCCGGTGAAGACCACCGGCGCCCAGTCGGCAAATAACGAATGGTCGAGGTAGATGCCCCAGCCGTCGGTCACCGACACGCCGTTGATGACAAAGAGCAAGCTGGGTACGGCGACGGCGGCCAGCGGCGCCAGGATGACGCCGACCGGCACGGACATCGAGGCGAGCATCCCCTCGGCGTGTTGATCGTCGCGGGATCGCCCCAGGCTGCGCGCGACGATATAGACCATCAGCCAGCCGAGCAGCCAGAACACCACCGGCGCCCAACTCAGCGCGAGCGCCGCAGCCACAAGAACGAGCAGAGTGGTCGTCCACCATTTCTGGTGGGTCAGAGTCGACAGGCGAAGCAGCCAAACCCACAGCGCCAATACGATCGCCGCCTCGCCGGCCGCCGTCGCTGCGCCGGCGACCGGGGGCAGCCCGAGGAACAGGCCGGTGGCCAGAGCCGCGCCGATCGTGCCGCTGGCGGCCTCGGTCATGCGCCAGATTGCCGGAAGCGTCAGGGATACGGCCAGCGCCGAGACGATCCCGAACGTGGCGAGTTGGTTATCACCGATGGCAGCGACGCCAATCGAGAGGGCGTCGATAAACGGGTGCGGGCTGGCGAGAAACTCGCTGAACTTGCCGTCCATGAGCGCCCGATTGGCGCCGTGGAGCCGTTCGAGCAGGGCGATGCCGTCTGTGCCGGTGCCGCGAAAGCCCAGGAAGAGCAGATAGTAGATGAACCCGCCCGCCACGAGCAGAGCCGGTCGCCATGTACCCAACAGCCGTTTCATCGAAGTGCCACTCCCTATCTAGTCGGTCGCTGCATCATCCGCTTCCCAGAAGAAGACGTCCGGGTCCCAGCGGTATTGTTCGAGGTCACACTTGCCATTGTTGCCGAATACCACACCCTCTTCGTCGAGCAAGCGCCGCTGCAATTCGGCGCGGGCGAAGTCGCCCTTGAAGGAGATGCCGCCCGAGGCGTTGATGACCCGGTGCCAGGGCAGCTCCACACCGTTGGCGAGGCTATTTCGCATCAGGGTGCCGACGGCGCGCGCCGCCCGCGGGCTGCCGGCGAGCAGCGCGACCTGGCCGTAGGTGACGACGTGGCCGGCCGGGACCTGTTGGACGAGCCAGTAGACTCGGTCGCTGAACTCATCGAGGTCGGCGCGGATGGCGTCGAGCTGTGCGTCGGATAAGTCAGGTAATTCGCGCATATTACTCACATTATCGAATGCGGAATTGCAGGCCGAGATTGCCGGTGGCGTATACCAGCGTGGAGAAATACGCGGCCTCGGTGGACTCGTCGATATTTGCAGAGCGGCGTGCGCTGTCGTCGCGGCGGCCGTAATGGGTGGTGGCCAGCGCGTGGGCGCGGCCGGAGAGCACCAGCGAGACGCCGCTCAAAAACTCGACGCTCATGCCGATACCGCTCGATGCCTGCAATCCCAACCGATACGGCGCAGCGTCGCGATTGACGTGGGTGAGCACGAGGCCGCCGCCCACGGGCACGAAGATGTCGACGGCCTCGGTGGGCCAAATGAAGCGATATTCGGCGTCGAGCCCGAAGACCAGCAGCGTGTTGCGCTCGTCCTCGGCGATGAGTTCCTCAGCGGGCGGATCGAGGCGGCTGTAGTCGACGCCGCTATCGTCGACCGAGCCGTCGGGGCGGCGGCGGTCTGGGCTGATCAGTTGGTTGCCCTCGTGATGGAGTTCGTCGGAGGGCAGGTCGAACCAGCGCAGGCTGAGCCCGGCGACGATATTCGAGGCGACCAGACGCGCGGCGACCGAGGTTGCCTGGCCGGTGTCGCGGTCGGCCAAAAAAGGCCTGAGCAGAAAACGTCCCTGCTCATCGGTGCGCGTGCGGTCGATCTCGGTGCGTACCTCGTTTCGCAAATAGGAGGTCAGCCCGGCGCCGGTGCCGGCCTCGACCTCGATGCCAAATTGGGGCGGCTCGCCGAAGGCCGTTTGAGGCAGCAATACAGCGGACGCGGCCGTCAGGCATGCGGTTGCAATCGCCGCGGCGGCCAGCTTCACTACAATCTGATGGGCTCCCAAGCGCACGCCTTACTCCGCGGAGTTGCCACTCGAGGCCGGTTGGCCTTCCGGGGAGGCCTCCAGGGCGTCGAGTACTTCATCGACCAGCGCACGATTATTGTCATATAGCGGCTCTGGCGTCGAGACGACCACCTGCACGGCGCGCTCGCCGCGGGTGATAAATCGGTAGGTGTGGACCATCGGCACGCGCGGGCTATCGTCGTCGACCCGCACGACGGCGTCATGCGGGTCGTCAGTGGACGGAGCTTCGTCGAGTTGGAGTGCGATCTTGGCGTATCGGATGGCGTCGATGGGGTAGGGCAGGTCTTCGACGAAGAGTTCTGCTTCAATCAGGTGCGAGGGAAGCTCGAAGACGACTCGGCCCTCGCTTATCTGCTCGATCTGC
>CAYLTX010000020.1:0-61543 GCA_964386725.1 uncultured Bradymonadales bacterium | reverse complement strand
TGGACGCCGCCCAGGCCCGAGAAGAGCGAGGGCGTGCAGGCCGACCGACGCCCGCGGGTGTAGCTCGGCTCACCAGCGTTCCAGCCGCGGCAAGATCAGGCCCAAGCGCACGCGGACCGCCCAGGGCGGCGCGAACTGGGGACGCTCGACGCGGTAGTAGGCCTCCAAGCGGATATTCGACGGAAAGAGGTCTTCGAGCACAAAACGGCCAACCCCGAGCCCGACGGGCACAAGCCAACGCTCGCCTTGGTCTGCCTTCCAGTTAGCTGCGATACGCGAGTTATTCATCACGAACCAGCCACCCGGCAGGTTCCAAAAGGCGAAGGTCTGCAGGCGAAAGGCGTTGACGTCCTCGCGGGCGTCGTTGCCGGCAAACGACCAGATATTCGTCGCCAGCAGGCCGTACAAGAACGGCGCGTCGGCCCGAAACACCGCGGCGGCCGGTCCGGCCGACCACTTATCGGTGGTCAGCCGGGGGTCGGTCCCCGTCGGGAACACCAATGTGGGCCCCACCGCCCAGACGGTGCGCCCGACCTTCGGCGGCGTCAGAAAGGCCTGGTACTGGGTGTCGACCAGTCCCGACTGGTCGGGCAGCTCGCCGATGCCGGCGTCGTAACGAAAGCCGCCGGCGATTCGGTGAACTAAGTCGAGCCGGCCGGCCAGCGGCGTCGCAAAGCTCGGCGCAAAGTCGAGCAGGTAGTCGAAACGGTCGTTGGGTCCCTTGCCAAAGAAGTACTGTGATTCGACGGGGATGCGCACGATGTTGCTCAGCGGGTTCTCGACCTGCTCGATCGTGATCTTCTCGTCGCTGCTCGCCTGTGTTTGTTCGGGGGTTTCGTCCTGGGCAACCGCCGGGGCCACAACCATGCTCGTGACCATCAGCGCTGCCGCGAAGCCTATAAGATGTCGGCGTATCAGTCGCACCATAGATGCCTCCTCAAAAATGGATCGACACGCCTCCGATGGGCCCGCCGTTGCCGACGTCCCAGACAAAATCCTCGTCCTCGTTTTCGTAGTCGTTGTAGAGGTGTCGGTAGCCGACGAGGATGTCGATGTTCCGAAAGCCGATCCCGGCCGCTGCAAAGCCCTGCCAGGTAAAGTCCGCCCCCAGCCCGGCCCCACCGATGTCGACGTAGCCCTGCAGAAACAGCCGCCAGGGCAGATGGAGGCGTCCACGCGCGCCGATGATCGGCGACGCCCAACTCTGGCCGATCGAGGCCACTGTCAGCCCCCGCTCGTCGGGAAATCGCAGGTCGAGATCGACCTCGAGGTCGGTGTAGCGAACCCCTCCGAGCACGTCGACGCGACCCCAGCCGCCCCGAAGCAGTCTGCGGACCATCGTGCCGCCGACGTTGAGTGCGTCGAAGCCCAGCTCCGCGCCCACCTGGGGCAGCCGCGGGTCGACCTTGGAGGTCGTCGTGTTCAGGTAGTTCAGGTCGACCAGCACGCTCCACGGGCCTTTGCCGACCTCGGTGAGTAGAAGAAACGCGAAATCGATGTCGGTGCCCGAGTCGGTCACCGCCCCGACGTCGTCACCGTCCCCGTCATCATCGCCGACGATATTGGTCAACGCCTCGAGAGCATCGCTGACCGTATAATCGACCTCCACGGTGCGTCGGCCGACGGTGACCTCGCCGTCGGCCCCGGGGGTCCACACGTACGGCGCGATCCGAAACCGCCAACCGTCGTCGTCCTCGTCGGCCGCCGACGCGCTGGCGCACGGCAAAAGCACAGCCGCGACAGCCAGCGCCATCACAACCGCGCGAATGATCTGTGTCGTTGTCTTCATCGCCCCCCCTTGGATTCCCATGCACGAATAGTTTTGGTGCTGGTAGTTTTTGGTGCTGGCGTTCTACCGCCCTCGGGGAAGCAGGAACGAAAACTGGAAGCGCACCGTCCCCTCGGGCGCCCCGGGCGGTCGCTCGACGTTGTAGTACGCCTGCAACGATAGGTTGACCGGCAGCGGGCCGATTCGGACCACCTTGCCCACCCCGCCGCCCAGCGGGATGGTCCACTTGTCGTCGTCGGCCTCGAGGTTCACCGAGTTGGTCGGACTCGTCGTCAAGAACCAACCGCTGGGAAAGTTGTAGTTCAGGAAGTACTGCAGGGCGAGCAGGCGGACGTCCTCGCGCAGGTCGTCGCCAGCAAACGAGTGCAGATAGGTCAGCAGCGCGCCGTACACCCACGGCCCCTGGATCTGCAGGGCGACCGCCGCCGGTCCCAGCGACCACTTCTCGGTGCCCAGGATCTGGTCGGTGGCGGTGGGAAACTGCACCTGCGGGCCGACGCCCCAGATGAACGGCTCGGTCGACTCCGGCGATAAGAACGCCTGGTACTGGATGTCGCCAAGCCCGAAGGCGTCGTCGAGGCCCGGGGCGGGTTCGGGAGAGTAGGTCACCGGCACCAGCGCGCGGTGGATGAGGTTCCAGTCCTGGCTCAGGCTCATCGGATAGACCGGCCTGACGACGAGCCGGTAGGAAAACTCGTCTTCGTAGCCCGCCCCCCACTGAAAGTTGTTCTCGAAGGGGATGCTGATGAGGTCGCTGACCGGGTTCTGCGCCTTCTTGGCCAGATCGCTCTCTTCAGGCGCCTGTGGTTGCGCCGCCCCTTCGGGCGCCGCTGGCTCGTCTTGGGCGTCGGCCGGCGCGGCCAGCCCGACCACCAGCACGGTCATTGCCCGTGTCACAAAAGCCCTCAGGTTCCGATTGTGAATAGACGGCGCCAATTCATCCATTCCCCCCCCAGCCGTTTCGGATTACCACGCGGTGCTGTTCGTAGTTCAACGCACAAAGAGAAACGTGAACACCGCGGTGGTTGTCGTGAAGAGACCAGCCTCCTGGAACCACGCAGGTCCACTCTCATTCGCGCACATCGGCCTCCAGCGAGTCGCGCACATCGATCAGGGCCTGCTGGCTGACCCCGAAGGTGCGCTGGAAGGGCCGGTCCAGGTCGATGATCAGCGCCAACGCCACCGCGATGGCCAGCACCAGCGATACGGTCAACAAGGCATCTCCGGTGCCGCTCAGCCCGGCGCCGTAGCCCATGACCAGCAGGGTCAAGATCGCGACCACGTATAGCACCAGCATGATGGACAGCGGCAGTCGATACTCCAAGACCGTGGTCACCCGCGATTGGTGCAGATCGATCATTTCGTTGAGTGAGGCGACGAATAGGCCGGCAAATTCGGAGTTGGGGTTGCGCTCTTCGAGCGCGACGGCCACCTGCCATAACTCTTGTTGCAGGGCCTCCGATCGGGCCCGGGCGTTTTGGGCCTCCTCGAGGTCGTCTTCCAGGATCCGCTGGTCGACGTACTCGCGCAGCAGTTGCTGCGCCTGGCGGGACTGCGGACCGGGAAGGTACTCAGCACGCAGGTAGGTCGTGCCGATGGCGTTGGCCTCGTCGAGCACGATCTGACGGCGCGTGGTGAAGTGGCCCTCGGCGATGCCGAAGCTGAGGGCCAATAGAAACGCCAGAAGCGTGAGCATACCGGTGAGTACGTTGGCGGCGTGGAACTTCCGGGAGGTCTGAACCGCCCGTCTGCGCCCACCCAGCCAGCGTCCCACCTCGAAGGTCAACAGGAGCACTACGACGATGGCCAGCATCGCCCAACCGCTCAGCGGGCTCACCACTTTGAATTGGTCCCACATATTGGCCTGCCTTAGACACCGGGAGTCTCGGCCGCCTTTTTGTGGCGGCGTTTATCGCGGATCATCGACCCGATGGTGATCACGGCGTTGGGCGGAATCATAAACGTAATGTAGGCGAGGACGACCACGTCGATGCCCGAACGCGGGTAGAGCGCAAGCGCAACCAGCAAGACGAGACCGGCGTTTCGGATGCTGGTGACCGTCGCCAGGAACTGGCGGCGTACCGGGTCGCGCCCGCCCATCGCCCAACCGATCAGCAGCGTACCGGCCACAAAGAGGGCCAGGACCAGCAGCACCGTGCCGCTAAGCAGCTGAGATGCCTCGCTTCTGACCGAGGCGCCCACGACCATGGCGGCGACGAAGGCCACCGTGGAGACCAGGTTGATCGGGCGCGCCAGCTTCTTAGCAAGTTTGGGCCGGTGTCGGCGCGCAAAGCCCCCGAGGGCCATCGGTGCGATCACGGCGGCCACAACCGCGCCGGCCACTGCCACCAAGCTCACCTCGCCGGGCTCTCGGGGCAACGGGAGGAACAGCACAGCCACAAACATCATCACCAGGGCCACCACCGTGAGCACGAACAGCGCGGCGGCGGCGTGAGCCAGCCGCCCGCTGATCTTGGTGGTGAACTGCAATACGTTCATCCCGCCCGGGGCCAACCCCAGCAACAACAGCGCCACTTCGGCCTCGGCGGGCATCTCGAACAGCGCGATGAGCGCCAGCGCCAGCAGGGGCGTGAGCACCACGTTGGCCACCAACCCCAACGCCACCCGCTTGCGGTAGTGCAGAAGCTCGCGCACCTGCGCCAGGCTGACCGACAGCCCGATATAGGCCATCGCCCCGACCACGAAGATGGTCTCGAGCACGAGTGACCAAGCGAATGCGTCCATGGTGATCTCCTATCACAAGGACAAGATGCCCTCGCACCGAATCAATCTCGCGCCATCATCGCCTGCGCTTCCTTGTCGAGGTCGCGGATGCGTTCGCCACGCAGGTCGATGGTGACTTGATTGATGGTCCCGCCGGTGAACTCGAACGGCGTCTTGTAGTCGCTCGAGACCGGCTGACCGCCGTCGCGGCCCACCGCCAGGCCCTCGCCGGCCAGCGAGAAATGAGCCGGCTGAGTCTTGATGTCGACGGTGCCGACGACCTCCTCGTCGATATACAGCTCGACGGTGCCCGTCGGGCTGGAGCCCTCGGTACCGGCCAACTCGAAGCGCGCCCCGAAGGTTTGCTCGCCGGTGGGGATGCACTTGTTGGAGGTGACCTTCTGCTCGACTTCGCCCAGCCAGTTGTAGACGTAGTGCAACCGACGGTCGTGCACGTACAGGGAGTGACCGCCGAAGCGTCCGCCCTGCGAGAAGAGCACGCCTTTAGCCCTCTCCTCGTCCACCTTCAGGTCACAGCCGATGTCGTAGGAGCGCCCGTGGATGCGCGCGGCGACCATCTCGGGCACGTCGGCGCAGTTCGGGTAGTACACATAGACGTCGCGCTCGGGCGAGGGCTGCGGCCTCGGCGCGCTCAGGATTTCGGGCGGCGTGCGGTCGTCGAGCGGCAGCGCGTTGTACTTGCCGGCCAGCATGAACCAGAGTTGCTTGAGCTTCTCGAGCTTGTCGGGATGCTCGTCAGCCAAGTCGTGGACCTGAGTGCGGTCCTCGGCCAAGTGGAACAGCTCCCAGCGATCTTCGGCAAAGCCGCCCCAGCCGCTGACCGCCGGGTGCACGGTGGCCGCATGCCAGCCCTCGAACCAGATGCCACGGGTCCCTAACATGCCGTACATCTGCATGCGCTTGTTGGTCGGCGCCTGGACGTCCTCGAAGGTGTGCTTGAAGCTCACCCCTTCGATCTCGGACTGAGTATAGCCTCTGACCTCCTCGGGCGGCTCGATATCGAGGCAGTCATAAATTGTGGGCACGATGTCGATGGCGTGGACGTACTGGTCGCGAATCTCGCCTTTCGCCTGGATGCCTTTGGGCCAACTGACGATGCACGGGTCGGCGGTGCCGCCCTCGTGGCCGGAGTAGCGTTTGTACATCTTGAAGGGCGCACAAAACGCCTGCGCCCAACCGTTGGGATAGTGGTTGTAGGTCTGCGGCGAACCCAGCACGTCGAGGTACTTCATATTCTCCTCGAGGCTGTCGGCCACCCCGTTGAAGAATTTGTTCTCATTGACCGACCCGTTCGGGCCGCCCTCGCCGCTGGCGCCGTTGTCGCTGACCACCACGACGATGGTGTTGTCGAGTTGGCCGGACTCCTCGAGGTAGTCGAGCACACGCCCGATGTGGTGGTCACAGTGAGAGACAAAGCCGGCGTAGACCTCTGCCATCCGGCAAAACAGGGTCTTTTCGTCCTCGTTCAACGAGTCCCAATCCCGAATCACGTCGCCCTCTGGCCACGCCTTTCCGTCGGCGCTGGTCTCGTCGACGTACGCGTTGATCGGGGGCAGTTCTGTCCCTTCGGGCACAATGCCCATCTCGATCTGTGTCTGGAGGGTCTGCTCGCGATACGCGTCCCAGCCCATGTCGAATTTGCCTTCGTATTTGTCCGCCCACTCCTTGGGCACCTGGTGAGGGGCGTGGCCGGCGCCGGGACAAAAATACATCATCCACGGTTTTTGCGGGGCGATGACTTTGGCATCGCGGATATATTGAATGGCCTTGTCGGCGATGTCGACGCTCAGGTGATAGCCATCCTCGGGCGTCGACGGCTGTTCGATGGGTTGGTTGTCCTGGACGAGGTCCGGGTAGTACTGGTCGACCTCGCCGCCCAAGAACCCGTAGAACCGCTCGAAGCCGCGCCCCAAAGGCCACTGGCGCTTGCTGGCGGCCATGTGGGTCTCCTCGCCCGGGGTCAGGTGCCACTTGCCGATGGCGTAGGTGTTGTAGCCCTCGTCGACCAAGACCTCGGAGATATACCCGTTCTCGAAGGGCACATGCCCGCTGGAGCCGGGAAAGCCCGACGAGGCTTCGGTGATACACGCCATGCTGTTGCTGGTGGCATTCCGGCCCGTCAGCATGCAAGCGCGCGTCGGCGAGCACAGCGCGGTGGTGTGAAAGTTGGTGTAGCGAAGCCCCTGGTCGGCCAGGCGGGTCATGTTCGGCGTCTCGATCATCCCGCCGAAGCAATCGAAGGCGCCAAAGCCGACGTCGTCCCACACGACATACAACACGTTGGGGGCGTCGCGCTTGGCCTTGGGCGGCTCGTAGGCCGACCAGTCGGGCTGGGCGTCGCGGATGTCCAGGGCGATACGTCCGTTGAATTTCTTGTTGGGCATGGTGTGTCCCGCTCTTGTTGATATTGTCCGCTCTGGTTGTGCGAGGGGTTGGGTGGTTAAGAGGTTGAGTGGTTTCTCGACTGCGCGCCCGCGCCGCTTTGAGACGCTTTTGCTCAAAGATCTCTGGGCGATGGCCTACAACGCTAGGGCGCCCCGCAGCCAAGAAACCCTCAACCCCCAATCCCCAACCCCTCCCAAATTCAGTCGAGACGCCGCGCCATCTCCGCCTCCATCTCCGGGTCACGATGCGGCTCGCCGTGCACGTCGACGGTCACCTTCTCGACTGTCCCGCCTCGAAACTCGTCAGGCGACTGGTAGTCGTCGCTGGCAGGTTTACCGGTGTCGCGGCCGACGGTGACCACCCCTTCGAGGCCGAAGACCCCCGGCTGGGTCTTGATCTTGTCGGAGGCGACCTCCTCCTTATCGAGGAATAGCCTGACCGGGCCGACGGGGCTTTGATTCTCGTCGCGCTCCTGGACCTCGAAGCTCACCCCGACGACATGCTTTCCGGGCGTGAGCGGCTCGGGGGCGCTGATCTTCTGCTGCAGCTCGCCCAGCCAATTGTAGACGTAGTGCAGCCGTCCGTTCTTGACGTAAAGGGTGTGCCCACCGTGATGGCTTCCCTGGGCGAAGATGACCCCGTCTGGTTGGCCTCCCTCTTCGACCGTGACCTCGGCGGCGATGTCATAGGAGCGCTGGGTGGTGCTCACGCCGACGCCTCGCGGCACTGGCTCGGTGTGCGGGTAGTACACGTACTGGTCGCGCGGCTTGCCGGGCTGAGGCCGCTGCACGGCCAACAGCTCGACGGCCGAGCGGTCATCGAGCGGCAAGGCGTCGTAGCGGCCCGCGAGCATCGCCCAGATGCTCTTGAGCTCTTCGAGCTTGGCGGGGTGCTCCTCGGAGACGTCTTTGGTCTGGGTGCGGTCTTCTTGCATGTTGTAGAGTACCCATCGGTCTCGGTCGAAGCCGCCCCATCCTCCTCCCATGGCGGGATGCACCGTCGCGGCGTGCCACCCCTCGTACCAGATCCCGCGGGTCCCCAGCATGCTGTAGAGCTGGGCGCGCTTTTTGGTCGGCGCGTCGGCGTTGTCGAAGGTGTGAACGAAGCTCTCCCCCTCGATCTCCGACTGGGTATAGCCCCCGACCTCGGCGGGCGGTTCCATCCCCAGGCAATCGTACAGCGTCGGGACGACATCGACGGCGTGACAGTACTGGTGGCGGACCTCGCCGCGCGCCTCGATCCCTTCGGGCCAGGAGATGATCAGCGGGTCGGCGGTGCCACCCTCGAAGTTGCTGTAGCGCTTGTACATCTTGAACGGCGTGCAAAATGCCTGCGCCCAGCCGTTGGGGATATGGTTGTAGGTCTGCGGCGAGCCCAGCTCGTCGAGACGCTTCATATTCTCGTCGAGCCTGTCGGGGATCCCGTTGAGGAATTTCATTTCATTGACCGAGCCATTCGGACCGCCCTCGCCGCTGGCGCCGTTGTCGCTGACCGCCACGATGATGGTGTTGTCGAGCTTGCCGGTCTCCTCCAGGTAGTCCAGAAGCCGGCCGATCTGTTGGTCGGTGTAATCGATGTAGCCGGCGTAGACCTCGGCCATGCGGCAGAACAGCTTCTTTTCGTCGTCGTCGAGCGAGTCCCAGGGCCGTACGGTGTCGATCTCGGGCCACGGCTCGCCGTTGGGACCGGTCTCGTCGACAAACTCGTTGATCGGCGCCAGCGCGGTTCCCTCGGGTACGAGCCCCATCTCGATCTGACGCTCGAGCACCTGCTCGCGGTACTTCTCGTAGCCCATGTCGAACTTGCCTTTGTACTTGTCCGACCACTCCTTGAACACATGATGCGGCGCGTGAGCGCAGCCCGGGGCGAAATACATCATCCAGGGCTTGTCGGGTGCGACCGCGTCGGCGTCCCGGATATACTGCAGCGCTTTGTCGGCGATGTCCTTGCTCAAGTGGTAGCCGTCTTCAGGCATATACGGCTGCTCGATTGCCTGATTGTCCTGGACCAAGAGCGGGTGCCACTGGTTGGTCTCGCCGCCCAAGAATCCATAGAAGCGGTCGAAGCCGCGGCCGACGGGCCACTGACGGCGCGAGCCGGCAGCGTGGTTGTCGTAGTCGGGAGCCAGGTGCCACTTTCCCAGGCAGTAGGTGCTGTATCCCTCCTCGATCAGCACCTCCGAGATCATCGCGTTTTCGAAAGGGATGCGCCCGTTGGAGCCGGGGAAGCCGGTAGAGAACTCCGTGACGCAGGCCATGCCGTTGCTTGTGGCATTTCGTCCGGTCAGAAGGCTCGCCCGCGTCGGTGAGCACAGGGCGCTGGTGTGGAAGTTGGTGTAACGCAGCCCCATATTGGCGATGCGCGTCATATTGGGCGTCTCGACCACGCCGCCAAAGCAGTCGAAGCAGCCAAAGCCGACGTCGTCCCACACGATGTACAGGATGTTGGGCGCGCCTTCTTTGGCCTCGGGCGGCGCAAACGCCGACCAATCCGGCTCGGCGTCGCGGGCGTCCAGGGCGATACGTCCGTTGAAGCGTTTCTTGGTCATGTCGTCTCTCTCGAAAGGTGTGGGCGCCCCGAGGGCGCCGTGTCGATTTGTCCTCAGGTGTCCTTGGGCTACATCGACGCCAGGTCGACCAAGAGCACGATGGCCGCAAATAGTCCCACGCCGAGCACCACCGCGGCGGTGACCAACGCGGTCGTCAGATGCAGGCTCATGGCCGCCTGGCGGCGCAAGCGCCGCAGCGTGCTCAGGTATTCGATCATTCCGGTGACCAGAACGACCGTGCCTCCCACCAGCAAGATCAATCCAAGATGATGCGGCTCACGGCCAAGTTCGGCCCGGCTTTCGGCCACGCCGAGGGTGGCCAGGTATTCGAAGAATTTGGCGATGGTGAATCCGAAGCTGATCATCGCTACCGCCGTGCGCACCGCCGCCATCAGCGTGCGTTCGGCGGCCTCGGCGCTGCGCCCGTAGGCCAGCTCGGTGCGCGGATCTCCCAGCGACTCCGACGAGGACGGCTCGTCCTGCTTACCTGTCACCACCTCGGTGCCCATCGGCTGGCTCCTGCATCTACAAGGTGCCTGCTCATCCCATGCTACTTGCCTCATTCCACGCTACTTGCGCCGGCGCCGACGCCGCCGCCGACGCTTGGGCGTTGTGTTCCCGTGGTGCCCACCGCGTCCGCGTTGCTCCCGGGCCAAAACTTCCATGATCTGGGCGGGGTCACGTCCGCGTTGCAAGAGCCCCCCTAGAATCTGCATCGGCTTGTCGATATGGGTAAAAAACGCCTTATAACCCGCACATAGGTAGTTCAGGCCGGGCTCGCCGTCGGGCGTCTCCAGGAAGCGATTGCGCGGGCACTCCCCATTGCAGGCAAATTGCACCTCGCAGTCGCGACAATACTCGGGCAGGGTCTCACTCTTGGCCTTCCCGAAGGCGCGCTGCTCGTCGGAGGCGATCATCTCGAGCATGTGGGTGTCTTTGATATTGCCCAGCAGGTAGTCGGGTTCGACGTAGTGATCACACGAATACAGGTCGCCGTTGTGTTCGAGGGCCACGGCGTCGCCGCAGGTCTCGGCGAAGATGCACATCGACTGCGGCAGGCGCATCCAACTGGCGAGCGCTGCCTCGAATTGGGGCAAGAAGACGTCGCCGACGTCGTTTCGTACCCACTCGTCGAATACCGCGATCAGAAACTCGCCCCACTGTTCGGGCGCCACGGAGCGTTCGGTGACCATCCGGCCTTCTTGAGTATACAGCGGCCGGCCGTCGCGACCGGCGCCCCAGCCCTGGTTGGCCTCGCCACGCGTCTCTTCGGTGACCCGCTCCACGATGGGGATGAATTGGATGAAATTGGCGCCGAGTTCGTCTCGAAAAAACCGGTAGACCTCGAGTGGGTGGCCGGCGTTCTCGGCGTGGACGGTGCACAGGATATTGAAGTCGACCCTGTGCTCTCCCAAAAGCTTCGCGGCGCGGGCGACCTTGTCGAAGGTGCCGCGCCCGCCCTTGTCGACCCGATAGGCGTCGTGCATCTCGCGCGGCCCGTCGACGGAGAGCCCCACCAAAAAGTTGTGCTCGCCAAAAAAGGCGCACCAATCCTCGTCGAGCTTGGTGCCGTTGGTCTGGAGGGTGTGCTCGATGGTCATGTTGGCGCGTCGATGCTTCTCGACCAGCTCCATGGCCCGCTCGAAGAACTCCAGCCCCATCAGCGTGGGCTCGCCGCCCTGCCAGGCGATCGTCACCTGCGGTGAACGGTGCGACTCGATGACCTGTTGGATATACAGCTCGAGGGCATCGTCGGCCATGCGAAAGGGGCTTCCCGGATACAGCGCCTCCTTGGACAAAAAGAAGCAGTATTTGCAATCCAGGTTACAGACCGCGCCGGTGGGCTTGGCCATCACGTGGAAGTTGGGCGGTGCGTCTTTGGGCCAGGTCGCCGGCCGCCTCGGAGATGCACTGGTCGCACAGTTTCCTGCGCAACCCGACGAGCGTTGTGATGACGACGGCTGTTCACTACACGACATGAATGGGGTCCCTGCGATGTGGATACAGCGCCAGCGATCTCTTCGAGTTGTGTACGGAAGACGTCGACTGCGAATGCGTACGGCGGCGCTCGAGAAACCAGCAAGTGGAAAGCCGGGGCGAGCGCACTATCGGCCGACGACTCAAGCTTATGCACGAGGTCGTCGGTCGCCACCGACAGCCACTGATTTCCCCGACTTTGTTGGTCCCGCAGCCTCGCTCAGAATTTCAGCACCACTCCCAGTTTCAACCCGTGCGTCGTCGCGTCGTAGGCGAAGTTATCCTCTTGATAATCCATGTAGAGATAGCGGTAGGCGAGGACGACGTCGATCCACGGGAACCCGTAGCCCAGCCCGGCAAAGCCTTGAGAGGCGAAGTCCGAGCCCGCCCCGAACCCTCCCACATCCAGGTAATACGGCACGAATAACCGGGAGGCCAGGTGCACCCGCCCCCGGACCCCTAGGATCGGGTCGACCCAATCCTTCTCGGCCGACGGCGTGACGGTCTGCTCGGGCAGGCGAAGCTCCAGGTCGGCCTGCAGGTTGACGTAGCGCGCTCCACCGAGGATGCCCAGCGAGCCGCGCTCGCTGCGAAGCCCTCGCCAGGTCAGCGCGCCGGTGACCAGCCACTCCTTGAAGTTGGCCGACACCTCCGTGCCCGCCGGTCCGGGCAGCGTCTCGTCGGCCGACAAATCCAGGTAAATCACATCGGCGAGCACACTCCAGTCGTCTTTGCCCAACTCCACGGCGCCGAGCGCGGCGAAGTCCAGGTTCTCGAAGATATCACTGAAGCTCTTGTCGATGGCTACCGAGCGCTCGCCCACGGTGACATCGCCGTTGAGCCCGGCGGCCCAAAAATACGGCGCGATGCGCACCCACCAGCCCTCCTCCGGGCCTTCGGCTGCGCTCGCCGTCGCTGCCGTCCCCAGCACCAGCGCTGCCACGGCGGCAGCGATCACAAAGCGGATACCTTTCGTTAGGTCGCGCTGCTCCACGGCTCCCCCACGGTTTCGAACCTCGTTGTCGGCCTCCAACACGATCCTACACACGGCGCGCCCCTTGGGAACAACCAGGCTCAGTCGACGGACTCGTAGAAATTAGGGCCACCTGCGCCTAAATTGAGTGATGAGCCTGGTTCCCGCATGTACTGCAGTGAGTCGATCACGCTATGAAGCGCCTCTACTACCGACTGCGGTACCGACTCGAGCGTCTGATCCTGCGGTCGACGCTTACCCAACTGCTTGTCGCCACTGTCGTATTGGCCCTTATGATGGTCCTGGGTGGGTTGGCGGCCTTCTCACTGACCGACCAATTCGACCACCTTCACGGCGCCCTTTGGTGGGCGCTATTGCGCCTGTCCGACCCCGGCTATCTCGGCGAGGATGTCGGCCGGGCCGGGCGCGCTATCAGTCTGATGTTGACGCTATTCGGTGTGGTCTTCTTTACCGGAGCGGTCGTCGCCATTCTCACGAACCGTCTGGCGGCGCTGCTCGACGAATTTGCCTCTGGACACCACCGCATCGTCGAGAGCGGCCATGTGCTTATCGTCGGGTGGCCCCCCGGCACCGCCGAAATCGTCGAACACGCCGTGCGCGCGCAGCGCCGCCTCGCTGACGAACGCCGAGCAAGTCCGTCCGCGGTGGTCATCCTCGTCCATGTCGATGCCCCCGTCTCGCTGGGCGAACTCGAGTCGAAGCTTCGGGCCCGACTTCCCGCCGAGCTTGACAAAACCGTGCCGTTGCTGATTCGCACAGGTGACCCCACCGAGCTCGAGAGCCTCCAACGTGTCGACGCTGCCAATGCGTCCGCCATCATCCTGCTTCCATCGAGCCTGGCGGCCGCTCCCCGCCGATCCTCCGACCTGCAACTCATCGAGACGCTGGCGGCCCTCGAGGGGATCGACTCGCAGCCCGAGCGTACACCGCCGACGGTCACCCTCGATCTCTCCGTGGCCTCCAACCGTCCTCTTGCCGAATCCGTCGGGCCCGAGCGAAAACGCATCATCACCCATGCCGACTTTCTGAGTTCGATGCTCGCGCAGTCGATTCGGCGCCCGGGTTTTGCCCAGGTGGCCCGACAGTTCTCGGATCGCGACAGCGCTCCGCTGGCCGCCTGCAGGGCCGATGAGCTTGGCGTGCAAGGGCACACGCTGCGAGATATTCTCCCGGCGCTCTCGACCACGATTCCCCTCGGGTACTTTCGGCCCGGAGCCGATCAAGCCCGTTGGGAAGAAGACCTGCGTTTGTTGGCATGGGATGAGCCACTTCGCGACGCTGACTGGATCGTTTGCCTCGCGTCGTCGAGCAGCGACATCACGCGGGGCTATGCCCCCGATCGGCTCGCCCGGTCCAGCGACCCGGCTCCCCGACAGGCCTCCGCCACGATGCCTCCTGCTCGGCAAGCCCGACGGGTGCTGATCATCGGACGCTCCTATATTCTTCGAGCACTGAGCGCACATCTGAGCAGCCATCGAAACGAGCACTTCGAGGTGACCCTTGTCCACTGGGAGGAGGTCGAGGTTGTCCGCGCCTATATGTCCCAGCTCGGCGAGCACTTCCCCAACGTGGCGATGAACTCGCACCTGTCCCGATTGAATAGCCTCGATGAGGTCGCCCAATCCCGTCCGGAGCGCTACGACACAATTTTGCTTCTGGTACCCGAGTTTCCTACCGATCCGCAGCTTCCCGACGCCGACACCGTGACCACTTCGTATCTCATCGATCATCACCTCCAGGCGGTCTGCCCCAACCATCGCATCGAAGTGATCACCGAGCTGTACGCTCCCCACCGCCTCGCCTTGCTGCCTCCCCGGTTTGCCGCGCGGGCACTGACGCTGCCGTCCCTTATCAGCCGCATTGCCATTGAGGCGGCGCTCGCCCCGGCCGCCGCCGCGGTCTACGAGCAACTTTTGACCGCGGGCGGCCCCGAGATCATGCTGCCCCCGTTGGTCGACGCGCTCGGACTAGGCCCGGGAGAGCGAGTCGACTTCGACCGCTGCCAGCAGGCATGTATGGCCAGCGACGAGGTCGCGCTGGGCTACCTGCTCGAAGGCCCGCGCGACAGCTTCGAGGCCGGGGTCCATCTCAACCCGAAGCGCACCGAGAGCTTCCTGCCCGAGCCGGACGACAAGCTTGTCGTCGTCCGGCTCGAGCACTGAACGCCCAGACTATCTAGCTTGCTGCGGTCGCTCACCGGGCGGCACCATTGCCGGCCGTCGCACGCATCGAAATCCGAGGTGACTCATACCGGTATCGACCATCTGGGGCTGGCGCGCCGCAGGCCGGTACCGAAAGCAGTAGTTGGGCGCGCACAGGTGTGATCCACCCTTGAGGACCTTTCTTGGTATGGGCACGTCGGGCTGACGGGCGTCGTAGCTATGCTCTTTGGCTCCCCCGCGTGGGTTCTGAGGGGTACAACATGCCTTCTGGGGGGCATCGGGGTGGCGCGCCTGATACCAGTCGTCGGTCCATTCCCAGACGTTGCCGGCCATGTCGTAAAGCCCGTAGCCGTTGGGCGGAAACGCGCCCACCGGGGAGGTGCGCTCGTAGCCGTCGCCGTCGCGGGCGCGATTCTCCAAGGGGAAGCGCCCCTGCCAGGTATTGGCCAGCGGTTTGCCTTCGGGCATATGCTTGTCGCCCCAGACAAAGCGGGCCTGGTCGAGGCCGCCGCGAGCGGCGTACTCCCACTCGGCCTCGGTGGGCAAGCTCTTGCCTGCCCATTCACAATAGGCCTGGGCGTCCTCGTAGCAGACGTGGACGACCGGGTGGCGCGCGAGTCCTCTCAGCGACGAGCCCGGCCCCAACGGGCGCTTCCAGTACGCCCCGGGTACCCAGCGCCACCAGTTGGCGACGTTGCGCAGATCGACGGGGCCCGCCGTGGGAAAAAAGACCATCGATCCGGCCACGAGCGCCTCGGGCGGAGCGCCGGGATAGAGCTTCGGGTCCGGTTTGCGCTCGGCCATCGTCTCGTAGCCGGTCTGGTCGACGAATTTGGCGTATTCGGCGTTGGTCACCGGGTGTCGGTCGATCAAAAAGCCGTCGACTTTAACGCGGTGGATCGGGCGCTCCTCGGGGTAGAACTGCTCGGAGCCCATGCGAAAAGTGCCGCCTTCGATCCAGACCATCGAGTCGGCTTGCCGCTCGGGCGTCGGCCTCGGTGCAGGTGTAGTCATGGAGTCCCCTCGTTTTCGGTCTTCGATTGATTCGCAGCGACGGCTCGTCTTGGCCGCCGCTGCGTAGTCGGTTCAGTGCGTGTCGGTCAGTCGGATTGGTAGCCCGCTTTGAGCTTCTCGAGCACCCGGTCGAGGTTGAACGCCGCCGGCTCCTGGCGAGGCGGAAACTCTCTGAACGACTGCAGCTTCTGGGCGACGAGCGCCTGTGCAGGGACCAGGATGAAGGCGTGGTCGAGCAACCAGTCGTAGTAGGTATTCGAGTTCTGGTCGGCGCGCTCGAAGGGATCCCGGCGCAGGTTGAACACCTTGGGGACTCGCAGCGGCACGAACGGCTCGGCCCACAGCGCCAGGGTCTTGGCGCGCTGCTCCAGGAACACGATCTTCCAGTCGCCGTGGCGAAGCGCGACCAACTGGCCGTCGTCGTTGACGTAGAAGAACTCCTCGCGCGGGCTGTCGTCGGCCTCGCCGGTCACGTAATCGAGCAGGTTGTAGCCGTCGAGGTGGACCTTGAACTTCTTCTTGCCGACCTTGTGTCCCTTGATGAGCTTGTTCTGAATATCGGACACGCCGGCGGCCGCCAGGAAGGTCGGCGTCCAGTCCTGGTGGGCGACCAGCCCGTTGAGCACCTCCCCGGCGGGAATCTTGCCCGGCCAGCGCGCAAACGCGGGCACCCGGAAGGCCCCCTCCCAGTTGGTATTCTTCTCGCTGCGAAACGGCGTGATCGCCGCGTCCGGCCAGGTGTTGTAATGCGGTCCGTTGTCGGTCGAGTAGACCACGATCGTGTCGTCGGCGATGCCCAGCTCGTCGAGCTTGTCGAGGATCTGGCCGACGTGGCCGTCGTGCTCGACCATCGCGTCGTTGTACGGGCCCTGGCCGCTCAGCCCCTCGGTTTCCTCTTTGATGTGGGTGCGAAAGTGCATCTTGGTGGCGTTCCACCACACGAAAAACGGCTTGTCGTCCGCGTGGGCCTCCTCGATGAACTCGCAGGTACGGTCGGTGACCTCGTCGTCGATCGTCTTCATGCGCTCGCGCGTCAGCGGACCGGTGTCCTCGATGCGCCCGTCGGCAAAGCTATGGATGACCCCGCGGGGGCCGAAGCGCTCGCGGAACGCCGGATCTTTGGGATAATCGGGATGCTCGGGCTCCTCCTCGGCGTTAAGGTGGTACAGGTTGCCGAAGAATTCGTCGAAGCCGTGGTTGCTCGGCAAGAATTCGTCTTTGTCGCCCAAGTGGTTTTTGCCGAATTGGCCGGTCACGTAGCCCTGGGGTTTGAGCAGCTCGGCGATGGTCGGATCCTCGGGCTGCAGGCCCACGTCGGCGCCGGGCATGCCCACCTTGGTCAGGCCGGTGCGGATCGGGTTCTGGCCGGTGATGAACGCCGCCCGACCGGCCGTGCAGCTCTGCTGGCCGTAGTAGTCGGTAAAGCAGACGCCTTCTTCTCCGATGCGGTCGATATTGGGCGTGCGATAGCCCATCGTCCCGCGGTTGTGGTAGCTGATATTGAACATCCCGATGTCATCTCCCCACAACACCAGAATGTTGGGCTTGCGTTGCTTGGATGGGCTCATATTTTCCTCCCCTTTTAGTGATGGTGACTTGTAACGGCCCCCCTGCCGTGGACGATGCAGGACACGTTCGCGTGTCCTCGTTGATCTCTAAGATGCCCTTGGCGAGGCTGCCGAAACACCAAAATTGCGCCGTTCGGCTCAAAAAATACCCAACTCGAAGATCCAGTTGGTAATGACCAACAGAGCCAGCCCAAGAAACAGCATCGCCGCGACCAGTGCCCCGGAAACCGGCATCGCGTTGCCGGTCTTGTGGCTGAGTTTGCGTACGTAGGCGAGATGCTCCCACAACGAGACGATCAGCAGCAGCGTTCCTCCGAGCACCAACGCCCATCCCAGCCGCTGCGGTCCCGCGGCTGACCACTCCTCGGCCTGAGCCAAGAAGACCGATCCTTCGAAGATGGCAAATCCGAAGCTGATCATCGACAGAGCGGTGCGCATTCCGGCCATCAGCGTGCGGTTCGAGGCCGCCACGCTGCGGTCGAAGGCCAGGCTAGTGCGCCTGCTCATCTTCTCTTTATTCTTTCTGCTTTTGATCTTGAGCTTCTTTTCGGCTCTGGCCTCCGATGCCCCCATCTCCGGCCTGGTATGTTCGACTGTGTCCACGCTCGCACTCCTTTACGAATCTGTGCCGCCCTGTCCGTCGTCTGAATCCCCGACCTAGCGGACCCAACGCCATTGAGTGACGAGTGTAGGCACGTGGAAATCAAATGACACCGAAAGTCTAGCGATTGCAGGTGGTTGGGGTGGTTTCCCCGTGTTTGTGCGTGAAGTCGTGTGGCAGTCTTCGCCGGCACGCAATAACCCGGCACGGGGGAGTCCCGCGCCGGGTCAGTTTGGAGCCTGAGTAACTCAGCCTAACGGCTGCTTCACGGACCTTCGCCGCACTCGTTGAACATGTAGATCGGCTCGATCAGCTCGGTGCAATCACCATCGCCGCAGCTCGCGGCCTGGTCGGCGGTGACGCCGCCGCGCACGCGCAGGCAACGCTCGGCCTGGCTGCCGCACTTGCCGGCGACCACGCTGACTTCGCCGGCGGCGACCGGGGTGGGCGCGCAGAACGAGCCGTCTGCAGCCGTCGAGGTCTCGGCGAGCAGGGTGCCCCACTCCTCGGGCGGCTGGTCGCAGTCGATGACGAAGTCGCCAAAGCCGGCCGCGTCGCCTCGCTGGCCGTAGAAGACGTAGACGTGAGTGCCCGGGGCGGCCGGACCGGACTCATCGGTGCCGGGGTGGGTCACCACCTCGCCGCTGATGCAGCTCATCTGCCCGGCTTCGGGGGGCAGGGAGCCGATGTCGGTGCACGAGTCGTCGCCACAGCTGTGGGCGGCGTTGTCGGCAGTGACACTCGCGGAGGTGCTCATGAACGTGCCGTTGTCGTCGGTGTAGCTGACGGCCACGTCGACCTCGGAGCCTTGGGGTACCGAAAGGCAGTACTCGCCGGAGGCGTCGCTTGTGGCGGTCTCGCTCTCGGTGCCGAGAGAGGCGTCGTAGCGACCCGAGATGCGCGCGCCTTCGATGGGATCGCCATTTTCGTCGACGATCGAACCGGACAGACACGTCGGGGGCGCCAGCTCGATTCGAATCTGCTGGCAGCTGCCGTCACCCTGTCCGTCACAGGTGGCGGCGGTCCCCGAGCCGGAGATCGCGATGGCGTCGCCGACCTGCGTGCGACCGTCCGGGCCCGAGGCGGTCACTTCGGCGTCCGAGCTCAACTTGAAGTCCATGCAGCTCTGGCCGGCCGCGTCGGTGTTGGCTCCGTAGCTGGTGCCGTTGTAGGAGACCCCGTCGACGAAGACCTGGGCGCCTGGGACTGGCTCACCGGTATCCTGGTCGACGACGGTCACCTCGACACATTCTTTGTCGTACCAGGGCCGGTCGCAGTTCCACCAGGTGAAGTGGCTGACGTCGACCGTCCAGGCGAGTCTCTCGGCGGCGTAGGTCGATTCGATGACCTCGCCCATGCCCTCTTGAATCCACATGCCCGCGTCGGTGTCGTACCAATACGCCTCGATCTGGTCGCCGAGGCTATAAGCGTCCTGCAGGTCGTCGGGAAGCACGAATTCGAGGGTCGCCTCGGAGCCGTCTTTGAGCGACAGGGGCTCGCCGGCGTCGGTCTGCAGTTGGATGTCGGCCATGAAGATCGACTCCATCGGCGTCGGCTCGGTGTCGCCTTCGAGCACACCATCGAGGGGGCCGGGCATGCCGGCGCGCTGGTCGGTCGAGGGGTTGAGCGGAGTGATGAGCGCCTGCGCAGCGCCGGTGTAGTCGTTGCCGTCGGCGTCGACCAGTGAGTCGGCCGGGATGCTCACGTGCACGCGGTCCTCGTAGATCTCGCTGTCGGTGGTCGGGTCGAACGGGTGGGGTTCTCCGGTCGCCAGCAGATGAATTGAGCGGAGCGCGTCGGTGCTCTCGGGAAGGTCGATCACGGCGGTGGCCGGCGCGAAGCCGTCGGCCTCGACCATGGCCAGGGTGCGCCCGGCGTCGAGCTCGTCGAACGAGGCTCCGCCGGCGGCGTCGGTCTGGTCACTGGACGAGCTGCCCGACGCGTTTTCGGGCTGGGAGAGGATGACGCTGGCCGATTCGATCGGCGCTCCGTCGATATCGAAGATGGCCAATTTCAGCGACGAGGTCCTGCGATCCGCGTCCGGGGCATCCGGTTGGGTGTCGCCGGCGTCCGAACCCGCGTCACTGCCGCTATCGCTTCCATCATCGGAGCCGTCATCGCGAATATCCGCCGCGGCATCCTGGTCGAGTTCGTTGTTATTCCGGTCGCCGCCTGCGCCGCCGCCTTGATCGTCGGAGCAGGCCCCCAGGCTCCACACAAGGCAGAGCACGGTGAGCGTGGCAAAGAGTCGGTTCCATCGTTTGTGTGTTAGTCGTCTCATTTCAAACCTTCCCATCTAAAGTCAGTCTCAGTCATCCACTGTGGCGACCCTGACCGGTGGCAGCTCGTTCTCACGGTGCTTCTGCGAGTGGTGGCTGCCAGGCCAGGCGCTCGCCGTCGGGAAGGGGAATTGCAACGACGATGCCATCGGCTCGGCGAGGTGTGCTGAGGTGGGCGAGGCCGATTGGAGCGTGAATACGTCGGCCATTGATGTCAGCGAGGGAAGATTCTTCGAGCTCGGAGCGGTGTCGAGGTGAAATGAGATGCCGGGAGATGAGCGCCAAAAAACGACGTCTGGCGGCCTCTAGGGGCCGATATCAAAGGTGGCGACATTGGCGCCATAGCCTCCTTGCAAGCCGGGTGCCAGCCCGGTGCAGGCTTGGTGCAAAGCCTCGCCGGAGCCGACGCATTTGCCGCTCGATCGCCGCTCCGAAAGCCCGACTGACCGCGACGCCGATGTCCTCGGGACGCAGGCGATTGGGTTTGCGGCGCGGCTGGTCGGTGGTTAACCTCTTTGGACGTCGCCCATACATCCTCTTTGGGGGGAACCGATCTCGACAATACGGGCCTCACGTTCCCCGACAAGCGTTGTAGGATAGGTGTGATTCATTCCCTTTCGTGACTGGAATGGCGCCGAGCAGGTCACTCACCGGCTCGAGCCGCCTCCGTCAGGTAGTCGACGAGCGACTCACGCTCGGTTGTTTCCGGGGCGTGATGGCTTACTAGCAGGTCGGCCAGCCACGCGCGACGGCGCGAGGTGGGATGTCGTTGTACCAGGCTGACCACCTCGTCACGGGTGTGACACTGTCCGCATCGACGGACAAAGAGGCTCTGCGCGTTGACGTCGGGAGACTCCGTCGGAGCCTGTTGGCTACCTGATCGTCCATCATCTGTCCGGTCCGCGTCGGTCGCGAAGAGCACCGCCGCCGACACTCCGGCGATGCTCAGGACGATCACGAACCACTTTAGCCACTGTTCTCTCATGATCGCACCTTGCCTCGGCGTACGCGCGGCTTCAATTGAATCGGAAGCGCTCGCTGACGATGTGACGACCGGGGACGCCCATGTCGCCGAGTGCGACTCCGACCGTCCGCATCATGACATTGGGACCGCAGATGAAGTAGCTCCACTGCTGAAAGCCGGTTTCGTCGAAAAATGACTCGAGATGAGTGGCATCGAGGACGCCGGTCGGCCCCGTCCAGCCCGTCGGCGGGCTCGACAGGACCAACTCGAAGCCGAAATCGAGCTGCTCCTCTTTTTGCATCTGCTCGAGTTCATCTACGTAGACTGCGTGGTCGAGGTCGCGAGCGCCGTAAAGCAGTCGGACCGGCTTCGAATAATGGTGCGCACGCAGGTGCCTCAGGATACCCAAGATGGGTGCAATCCCGACTCCCCCGGCTACGAAGGCAAGTCCGGGCGCGTCGCTTCCATCGGTGGTAAAGATCCCATACGGGCCATCGAGGTAGGCGGTGGTGCCAGGCGGCACTGAGCCGATGGTGTCGGTAAAGTCGCCTGCCTCTTGGATGAGGAAGCGAATGCTCGGCAATTCTTCGGGGGCCGACGATGCGGAGAAGGGATGCTCGCGGAGCGAGAAGGGCGAATCTCCAATCGTCACCCAAAAGAATTGTCCCGCCTCGAAAGAGGGTTCGAAGCTGGCGTCGGGCTCGACCGTCAACTCCCAGCGCCCCTCACCGATCTGCCGATTGCCGACGACTCTGAAGGGGCGCTTGCGAAGCGCGATCGGGCGAATGACATAGACCGTCAGCAATGAAAGGACGGCCACCGCGAAAAGAATAAGCCAGAAGACTCCGATGATGGACGCGGACGTATAATGGCCGATGGAGACGGCGTGGTGGACGCCCGCCCCCGCGACCAGCAGCGCGCCGACGCCGTGACTCGCTCGCCAGACCTCGTAGCTGATGGGCAGTCGATCCCTGAGGACCGCCGCGAAAACGACGATGAACAGGGCGACCCAGGCGACGACTCCCGAGAGGTTAGCCGGCGAGGTGAAGAGCCGAGCCATCGCCGCCCACCACTGACCGTCGGCCCGGGGGACGAGATAGAGAAAAGGGTGGACAAATAACAGCAGCGTGAGGGTGCGCGCGACGAGCTGATGGCCCAGCATCGTGATGTCGATGCCCACTCTGCCGGTCGTGAATTTGAAGCGTCCGGAGCTCAAGAACTGCAGAAGCAGGATAGAAAACCCCACCAACGCCAGCCCCGATGACAACTCGGTGACGAACCCTCGCGTCGAATCTCCCTGTAACCAGGCCACTGCCAGCGGGAAGAGTGTCAATCCGGCATATACTGCAGCCAGAACTGCAACCGGTAGTGCCGGTGCGCCCTGTGAGTTTGTGGCTCCCGTTTCACCTGCAGATTGCGACATTGGTTTCGAGGGTGCGAGACGCTCATTTTGCCACGATTGTGGTCGGAGTTTGAGACGATAGTATTGGGGTGTAGTCGTTGGAAGACGGGATCAATTCTCACGGTGATCCGTCGGCTTCCATCTCCCATGAAGCTTCAATCTCCCATGAAATGGGGCCCTGCGAGTCTTGTCACCATATAGTTCAATATTAGATCAGTCGAGTGATAGGATTCATTCCTCACGGCGTCGATCCATCGGGTCGGCTCCTCGAGACGTCCGTCGTTATGACGGGGGAAATACCAACCACTTCTCGCCTCACCACTTCTCCACTGCGTGGGCGGTTTCTTTGGGCCCGACTCATCTGTTAGCCTGCATTTGTCACGACACCCGCCCCGGGGTGAAGCAGAATGACGGAGGCGAAGGGCCGAGCCGCGCAGGCGATGCGTGCATCGTCGAGCAGGTCTCGGCACGAAAATCGCGCATTCTGCGAGCCTCCGGCAGAGGTACTCGTGAGAAATCAGGGTTAGGCTTCGAGGGGCGAGTCGTCGCCGAAATCCCTGAATGCGAACCCGTTGATGCCGAGCTGAGCCATGCCCGAGGTTGCAACGACACACGTCGCGGAGGTTGACTCCGCGACGGCCGAGCTTTTGGACGTATTGGATGACGCCCTGGACGACCAACTGCGCCAGCGCCTCGTCAGTGCCAAAATCCTGACTGTGGATGACATCGAGTATCCCGACTCGGTGCACAGCGATGAGGAGCATCTGGGTTATGTGCTGCTGTACTTGCTCGATCGTGCCGGCCTGTCGGATGTAGAGGTCACGCTGGAGGCGTGGACGCTCGATCCGGGTGGCATCGTGCCCCTCGCGCAACCTTTCGAGCCAATAGACCCTGACGCACGCCTGGCTTATGGAGGTACCGAGGACGGCCGGAGCCTCATTGTCTTCGACCCCAGTCAGCTCGACACGCCGGATAACGTCATCGGTGCCGCCGCGCTCGTAGTCGCCGAGATCTATCGCGATCTTCGTGGTCTGGACGGAGCGCGCGAGCAGGCGGGGCACACCGTCGAAGACGAGCTATGTGCCGTTGCCCTGGGCTTTGGAGTGCTACTCGCCAACGCGAGCCTCGATTTCCAGCACTTCGCCGAGGCGCCCGAGCACTCCGAGGGCGGCGGACGAGCCGTGACCGTCACCAGGAGGCTCGGCGCGCTGGGACCTTATCGCTTGGGGGAGCTGCTCGCTGCCCAGGCCACCGCGCGAGGGGACTCGGCGGAGGCCGACCGCATCAGAAAGGCGCTCGGAGGTGATCCACGCCAGGCCTTCGACGCTGCGATGGGGGCGCTGACCCCGGATGATGTGGCTCGATTCCAGCCAGCCCACGCCTCACCGGTCCACAATGCCTCACCGGTCCACAATGATGGTGTGGTCGATATGCAAAAGATGGAGGTCGCGCGGTCGGTCGAGACGCATCTGGATGCCACCAAGCGTGCCAGGCGCAAGCGGAATCGAGGCAAGCCGGTCTTCCGTCTGCAGAAGCGGCGGGTGGCTCGATATGTCACCATCGCGGTTTTGGCCGGCATTCCTGCAGTGATCGCCATCGCGGCGCTCGGGCATGTGCTGCTGGGCCTGAAAGCTGCAACCCTCGGCATCTTATTTGGGGCCGCATATGGTTGGTTTGATACCTATTATGAGTGCTCCGATGTCGACTGTCTGGGTCGATTGGACGACAACCCGCACGTGTGCCCCGACTGCGGTGGTATCGTCGCCGGTGACATCGACGACGTCGGTGATCGACTTGAAGCCGCCGAAGAGTGGCACGCCGAGCGTGCCTCAGAAGAGACGAATACGCGTGCGGACTGGTGGTGAGCTGATCCAGCAGACATGGCCGGGCGGGGAGGTGCTCCAAGTAGCAATCACCTCACATCTCGCCACCTCTCCCGAGGACTCCAGGGAGGGGCGGCGAGACGCGTAGTGGTCGGTTGTTGGGGGACTTCGAGACGCGACCACCCTCCGGCTTTTGCGGAGGGTGGTCGCGTCGGAAGTGAGATGGACTGGGTTTAAAGGTCCCTTTTGGAGAAGTACCAGTCGGTGACTTCGTATTCGGGGTTGTTGACGCGCTCCTCGGCCTCCTTAGCCGTCTTGGGCGGGGGCACGATGACTTTGTCCCCCGGGCGCCAATCGGCCGGTGTGGCCACGCCGTGCTCATCGCTGGTCTGCAAGGCGTCGACCAGTCGCAAGACCTCGTCGAAGTTGCGCCCCACATCCAGCGGGTAATAGATCATCGCCCGCAGGATGCGGTCGGGGTCGATGACGTAGACGGCGCGAATCGCCGCGGTGTCCGAGCTGGCCTCGTGGACCATGCCATACAGCTTGGAGACCTCCTGAGTGAGGTCGGCGATGATCGGAAACGAGATGTCCACGCCGAAGTTCTCCTTGATATTTCGCACCCAGGCGATGTGGCTGTGGACGCTGTCGATGGAGTTACCCAACAAAGCGACGTTTCGCTCGGCGAGCTCGTCGGCGATATTCTCGAAGGCCATGAACTCGGTTGTGCACACCGGCGTGAAGTCGGCCGGGTGGGAGAATAAGATCACCCACTTGTCCGGGTTCCACTCCGACAACCGAATGGTTCCGTCAGTGGTCTTGGCCTCGAAGTCCGGCGCGGGAGCATTGAGCTGGAGCATCGGGCGAGCGTCGGGCGTCTCGGTGGACTGTTGGTTCTGTTGCTCAGTCATTGTGTCCTCTATGTGTTTATAGGTGGTTGTTTTCGACTCGAAGATCCCTTGCGGGTCTTCACTGCTTTCGTTTGCACGGTCCGTGCCAGAATCTAGGCCCCCTGTGAAATCGGACAAGGCGCTCGTGCGGAAGGGGGAGGGCGCTCGCTTTCGCTGACGTTGCAAATCTAGTTTCAGGACGTTGAAACACTCGCTTGCGGTTGAAACGCTCGAACCGGTCCTCGCCACATCGTGCTGCTTTGAAACTACAAGCCATTGGAGTGGACTTTTGGTGCGGAGTTAGGCGGTGATTACGCCCCCGATTGCGCGGCTTTGTCTTCGCTGCTTGCCTGCATTTGCGAGCCGTAGATCATGATGGCCGCACCGGAGACGAACATCACTAGGCTGTAGAAGCCGCCGGGGAGGGCCATATTGCCCTGTTTGAGGATCGATGTGGCGATGACAATCGCCAGCGTGCCGTTCTGGATGCCCGCCTCGATGGCGACCGTCAAGGTCTGGCGGTGGGGCAGGCGTACGACTTTGCCGGCCACCAGTCCCAAGCCCATCGTGACCAGATTCAGCGCGAAGGTCACCCCGCTCAAGGCGGCGAAATGCTCGCGCAGCACGTCGAGGTTAGCGGCGATGATGCCCGCGAGGATCAACACGAAGACCACCGCCGAGCCGATACGCGCCGGTCGGTCCATTCGGTCGGCGAACTCGGGGTTGCGCGCCCTGATGAACATGCCGATCGACACCGGCACCGCCGTGATCCCGAATACTTGGCCGACTGTCTTGAGGAACGGCAGCTCGACGGCCTGCGAAGCATCCAGAAAGTGCTCGAGTCCGAAGCCAACGATGAGCGGAATGGTGAAGATGGCGATCACGCTGTTGATGGCGGTCAGGGTCACCGACAGCGCGGTATCGGCGCGGGCCACATGTGTGATGAGGTTGGAGGTGACTCCTCCGGGACACGCGGCGATGATCATCAGCCCCACGGCTAGCTCGGGCCGAAGCGCGAAGCCCTTGGCCAGCAAGAAGGCGCACACGGGCAGCAAGACTAATTGGCAAAAAAGCCCGACCAGGGCGGCTTTGGGATACGCCACTACCCGCTTGAAGTCGTCAACGACCAGCGACAGTCCCATACCCAACATGATCAAAAATAAGGCGGCCGGAAGCACCACCGAAGTCAGTACGCTCTCTTCCATTCTTACTCCATGGTATGCGCAGTCCGGCCGGTGGTGCACGAGTCGCTGTGACAGTCACCGGCGACGCAGAATCGCAGCATTGGTGTGAGACAAGATGCCGAGTGTACTGGGGGGCATATGTCTACTGCAAGAGCGCCGAGCCTCAGACCGGCATTTCACCCCAAGAGTCGAATGTGGGTTTTGGGCGCAAATTTACGCCAGATCGAAGAGCAGGATTTCGGCGTCGCCGTGCGCCTGCACGTCGAGTCGTTCCTCGTCCGAAATCGCCGCGCCGTCGCCTTCGGTGAGCTCGACCCCGTTGACGTCCACGTCGCCGCGGACGACCTGGACCCAGGCGTGGCGGTCGGCGTCGAGCTCGCAGGCGACGCTGTCGCCTTCGGCGAGCGCGGCGCCGTAGATGGAGGCGTCTTGATGGATGGACAGCGAATCGTCGCGTCCGTCGGGTGAGACCAGCAGTTTGAGGCGTCCCTGGCGGTCCTCGGGCGCGAAGCTTCGCTGCTCGTAGCTGGGCTCGAGTCCGCGGCTATGCGGGGGCAGCCAGATTTGTAGAAAACGCACCGGCTCGGTCTGCGAGGCGTTGAACTCGCTGTGGCGAACTCCGGTGCCCGCCGACATGCGCTGGACCTCGCCGGCGCGGATGACCGAGCCGTTGCCCAGGCTGTCCTCGTGCTCCAGGGCGCCCTCGACGATATACGAGACGATCTCCATATCGGAGTGCGGGTGGGCGCCGAAGCCGCCGCCCGGGGCGACGCGGTCGTCGTTGATCACGCGCAGCTTGCGAAAGCCCATCTGCTGCGGGTCGCGGTAGCGGCCGAACGAGAAGGTGTGCCTGCTGTCGAGCCACGGCAGGCTCGTGGTGCCTCGTTTTTCCGCGTGTCGTTTGCGAAGCATATTTGTCTCCTTTGGTCGATAGAAGAATGGGTATTGCTATCTATTAATTCAATGTTGAATCGTTTGAGGCGTGTGATTCATTCCCCGAGCTGACGATCCTCCAGGTCGGCTCCTCGAGGCGCCCGTCGATATGACGGGCGAAGCGGCCCTGGGGCAGCCTCGGCTCCTCGGCGGCCAATGCGCTGGCGCTACTCGAAGAGGCCCACGGAGTGCAGCAGCACCAGAATCACCGCCACCGGCGCCACGAAGCGCGTCACCAGCCACCACCCACCAAAGCCGACTCGGCCGAGGGCGTCGTCTTTGAGTTCTTCCCACAAATCCTCTTTTTTGACGCCCCAACCGGTGTAGATGGCCACGCCGAGCCCTCCCAAGGTCAACGCCCAGTTGCTGATGAGATAGTCGAGCGAATCGAAGATGGTCTTGCCGTCTTCACCCAGCGGTAACTTGAAGTCGCTCAAGACGCTAAACGAAAGCACGCTCAACAGGCCCAGCGAGAAGATGACGGTGCCGAACGTCAGGGTGGCGGTCTTGCGCGACCAGCCCCGCTCGTCGATGAAATAGGCGACTGCGACCTCCAGGATGGACATCCCCGAGGTCAACGCGGCGAAGCCGAGCAGCAAAAAGAACAGAGCCGCCCACAGGTTTCCGAGCGGCAGGTTTGCGAAGAGCGAGGGCAGGGTGACGAAGACGAGTCCGGCCCCCTGTCCCGGCTCTTGGCCGGCGCTGAAGACGATGCCGAAGATCGTGACGCCGGCGGCCAAGGCGATGACGGTGTCGGCGACGGAGACGGCGAGGGCGGACTTGAAGATGCTGTCTTGTTTGGACAGGTAGCTTCCGTACACGATGATCACGCCCATCCCCAGGCTCAGCGTAAAGAACGAGTGGCCCATGGCCTCGAGCACGGCCGCCGGCGTCAGCTTGCCGAAGTCCGGGTAAAACATGAACCGCAGCGCCTCCGGGGCGCCGTCGAGGGTCAGCGAGTAGCCGAGCAACGTGAGCAGCAGCACCGCAAAGACCGGCATCAACACCCGCGCGGCGCGCTCGATGCCCCCGGACACGCCACCGACGACCACGCCGATGCATCCGGCCATGAAGATCGCGTGATAGACGGTCGATTGGACGGGGTTGCTCACGAAGCTGTCGAATACCTCACCGGAGACTTTGGCGGTCTCCGGGGTGAACGCGCCGCTGAGCGCTTTGACGAAGTAGCCGATGGTCCAGCCGCCCACCACGCTGTAGAAGCTCAACAGTAAAAAGGCGGTCACGATCACCAACCAGCCGAAGACCCCCCACCACTTGCCGCCTCGATCTGGGTCGGCCAGCGTGGAGAACGCCCCCATCGGTTCTTTTTGGCTCTTGCGGCCGATGGTCATCTCGGCGACGAGCAGCGGAAGCCCTACCAGCGCGATGCATAACAGATAAACCAGCACGAAGGCGCCGCCGCCGTTGATGCCGGTGATATACGGAAACTTCCAGACGTTGCCCAGGCCGACCGCCGAGCCGACGGCGGCCAAAACAAAACCGAACGATCCGCTCCAGTGCTCGCGCGGCTTATCGTTGGCGCTCATGCTACAACCTGCTCGAAAGGGTTGGGTTTTCGACGATCCAATTGAGCTCTCCATAGGAAATAACACCGGCTTTGGTGTGCGTCAAAACGTGGAGGCGTGCTGGTGAGGGGAGCGCTTGTGCCAGGAGTTCGGGGCGTTGTGCCAGTCGCGCCCTCGACCTACTCCCGACGCAGCGTAAAGAGGGTCAGCTCGGGCCTGCAGTTGATGCGCAAAGGCAACAGGCTCATGCCGATGCCGCGGTTGACGTACAACTTATTTCCGGGCTCGCCGTAGTCGGGGGCCCAACCGTCTACGTGGACCTCGCCGGATTTGGCGAAGGTCTGGTAGCTAAATGACGGCAGCCCGGGCAGGCGCAGTTGGCCGCCGTGGGTGTGGCCGGCGACCGCCAGTGGCGCAGCGTCGGCGGGTATTTTCGCGAACGTATTCGGGTTGTGCATCATGGCCACTCGTGGAGCGTCGTCGGGTACCTGCTCGAGCGCCTGCTCGGCGTGGTCGTTTTGGAGATAATGCGAGCCGATCCCGACCAGATATAGCGGGGGCGCATCGTCCGTCTCAGCAGCGCCGCCCGGTGGGGAAAGACGCACCGCTTCGTTGAACAGGACACCCACGCCTTCACGCTCCAGAGTGGTCGCGACTAGCGCGGCGAGTTCCTCGTCGGGCTCTGAGTCCGGCTTGGGCATGCTGTAGTCGTGGTTTCCGAGCACCGCATAAGCGGGAATGCCGGCGGCGTCCAGCGGGCGGACGATCTGGGCGACCGCGCGCATGTCTTCTTTGATCTTGCCGTCATCGGCGGGATGGTAGACGAAGTCCCCGCTCAACAGCACCAGCGCAGGCTCCTCGGCGACGATAGCCTCGACGGCGTCCTCGGCCGTGTCCGGATTGTCCAGCCACATCCCGATCTGGAAGTCCGACACCTGCGCGATGCGCTGGCCCTCCCAGGACGCCGGCAGCCCGGCGATGGCGACCTCTTCGTGCTCGATGTCGAGAAGGCGGGGCTCGACCAGTCCCCACACCGCGAGAAGTCCCAGGACAACGAGCAGCCCGATACCTGTATACTTGAGCACTTTCTTCAAAATTGACTCCCGTTCGAGTTGCGCGAGGTTGGCTTCCGAGCAGGCGCACCTATGAAACTAAGCACACCGGACTCGTCGGGCTCTATCGTTGGGTTTCGGCGATTCGTAGCGCGACGACCTGCACGGCCAACCACATCAGCCCCACCATCCAAGCCGCCAGGATATCGGTCGGCCAGTGGGCCCCGCTCGCCAGTCGACCGACCGAAACGGCCCCGGCGAGCACCAAAAAGACGAGCACGGCAACCAGCCTCTCCGTGCCCCGGGAGGCGGCTGTCCACCACAGGTAGGTGAGCATGCCGAAGGCGAATACGGCGTGAGCGGTGTGGCCGGAGGGGAAGGAATTGAAGATGGCCGACGGTCCCTGCTCGGTGATCACCTGGGGAGCAACGCGATCCCACACGAGCCAGCCAACGCTCACGATCACCTGGGTGAGCGCGTAGCCGGGAAAAATGGACAGAGCTTGTAGTGGCTTTTTGTACCAGGCGCTCATTGCGGCCGCGAAGATCATCACCGGCCACAGCCATAGCGAATTGCCCAGCACGCTGATCCAACGGGCGGCCGATAGCGGAAAGAACCCGCCAATCCGCCGCATCATATCGGGCTCCCAACCAAAGCTGGTGCCGCCGGTCCACGACCTTACGCCCAGCGCCATACCGGCGGTGATGGCGGCGCTGAGTGCGAAGCCAACGCAAATGCCGACCAGCCAGCGCCGAGCCGCACCGTCGGGCAGGTCGTGCCACGCCTGCTTGAAGCGGTCTTTGCAGCGGCCGGCGAGGCTGGTGGCGGCCCAGCGGCGTTGGTCGCTGTCGGCGTCGGATATCGTCATCGTCCCGCCCTGGTGGGGGTTGTGGCGACCATCTCTACAGTTCCACCGATGATCTTCCGCACGAGATCGAGGCTGTCTATCTGCCCGATCGTTTCGGCGCCCGCGACCTGCGCCGTGGACTCACCGACTGAGTTCAACAGCGCAAAGTCGATGCGAGTGCGCACAAAAAAGCCCCACGTCGTCGACGAATCGCCGGGGACGTGGGGCTTTGGGCCAATGGGCTAACTTCACCGAATGATTAGTTCGGCTCGATCAGTCCCAACGGGGCATCTCGAGGCCGTCGAAGAAGGGCAGGACGCCCATGATGGCTCCGTCGTCGATGCCATCGCCGTCGTCGTCGGGGTCGCTCCAGGCGATAGTGCGCGGCTTGTTGGAGCGCGACGAGTTGTAGTCCTGGGCCCTATTCGGCCCGGCGCCCGAGCCGTCGTCGCCACATACCAGATGTGCGGCCCACTGGCCGAGTTCGACTGCGACCGGCTCGAATTCGCCGTTGCAGCGGCTCGAGATATACTCGCCGGCGTCAGTGATGAGGTCGCCGCATCGGTCGCCGTCGAGGTCTGCGATGCAGACGACGTCGCCTTTGGCGATGATCGCTTCGGACCACTCGTCCTCGGAGCCGGCGTTATCGGCGGCGGAGAGGTGTGTCGCTTTGCAGATGAGTTCGTTCTCGTCTCCGCCCGACTTGCACACCACGCGCTGGTCGGTGGCCTCGCCCAGAACATCGCCGAATAGCGAGACGGGCTGGGTCGACGTGTCGCGCAGCGACTCGAGGGTGCTGATCTCGCCGCGGCGGTTGAGGGTGACGATGGTCTCGTCGGACTCGCCGGGCGCGTCTGCGGGGGCGTGGATGCCGTGGAGCACGACGATCGGCTCGCGGCCGTCGTGGCCCATGCGCAGCGAGGTGCGCAGACCGGAGAGGTCACTTCCCTCGCGCAGGCCGAGATTGGAGAGCACGGTGCTGCGAAGCTCGGTCTCCTGGAGGACCGGCGCGGCGTCGGTGTCGAGCACCGCCGTCACGATCTCGCCGGTGTCCAGCTCGAAGGCCAGCAATACGTCTGCCGGCGACGGGCACGAGTCGGTGTCATCGCAGTCGGTGTCGGTGTCGTCGTCGGGGGCCGCAATATTAACGGATTTGGACAGCTCGGCGCCCGCCTTGAATTTGACGGCCTTCTTACCCTCGAGGCTCACCTCGGAGGTGTCGAGCTCGACGGTCTGCTCGTTTTGGAGCGTCGCGCGATCTTCTTCGAGGATGATCTCGCCTGTGACCACCGTCACCGAGTCGCCCCGCGGGCTCACAAGCCCCTGGTACAAAAGCGGCGTGGTTTGGTCGTCGTTGGACGGCGCGTAGAGGATCTCCGAGAGCTCGTCGAGGTCGAGGTCTCCGTCGCCGCTGGACGGCTGTACCGGAAGGAACGGCCCGGTCGTGCCCAAATGACCCAGAATCGTGTCCGGGTCGGTGGTCTTCAGAACTGCATCGCTGTCTTGGTCGTCATTGGCTGCGATGGAGGGGCCGAAGTGTGCCAGCGCCAAGCTGCCCTCGGCCGACACGAGCTGCGTCGAGCCCGTCAGGGGGCGCTCGAGCGTAATATTTGCGTAGGTCGTACGGCCGGGCTTTTTGCGCACGACTCGGTCGTTGCCCTCTTTGGTTTTGAGCGCTTCGGGGTTGTCGACGCGGTCGATGCTGTGGATCGGGATGCCGGCGGGCTGGCGCACGGCGTCGGCATCGGTGAGCTCGAGACTACCGCTGGCGGCAATCTTGATCTCTTTACCGGTCTGCGGGTTGCGGCCCGTACGAGCGGAACGCTTCGAGATCGACGGTGCCATGGCGGCCACGTGAAGGGTGAGATTGTCTCCCTTCAAAAAGCCCTTGCTGTCGGCGGCGACACCATTGATGACGGTCACCGGGTCAGCCATGCTGCGGCGGAGATCCTTCTTGTCGATGCCCCGGGCGAGCAGCAATGAGGCGGGTTGGCCCACATGGGCACCCAATCGGGCAAAAGCATCCGCGTCGGCCACCGTGATCGCCAGGTCCTCGAAGCCGTCGGCGTCGAGGTCGCCGTACTTGCACGAGATGCTTCCGTACTGGTTGCCGGACTGGTCGCCGGACTGGTCGCCGGAGTCGCCACCGCCGGATTGGCCGAACAAAATATCGAGGTCGTATTCGTCGAGAATAAAGGTCTGCACCGGCCCGCCGATGCCGGGCAGGTAGCTGATGCCGATCGCCGGGTCACCGTCGAGCTCGAAGGCCGACAGGAGCATGGATTCGGGAGCATTATGGGGCACAAGCGTCTTCGCATCTCCCGGCGAGCACACCGCGAGTTGGCCGCCGAGTGCGGCTTGGATCTGTTGTTCGTCGAGGCCCTCGAAGGTGCGCTGTCCGGTGAAGTCGGAGAGCACGCCATTTTCGTCGACGACAAGCGTCGACCAGCGCAGGAGCCCTCGTTGCTCGACCGTACGCGTCACGATGACGCCCGGGCGATAGTCGCCGGACTCCTGGTCGAGCAGCAGGCGCGGCTCGAGTGTCTGCTCGTGCAAACGCTCGCCGGCTACGGCCGTGGCCAGGTCGATATTTGCGCGGGTCTCGCGCACTTTGAGCGTGTCGTCCTCCTCGACCAATTCGATGTGGATCGCCTCGACGCTCGAGATCTCCCCATCGTCAGAGCGCTTCGAGACCGCCGCCGCCAGGAAGCCCCGCGGCTCTTCGGGGTCGATCGCTTCCGGGGCGACTACCATCTCGGGAGCGACGATCTCTTCGCCGCTCGATGCCTGCGTTCGGACCTTGCCTGCCGGCTCGCATTTATCGGCGCCGCATTTGAATAGATGCAGGGTCGACTTGAGCTGGCCGTTGGCGTCTTCTTCGAGGTTGCTCACCACCAGGTCGCCGAGGCCGTCTGCGTCGAGGTCGTCGCCCCAGGCTCGGTCGGGGTTGCTCAGGCCTTTAATTGCGTACGACTCGCGCCCGTCGAAGTCGAGCAGGCTGGCGTCGCCGCGCAAGCTCAGGGCCGCTTTGCCCCAGGCGTAGACCTTGCCTTCGCCGTTGTCGGCGACCAATTCGACCGTCAACGCGACCCGCTGGGGGTCGTCGTCTGCGTCAGGAGTGAAATCTACGATGAAGTCGTGACCGGCGTCGGCATCCTCGGCCGGCGAGGCCGCGGCCTCCAATGTCTCGGCCTCCGAGCCCTGCTCCAGCTTGACCTGCCAGATCGCTCCGTCATCGACGAGCTTCTGGACACGCTCGGCGTCGTCGACGCTCAGCATCAAGCGGACCGGCTCGGGGGCGTGTGCCAGAATCGTCATCGGCTTCATGTCGACGATCTCGCCGTTGATCTCGCCGGGCTCTTCCTCGCCCGGTTCTTCTTCGCCGGGACATTGAGCGGCTTCAGCCGCACAGGAGTCGTCGGGGCAGCGCACCGAGCGCTCCTCCGGACACTCTTCGACCTCGGGGTCTTGCCCGCCGGGCTCGGCGTCACCGCCGCAGGCGGCCAGGCCGCCCCCCAATAGGAATACGCATAATAGCGCTCGTAGCGCGGTTCGGTTTGGTCGTCGTTTCTCAGGCATCATTCGTTCCGTGGTATGGGATAGCAATATCTTCAAACACCGTTTAAATCCCGACACCGTGCTATCGTCCGGTGTGCGAGTAGACAGTTCGGCAATACGCAAGTGGCGTGCCATCGACGAAAACCCAGTCAGGAAGGCGCTCGGGCCTCTTGACGATGGAAAGAGGGAAAAAAGCCGCTGAAGTTCAGACATCGTTGTCTCGGATGGATACTTGCGGACGGGTTAGATTGTGGAGGCATTTGCGCCACCTCTGACATGCCTTTGCACCGAGGCTGCACCAGGCTGGCACCCTGCTTGCGCGGGGCTGGCATCCTGCTTGCATAATCACTATGGCGCCAATGTCCGGAATCCATCCGGAGAGATAGGCGTGCGCCAAGCACCAAGTCACTTCATTTGGAGTTGCTTTTCGCCCCGACGTGATTTAATTTGGAATAAGCTATTCAACGGATTAGTTGAATTGTTGAATGAGCGCCGGGTCTAGATGGTGCCTTCGTCGAGAATGAGAGGAGTGTCTGACGACTAAGCCCTCGAGTTTTTGGGATTCTCAGAATGGAGAGAACCAGTGAGTAGCAAAACAAGGAGTCGCAGCGGGATTCGCCTCGGGATTCGGGAGAACTGGGCACAATTTGGCTTACTCATCCTCGTCAACGCCTTCGTCGGTGCGATGGTCGGCATGGAGCGAAGCATCCTGCCGGCGATCGCCGAAGAAGAGTTCCAGATGGTCGCGCGCACCGCGATCTTGTCGTTTATCGCCGTCTTCGGCCTGGTCAAGGCGGCCACCAACTACTTCGCCGGCCGTCTCGGCGACCGCTTCGGGCGAAAGTCGGTGCTCATCGGGGGTTGGCTCATCGCGCTGCCGGTGCCCTTCTTGCTCATGTGGGCGCCCAGCTGGGGCTGGATCATCTTCGCCAACGTCCTGCTCGGCGCCAGCCAGGGTCTGACTTGGTCGACCACGGTGATCATGAAGATCGACTTGGCCGGGCCCAAGAACCGTGGCCTGGCCATGGGTCTGAACGAATTTGCCGGCTATTTTGCGGTCGCCGGCGCGGCGCTGGCCACCGGCTGGGTCGCGGCCAACTGGGGGCTTCGCCCGGAGCCGTTTTATCTGGGTGTGGGCTTCGCGGTGATCGGAACGCTGCTGTCGGTCTTCCTCGTGCGTGAGACAAAAGGCCACGCTCTGTTCGAAGCCGAAAATCACGTCGATCACGCCGAGCACACAGAGGACCGCTCGGCGCTGAGCGCCAAGGAGATCTTTACGCGCACCTCCCTGACCAACCCGGACCTGTCGTCGACCAGTCAGGCGGGCTTTTTTAACAACCTCAATGACGGACTGGCCTGGGGTCTGTTCCCCATCTTCTTCCTCGCCGCGGGCATGAGCCTCGAGCAGATCGGTTGGCTGGCGGCTATCTACCCGGCCGTGTGGGGCATCGGCCAGCTATTTACCGGTGCCTGGTCCGACAAAGTCGGCCGCAAATGGCTGATTGTCGTGGGTATGTGGACCCAGGCGGTGGGCATCGGGCTGACGGCACTCTCGGGTGAGTTCTGGGGGTTCGCTGTGGGCGCAGCCTTGATGGGCGCCGGCACGGCGATGGTCTACCCGACCTTGCTGGCAGCGATCGGCGATGTCGCCCATCCCACTTGGCGCGCCTCCTCGGTGGGCATCTATCGGCTGTGGCGCGACTCCGGCTACGCCGCCGGCGCGCTGATCGCCGGCGTAATCGCCGACGCCTTCGGGATGACCTGGGCCTTGTGGCTCATCGCCGGGCTCACAACAGCATCCGGAGTGGTCGTCGCCGTTCGTATGCGCGAGACGCTACGTGCCAAGCCGGCGGATACCGACGCTGCGAAGTGTGTCGAAGTCGCCTTCCTCCGTGAGCACCTCGAACGCGACGAGGACGTCCTCGTCGTCGACGTGCGTTCCCCCGAGGAGTATGCCGAGGCTCATGTCGACGGTGCGATTAACGTGCCCCTCGACGAGATCGAGGCGCACCTGGACGAGTTCTCCGCCAGGAACCTCGTGGTCACCGTGTGCAACAAAGGCGGCGGACGCTCCGAGCAGGCCGCGTCCGAGCTTCGCGCAGCGGGTATCAGTCAGGCCCGCTCACTGTGCGGAGGCACCCTGGCGTGGCAGCAGGCTGCGTAGGTCGTTGTTTGGGGGTGGGACGTGTGTCGAGCGGCTTCGAGGCGTCGAGAGAACTCGACGTCTTCGAGGAGGGGCTGGTTCGGGAAGCCCCCGAGCTCCTCGAAGACGTCACGGCGCACGCTCCGGTAGCGTCTGGCTCTCGTTTAGCGTCGGGGTGACCACAGAGATCATCTGGTCCATAAAGGGCTCGCTCCCTCGAGGCTGGACCTTTCGAGTTGGACAGCGTCCCAACGCATCAAAACACGAGCACGCGGTCGGCTTCCGCGGTCCAATCGGCCAACTCGTCCATGCTGCTGCCGTAAGGGCCATCGTTCAAAATAAAGAGTGTCTTGGTCATGGGTCTGCTCCGGATTAGAAAGTACGCGGCTTATTTGCCGCTGCGAATAGACATACTCAGCTCTTGCTGTGGCGTTCGTGCCATTCACTCATGCCCCCGACCAGCACGCTGACCTGCTCGAAGCCCTCTGGCGACATAATGCTGGCGGCTTTCGCCGAGCGACGGTCGGTTCTGCATATCGTGACCACCGGGATATCTCGCCAATCGTCGAGGCGTTCTTCGAGCTCGTCGATGGGGATGTTGACCGCTCCTTCGATAGGGCTGAGCGGCCCGCGAAACTCCTCTTCGCTTCGTACATCGAGGACGCCGACGTCCCCTTCACCGGCGAGTAGGTCATCGAACTCCTCTTGGCCGATCATGGTTTGCTTTTGCTTCTTATAGCGTTTCAACGCCGTCGAGATGAGCCCCAGGGCGGCCAGCGCACCCAACGCGATGAACGCGGTCTGGATGGCGTCCTCGGTGCCGGCCGCCAGTTGCTGGCCGGCGTGGCCGAGGTAGGCATAGGCGGCTGCGCCCGGCAGCATGGTCACGAAGGAGGCCAGGGTGAAATGGCTGACTTTGATGCGTGTGAGCCCGAAGGCGTAGTTGAGCAAGTTGTACGGAAAGATCGGGACCAGGCGGGTAAAGGCCACGAACTTCCAGCCCTCGTCTTCGACGCCCTTTACGACGGCCTCCAGGCGGCCCGAGACCTTCTGGCGCACCCAGCCTCCGGCGACGTAGCGCGCCACCACGAATGCTGCCGCGGCTCCAAGCGTCGCGCCGACCAGGCTGAGGAGCGTCCCCTGAACCGCGCCGAACAGCGCGCCTGCCGCCAGCGTCATCGCCGAGCCCGGCAGAAAGAAGAGGGCTGCGATGATGTAGAGTGCGACGAAGGTGGCGGCTCCCCACATACCCAGCGAATCGACAAATTGGCGGATCAGTTGGGGGTCGATGGAGTCGCGGTTGGCGACCGCCCAGCCGATTCCGGCCAGCAAGATCACGATCATCACCACACGGCCGATGCGCGGGCCGAGGCCGGTCGAGGGCTGTTGAGTAGAGACATCCATCTCTTCAGAGGCTGCCATTACGCTTCTCCTCGTTCTCAGTGCTGGGGGCCGGTTCCTCGATCTCGCGGTGGCTGATGTCGTAGTCCCCGCCCGGGTCGACGAAGGGGAGCACCATCAGGTGCAAGAAGGTGTTCTTTTCGGGGTCACGAAATTGCTTGAGTCCGATCTCCATATCCTCGTGGCCGGCCTCGGGCTGTGCCTTATAGGTGCCAAAGAGCCGATCCCACCACGGCAGGTTGAATCCGAAGTTGGTATTCGTCTCATTCGGCTCGACCGAGTGGTGGACCCGGTGCATGTCGGGCGTGACCAAAAGCAGGCGAAGAACGCGGTCGATGGGCTTGGGGATGTTTATGTTGGCGTGGTTGAACATCGCGGTCGCGTTGAGGAGCACCTCGAAGACCAGGACGGCGACCATAGGCGCTCCTAAAAGCGCGATGGCGGCCGCTTTGATCCCCAGCGACAACAGCATCTCGATGGGGTGGAACCGGGTGCCGGTGGTCACGTCGAAGTCGAGGTCGGCGTGGTGCATCATATGCAGCTTCCATAGGGCGGGGACCGCGTGGAACATCACGTGCTGCAACCAGACCACGAAGTCGAGCGCGATGACCGAGACGACGATGACGACCCAGAAGGGCACCTCGACGACGTTGAACAGGCCCCAGCCGTATTCACCGGCGAGGAAAGCCACACCGATGGCGCCCATCGGGAAGAGCAGCCGCACGATGACACTGTCGGCGACGATGATCAGAATATTGGCGATCCACCGCGACTTCTTGGAGGTGCGCAATCGGCGTCTTTCGCGCAAGATTTCCCACAGCGCCATCGTCGCGAAGATGACCACGAAGACGCCCATCCGAATGACGGGGGCGTTTTCCAATAATAACTCATCCATCGAAACTCCTCGCGCTAGGTAAGACGTGCCAGTCGAGCTGTATAATCTTCGTTGGCGTCTCGAGGGGTATGCCTCGTGACTTGATGAAACCCACAGCACGGTATATCTATTCAATAGATCGCTTGATTAATTGAGCCAAGGTCGCCATAATATGTCAGACATCAGTCGAAAATTTAAAGACAACGCCTACAAACAACTCGCCCGCGTCGGTAAGGCGGTGTCGAGCTCGCGACGCATTGAATTGCTCGAACTGCTCACCCAGGCGCCACGCTCGGTGGCCGAGCTCGCCGAGCTGGCCTCATTGAGCGTGGCCAACACCTCGCAACATCTTCAAACCCTGCGCGAGGCGCGCCTGGTCGAGACCGAGCGTGACGGCAATCACATCATCTACCGTCTGGCGAGCGCCGACGTCGCCGGCTTCGTCATCTCGCTGCGCACGCTGGCCGAGGGACGCCTGGCCGAGCTTCGCGCCGTCGAGTCGGACTACTTCGACGATGGCGAGGTCGACACCGTCGACGCCGAGCAGGTTTGGAAGCGCATCGATAATAAGGAGGTCGCCGTCATCGACGTCCGCCCCACTCGAGAATTCGAGGTCGGCCACATCGACGGCGCTGTCTCCATGCCGCTCGACGACGTCGGCAAGCGCCTCGACGAGCTTCCACGCGATCAGGAGATCGTCGTGTATTGTCGAGGCCCCTTTTGCACGCTGGCCGGCGATGCGGTCCGTCTGTTGAGGCGCGAGGGCTTCGAGGCGGTGCGCCTGCGTGACAGCTACGCCGACTGGCATGCCCGCGGCTTCGACGAAAAAACCGCCGCGAGAGCATGAAGGATGGGACAAATCGACCCGCAGGATTACGCGCGATGGCGGCGCTCGAGGGGGGACCCGGCGAGAGAGGGTCATGCGGGGCGCGATCCCCCAGTCGTCAATTGGTGGATACGACAACGCTATTTGGCGACGGGGCTCCAAGACCGATCCGATCGACCAGCGCCTCGCTCTCGGTGTTCAGGCCGACGATGGCGACGTTCTTTTCGAATTGGCTGTACTTCTCGATGATGCCAGCGATGGCGGTGACCGCCGATTGGTCCCAGACGTGGGAGGCCGAGAAGTCGATGACGATATCTTGCGGGTCGTCGCTGACGTCGAAGAGATCGGTGAAGTGGGTGGCCGTGCCGAAGAACATCTGGCCCTGGACGCTGTAGCGCTTGGCGCCGTCGGCCTGCAGCTTGAGGTCGGCGGTGATGTTGGCGATCTTCCAGCCGAAGCGCAGAGCGCTCATGACCACGCCGACGAGCACGCCCATGGCGAGGTCGTGGGTGTAGACGGTCACGCCGACGGTGGCGAGCATGACGGCGGCGTCGCCCAGCGGCACCTTGTGCAGCTCACGCACTGATTGCCAGTCGAAGGTGCCGATCGAGACCATGATCATCACGCCGACCAGCGCGGCCATGGGGATCTGGGCGACGATGTCGCCGAGCACCAGGATGAGGAAGAGCAGGAAAGCCCCTGCGACCAGCGACGACAGCCGGCCCTTGCCGCCACTTTTGACGTTGATGACCGACTGGCCGATCATCGCGCAGCCTGCCATGCCGCCGAAGCAGCCGGCGACGACGTTGGCGATGCCCTGGCCGCGAATCTCTTTGTTCTTGTCGCTCTTGGTGTCGGTCATGTCGTCGACGATCTTGGCGGTGAGCAACGACTCGAGCATGCCGACCATCGCCAGGCCGAACGCATAGGGGAAGACGATCTGGAGCGTCTCGAAGGTCAACGGGATGTCGGGCAGGCTGAAGATCGGCAAGGTGCTCGACATCGTGCCCATATCCCCGACGGTGCTCAGACCGCTGAGCCCGGCGAAGATCGCCAGCGCCGTCATCGCGACGATGGCCACCAGCGCCGAGGGGACCGCCTTGGTGAAATAGGGCAGGCCGTAGATGATCGCCAGCGTCCCGGCGACCATGGCGTACATCATCCAACTGGCGCCCTCGAAGGCGGGCAGTTGGGCCATGAAGATGAGGATCGCCAGGGCGTTGACAAATCCCAGGATGACCGGGTGCGGGATAAACGTGATGAATTTTCCGACCTTGAGCAGCCCGAAGACGAGCTGCAGGATGCCGGTCAGGATGGTCGCCGCGAGCAGATACTCGAGACCGTGATTGGCGACCAGGGTGACCATCAACAGCGCCATCGCGCCGGTGGCCGCCGAGATCATACCGGGGCGACCACCGACAAAGGCGATCGTCACGGCGATACAGAACGAGGCGTACAGCCCGACCATGGGGTCGACGCCGGCGATGATGGAAAATGCGACGGCTTCGGGGATGAGCGCCAACGCGACGGTCATGCCAGCCAAAACTTCCATGCGGATATTCGAAAACCAAGATGCCTTGAGCGCTTCTACCAAACCTTAACTTCCTTTCTGTCTTACGTCGTTTCGTTACGGACTTTGCTTCGCAAATTATTTTCCGGCCCTAGTAAACTACGGATCTGCACGCACACAAGTCCCCATGTCGGCACAACATCCAGCATCTTCAGATGCGGTGTTGCCCCACTGGCTCACGGCTTCTCAGACGTCATGCGAGTGGCAACTTTGGGTGCGTTTAGCCACCGGATGGCTAAGGCAGGACGGGCGTCTCTAGTGCAGTCGCAGCGCGAACGCAAGCGCCAAGTCCTTCAGCTCGACAGCAGCGCCTCGGTCGGCTCCATCCTGGCGGCGCGCTCGGCCGGATACCACCCTGGGCCGTGCGGTTCACGATTGGGAGGAGTCGGCCGGGGGATTCGCGCGTGGGAGGGTCATCGGTGTAGACGGGCGTCTTTCGGTGTTCGTGACGACACCTGCGGGTCAGCGCGCGACGGGCAGAAACAGGATGGCTCCCTGCTCGAGGCGGATGTGGTCGACGTGCCCCGACTCGCTGTTGTCGGGTAGCTGGAAGTGCATGTGGATCCGGCCGGCCGCCGGAGTGTAGACGCCGATTTCGTCCTCGGAGGCGGCAAAGCCGACGATCTGGATCGGGCGCCCCTCGAGCTCGAATTTCTTCTTGGCCTTTTGGTGCTCGGCGTGGTTGTGCGGGGCGTCGTCGGTCTTGAAGATGATGTGGTGGATCAACTTTGCGGCCGTGCCCTCGATGCGGAACGGAAACGGACGGTCGACGTCGAGGCCCGCCGCGCGCGCTTGCTGCAGGACGTAGGTCTCGATCTCGGCATTCCCTTCGAGGGGCTGGGTTACGGGAACCTCCTTCCATTCAGCAACATCGGCGTAGGCCAAAAAGATCCCGTCGTAGGCCAGCGACTCGTCGATGTGGGGTCGGCCGTCGACGACCGTCGAGATCGAGGGTCGACCGTCGTAGATCGTGATTTCTCCGCGCAACCCGGCGACCGGACCGACCGCGAAGAGGTGAGAGTGGTCGGAGAGCGACCCCAGATCGATCTTCCCGTCCAGGTCACCCTGGTTAATGATGTTTCGGCGATCTCCAACGTGATGCACCTCGACGGCCTGGCTCTCGTCGGTTGCTGTAGGCACGTCGGTCTCTTGCGGGGGGGAGCCGGCAGGAGTCGTCGCACAGGCTGCTCCCAGTCCGAGAGCTAGCACCAGCGTCCACTTCTTCTTGTCGGAAATCTTCATCGAGGGCCCTTGCTCTTGCGCGATGTCAAGATTCGCTCACCATGTCGCCTCTCGGCCACTCTCCAGTTCCCGAAAAGCGTGTGGGAGTTGCGGCGACTTGTCCATGTGGCAAAATGTCGCAGGTGCAAGGGGTTAGCATCATGTCTGCCGATGACACCGGTGCCAATGCGAGAGCGAATGCACCGACAACACCACCAGGATGAGCCGGCCGCGTTTATGTACAGCTCTCGGTCGGCTCCGTCGCCTATACGGCCCGGCACCAGGCGAGCGCACATCCAGCACTAGGAACACATCATGGCAAAAATCGACTACGCGACCACAATGACGGGCATCGACGGTGAGGAGAAGACCCTGGCCGATTACCAGGGCAAGGTCCTGCTTATCGTCAACACGGCCAGCGAGTGTGGTTTTACCCCGCAATTCGACGGGCTCGAGGCATTATGGCAGGAGTTTGGCGATGAGGGACTCGTGGTGCTGGGCTTTCCGTGCAATCAATTCGGCGGCCAAGATCCGGGCAGCAACGAGGACATCGCCGGGTTTTGCCGCTCCAATTACGGGGTGACCTTTCCGATGCACGAGCGCATTGAGGTCAACGGTGACGAGGCGCATCCGCTCTTCGAGCAGCTCAAAAGAGGTGCGCGCGGCTTGTTCGGGACGACCAAGATCAAGTGGAACTTCACCAAATTCCTGGTCGCCCGCGACGGCACCATCATCGGTCGATACGCCCCGACCACCAAGCCCGAGGCGCTCGAAAAAGATATTGCCGCTCAGTTGCGGGAGTAGGGAGGAGTCGGGGGGAGAAGTTGGAGGCAACAAACGCCGCTCACATCACCGCACGCGGCCACGTTGCAATTCGCGGATGAATCGCAGAAGGGCCGTGGCCACGTGCGGCGGAGAGCCTGTCGGTCATTACTGCCCGTTGAGGCAGCCCGGCGCGCCTGCGCCTCGGGGAGTCAGCTTCTCGATGGCGTTGTCGGTGTCGACGCTGACGTAGATATTGCCACATTGGTCGACGTCCACCCCGTTGAAGATATACGTCGGAGGCACGCCTGCAGGTCCCTGCAGGCCGATGTCGAGCCCGTCCTCGACCACGGTCTTTTGACCGGTGGTCGGATCGATGCGGGTGAGTTGGTTGGTGCCGGTCTCGACGACCAGCAGCGTGCCGTCGTTATCGACGGTCATACCCTCGGGGAACGAGAGACCCCAGGCGACCATCTCGGGGGTGGCCAGCGGCTGGCCGCCCTGGGCGATGCGCAGCACGCGGCCGGTCGCCCAGTCGGCGACCCACAACGAGTCGCCGTCGGTGGCCAGGCCGGTGGGCACCGGCACCTGAGCCATTGGGATGGTGTCGTTGGTGCCTGCCGGTCGGCTGACCACGCGGTGGGTGGCGAGCTCGGCGACGATCAGATCGCCGCCGTAGCGCACTGCGTTGAGCGGCACGGCGAAGTCTTGATGGCTCTCGACGACCGCGTGGACCGCCGGGTCCCAGACCTGCACGACGTTGGCAAACCAGGAGGTCGTCAGCAGTCGGCCGGCGTCACTCTTGGCCGAGATGGGCGCCGACAGCGGAGACACGCCGATGACCGCGTGGGCCTCGGCGTTCTGCTGGCCGGTCTGGGCGTCGAAGCCCTTGATGGACAGCGCGTCGGCGATGAACACCGACTCGCCGCCGTCGTAGGGGACCACGGCGACTCCGCCGGGAGCGACGATACCCTCGTCGGTCAAGCTGCGGGTCTTGCCGTTGGGAAGCACCTTGCGCACCCAGCCGTCGTGCGAATTGGTCAGATAGATGTCGTCGTTTTCGTCGATGGCCAGGTTGTCTGCGCCCGCCGAGTCGACCTGGGCGACCACTTCGCTGGTGTCGGTGTCCAGATCGTAGGCGATGACCTGGCCGGCCAGTTGGTCGACCACGTGCAGAATACCCTCGGAGTTGAATTTGACGGCCGCCGGCACCTCGAGGCCGTCGAAGATCTCGGTGGTCGCTCCACTTTCGATGTCGACGCGGACCACCGATTGACCGAACCAGAGCGGCCCGTACAGCTCGCCGTCGGGTCCGAAGTCCATGGCGTTGAGTCCCATCAACCCGGAGGCGACCAGCCGCGGCGGGGTGTTCCCGTCGGGGTCGAGCTCGTAGAGTTCATCGCCCATAAAGACGCGCGTGACGAATAGGCGGCCGTCCGGCGAGAAGGCGATCGCGTTCACTCCGGGGGCCATCTGGGCGACGGTTTCTTTGACGCCGTCCGGGGTCAGTCGTCCCACCTCACCGGTCAAAAACGAGGTCCAATAAAGCGAGCCGTCCGGGCCAAACGCCAGATCATCGGGTGACTCGACGCCGCGCTCCGGGCCGATGCGATCGAGGACCTCGCCGGAGTCGGGATCAACGACACCGATGCTCCGACTGAGTACACTCGCCACGTAGATGTTGCCATCGGGGCCCATCCGCATGCCGTTGGTGGCGTGGAACTCCGCCCCGTCGGCGAGTGTCTTGCGCAAGTAGGTTCCACCGGTCGACGGCGATGCCTGTCCGAGCGTCGATTTGGTGGTCTGGGTGGGCTCGGATGGCGAGGAACTCGTGTCGCCACAGGCCGCCAGACATAGTGCCCCGGCTAAAACGAGCGAAAGCCAAGATGCGTCGCGTGCTGGTTCGGCAAACATCATAAAGATCTCCCAATATACGATCTGCGGAGTCGAATTGTAGCCCGGGGGCATTTCTACTCTGAGGATAGGCCAGCCCGGCGGGAGATGCAACCGGACTCTGTCGACAATTGTTGGTATCTGGTGTCGACGGATGTCGCCGAGGTGGCGTCGCGCCACTAACCCGGCGAAATCCATCGATTCCTCGCGATTCTACTCCGCGACGGGCGCCTCCTCGGCCCGCTCCACAACCTCGCGCTTGGGTTTGCCGGCGACCGCGCGCACTTGCTCGCGGACCTGCTCGAGCAGTTGCTGCTGTGGGTCGCCGGCTCCGCGGGACCCACCCTTGCTGAGAATCTCGCTGGTGCCGCGCCGCAGACGCTCTTCTTCTTCCTCGGTCAGCTCCTTGGCGGTGATCACGATGACCGGGACGTTCTGGTAGGCCTCGCGGCTGCGAAACTCACGCAGGAATTCGAAGCCGTCCATCTGCGGCATCATCAGGTCGAGCAGGACCAGTTCGGGATCGAGTTGGTCGAGAAAGTCGAGGCCGATTTGGCCGTTTTCGGCCTCGGCGACATTCCACCCGTCCTGCTGCAGCGTGCGCCGCAGCAGCGTACGGGTCGGCTCGTCGTCCTCGACCACCAAGACGTCGCCGGGGTTGGTATTCGGCTCCCGGTAGGAGTTGAGGATGTCGACGAGTCGCTGGCGGTCGATCGGCTTGACCATATAGTGGTCGGCGCCCAGGGAGTAACCGCGCGCGCTCTCGTTGACCATGGTGACCATGACCACCGGGATATCGGCCAGATCGGGGTGCTCTTTGAGTTTGGACAACAGCGTCCAGCCGTCCATCGACGGCATCATCACGTCGAGGGTGATCGCCGCGGGCTGGAGCTGCTCGGCCAGCAAAAGCCCCTCGGAGCCGCTGGCGGCGGTGGCCACCGTAAAGCCCTCGCGCTCGAGGACGCGGCGCAACAGGTCGCGCATGGTCGGGTCGTCGTCGATGACCAGCACGGCCCGGCCTTTGTTCTTCGTGCGCGCCGAGGACTTCGCCTCGGAGTGTGGGCCCGAAGCTTCTTCTTCGGATCGCTCTGCGGCGCCGATATTGGTCGCCAGTCGAACCGTAAATGTGGTGCCTTCGCCCGGGGTCGACTCCACGTCGATGTCGCCGTCGAGCAGCGCGCAAAAGTGACTGGTGATGGTCAATCCGAGACCCGTACCGCCGAATTCGCGGGTGGTCGATGAATCCGCCTGAGTGAACGCCTCGAAGATCTTGTCGAGCTGCTCCTGGGTCATCCCCACGCCGGTGTCCTCGATCTCGCAGACGAGCTGATCGTAGTCCTCGTCGGGCCTCACCCGCATGGTGATGGTGCCGTCGGTGGTGAATTTACACGCGTTGCTCAACAGGTTGAACAAGACTTGGCGCACCTTGGTGGCGTCCGAGTTCATGTAGCGAAGCTCGTCGCTGACCTCCATGCGCAGCGTGTTGTTATTCTTGTCAGCCAGCGGCGTGATGGTGCTGCGGATATCCTCGAGCAACTCGGCGACGTCGAACATCTCGACGTGGATGGTCATCTTGCCCGCCTCGATCTTGGACAGGTCGAGGATGTCGTTGATGATCGCCAACAGGTGTGTGCCGGCGGTGCGGATGCGGTTCAGATCGGGGACGAATTCGGCGACGGCTTCCATGCCCTCGACGCCGTCTTTTTGCATGAATCGGATCTCCTCTTTGATCATCTCGGAGTAGCCGATCACGGCGTTCAGCGGTGTGCGAAGCTCGTGGCTCATATTCGCCAAAAACGCGCTCTTGGCCTGGTTGGCCTCGATGGCCTCGTCGCGGGCGTCGCGAAGCTGTTGGTCGGCCTGCTTGCGCTCGGTGATGTCGCGCAGCACCAGCACCGTTTTGTCCTCGAGGCTGCCAAAGGCGATCTCGGCGGGAAAGCTGGCCTGGTCGCCGCGACGGCCGGTGTGCTCGAGGGACTCGCCGAACGCTTCGGATTCGGCGGCGGAGGTCAACGTATCGGAGTCGAGGGTGCTGACCAGCTCGCGGATATCCCGGCCCAACATATCGTCGCGCTGACGGGCGAAGATGCGCGCCGCGGCTTTGTTGGCGGTGAGCACTTCGCCCTCGGTGTCGACGGTGACGATGCCGTCGGGGGCGGTCTCGAGCACCGCGCGCGTCTCGGCTTCCTTTTCGCGCAACTGGTCGGTCAGCCAGGTCTGCAGATTGTCCTTGAGGTTGAGGATGATAAACGCGGTCACCCCCATTCCGATCAGGCTGACGCCGCGCTGGATCGTGGCGACCTTCGGAGGCAGTTGGGTCGGAAATGTATAATCCATCAGGGTGGCGACCAGGACCGCCGCCCAACTTCCCACGACAAGCCACAGCCAGGCCTTGGCCATGCGCGTGCCGAGAAATAGGCTGGCCAGCAGCGGCAGCATCGTCAGCCACACGATCGCCGGTGCGAGGAGTCCGCCGTTTTGGTGGATCAGCCAGATCAGCAACACATAGACCGGCGTGACGATGACGTGGCCGGCGATGTCCATCCGTCCCGTCGAGCGCAACACCAGCGGGGCGGTGGAGACCGTCGTGCCGCACAAGACCAGGCCGAGCGCCGCGTACAGCGAGCCGCCGGCAAACGAAATGCTGGCGGCGAGAAACGCCCAGAATACCACGGTGAAGGTCGTCTTGACGCCCATTCGGGCGCGTTTGCGCTCGATTCCGGTGTCGTCGACCAGGTCGTCGGGTATGAAGTAATTGATCAGTCCGGCCATACTAATTTTGGCGTCTCGCCACGTTTTTTAGAGCTTGGTGAAGTCGCGTCTTGGAGGCGACTGCGCGTGTTCTTTGGTTCTCACGTCGAGATTGGCCCGGCGACTTTCCACGTACCACGACGGGGAGCCTACAATCCATGACGGATTGTGGCAACTTTAGCTACTTTTGAAGACGCGGCGAATCGTGGTGCAGCATCAGCCGAGGGCGACGAATTGGCTCATCTTAGTACTACAACGTCACTTTCGACGTGAGTGCCTTCGGCGAGACCAGGGAGACGAGGCCAAGGCGACGGCTCGCAGGCGATGCGGTTGAGCATCGTCGAGAGACGGCAACGCAGGCATCGTTTTTCTGGTCCGCCGAGGTGCCACGAGGAAAGTGACGTTGTAGTATTCGAAGATGTCAGTGCCAAGCTCACCTCCGCGGTTCGTCCAAGATGCGCCTCACGTGCATATAATGAAGCGGACGAGTCTGAAAGCGCTCCCCGCCAGACGGTGTGTCCAATGACCGACGATTCGCCTGATAATCGCCCGCTTCTCCTCATTCGCCGCCAATTTCTGGGCGCCGGCACGGCTGCGTTGGCAGGATGGATGTTAGCTTGGCCCGTGTGGGCCGGGGCCGAAGGTGCGGAACCGGCCGGTCAGTTCGGCGAGCTTACTGCCACGGACCCGGGCGGTATCGACCTATTTATGCGATGAACCGGCAAATTTTGCACTCCTTCGAGTCCTTTGGACCTCAGGTTCGAACCCAATGTCGACCGAATGACCGGTTGCACGCCGCCGCGATGGTTTCGGCGGGGGGTCAGTTCGATCTTGAACGGCGGTGGAACGCTACTTGCGTATTCTTTCCCCCGAGTCCCGGCCCCATACGTCTGCTCGGCAGCGGGGGCCGGCGAGTTTTCCCGAACTACGGAGACGAGCATGATGTGGATCTGGATCCTGTTGGCGATTGTACTCGTTGCGTTGCTGATTCCCCTCTTTAATCGCTCGCGCGGCATGCAGACCCAACCGCCGACCTCCCCGGCGACCGACCAGTCGGCCATGGAGATCCTCGAGGATCGCTACGCCCGCGGGGAGATCGACCGCGAGGAGTTCGAGAAGAAGAAGCGCGACCTGAGTCGTTGAGGACCCACGTGCCGAAGAGGCGTCGATCGATGAGATCGCTGGCGACCTTTTATCTCGTACGTAGCTTGGAGCACGCGACTGTTAAGACCACAGCCACGATGGAGAACAAGATGAAGGAAAACGTCGGCACCGTCGATCGAGCGGCGCGCAGCATCGTAGGGCCCGCCCTTGTGGCCCTCGGCTACACGAGGTGGGGGGGCGACGAAGGTCGCCCTCTCGGGTTGCTGGCCATGATGGGGGGAGTCACCATCATCGAAAGCGCCATCACCAGGGTCTGCCCGATAAACGGCCTCCTCGGTCTGGACACCCGAGAGCCCGAGTTGGCGCAAAAGGATATCGCCCGAGAGTTCAGTCCGGAGGAATTGCCGGAGTTCTCCCCAGCGGTTCGTTGAGACGGAGGTTTTTCATGTGGCATGACATGCAATGGCACGGATGGGGCCACCATATGTTCAGCTGGTGGGCGGTGATCATCATGGGCTTGCTCATCATAGCAGCCGCATTTGTGATCATGCGCTCGGACACCGATCAACAACGACGGGCGTCGGCAAGCGACACTCCTTTGGACATTCTCGAGCGTCGCTATGCCCGAGGAGAGATAGATCACGAGGAGTTCGAAGAAAAAAAGCGCGATCTGCAGGATTGAGGCGAGGCCGAATGCGGCGAAGGGACCAAATGTGAGAAGGAGGTCAAATGACCGACGAGCACTCGCACGACGACCACTCCGAGCGCGGTGAGCACGATGCGAGCGGGGAGCACCCCTATCGCGGCCACGACGAATCGACTTATGCGGATGCCGGGGATGATGACGCTCATCTCGCTGGCGATCACGGTCGCCTTCGTCTTCAGCGTCGCTGTCGAGCTCGGCTTCGACGCCTCGCCGTTGTGGTGGGAGCTGGCCACGCTGGTCACCATCATGTTGCTGGGCCATTGGATCGAGATGCGCTCGATCTCGAGCGCCAAGGGCGCGCTCAAAGAATTGGCCAAGCTCTTGCCGGATAAGGCCACGCGCATCACCGACGGCGAGACCGAGGAGGTATCAGTCAACGAGCTCGCCGAGGGCGACCTGGTGCTGGTTCGACCCGGCGATAGGGTCCCGGTCGACGGGGTCATCAGCGAGGGCAAGAGCAACCTGAAGACAGCGTCAACGACGCCCCCGCGCTGGCCACCGCCGATATCGGCATCGCCATCGGTGCGGGCACCGACGTCGCCGTCGAGGCCGGCCACATCGTGCTGGTGCGCTCCGACCCGCGCGATATCCCCCGCATCGTCAGCCTCTCCAAGGCGACGCGGCGCAAGATGCTCCAAAACCTGTGGTGGGCCGCCGGCTACAATATCTTCGCCCTTCCGCTGGCCGCCGGCGTAGCCTACGCCTGGGGCATCTTGCTATCGCCGGCGATGGGCGCCGTGCTCATGTCCGCGAGCACCGTCATCGTCGCGATCAACGCACAACTCCTGAAGCGGGCCGACCTGGACGCCTAGTACGCTACCGGTGACGACGAGGTTGTCGCGTTCGGCCAATTCTTCGAGATGCTCGCCCGGAATGGACAACCGGTCGCCGAGCCATATTTTCGCGACACCGTGCTGTGAGCTGTATCCCCGATACGGAGACTACGGAGCTTATGTCTGACGGTTCACGAAATGACGAAACGAAGGGGCTGACCCGGCGTCGCTTCCTGGCTACCGGGGCGACCGCGCTGGCCGGCTTGACGATCGCGCCGCGGCTGTGGGCGGGCGCAAAGCCCGCTGGCCGAGCCGGCGTGTTCGGCGAGCTCGACGCCACCCAGGCCGGCGGCATCGACCTATACCTGGAGCGAAAAGACCTGCTCATCGGCGACAAGGTCGGCCGCGCGATCGCCATCAACGGCTCGATACCAGGGCCAACGATCCGGATGACGGAGGGAAAGCAGGCCCTCATCCGGGTGCACAACCGGTTGGGCGAGTCGACGTCCATCCACTGGCACGGCATGCTGGTGCCCTTCAATATGGACGGCGTACCCGGCGTCAGCTTTCCGGGTATCGATCCCGGCGAGACCTTCACCTACAAGTTCAAAGTGAGCCAAAACGGTACGTATTGGTACCACAGCCACACCGGACTGCAGGAGCAGCTAGGCCACTACGGCCAGCTCATCGTTGAGCCTGCAGACGATGACCCGGTCGACTACGACGTCGAGCACACCGTCGTCTTGTCGGATTGGACCTACGAGGACCCGAATACGGCGCTGAAGAAGCTCAAGACGATGGAGGGCTACTACAACTTCCAGCGGCCGACGCTGGCCAACCTCGACGATCAGGTCGAGGCGACCGACAAGAGCCTGGGGGAGGTCATCGGCAAGCGGCTCAACTGGAATTGGATGCGCATGGACCCGACCGATATCGCCGACATCACCGGGGCGACCTACACCTATTTGCTCAACGGGCGCACCTCTCGGGAGAACCCGACCTTTCTCGCCAAGCCGGGCCAGAAGGTGCGGTTTCGGATCACCAACGCCTCGACGATGACCTACTTCGACTTTCGCATCCCGGGCTTGCCGATGACGGTGGTGCAGGCCGACGGCCAGAACGTCGAGCCGGTCGAGGTCGACGAGCTTCGCATAGCCGTCGCGGAGACCTACGACGTGGTGGTCACGCTACCCGACGACAAGGCCTATACAGTCTTCGCCGAGACGATGGACCGCAGCGGCTTCGCGCGCGGCACGCTGGCTCCCAGAGATGGGATGTCCGCCAAGATCCCCGCGCGCAGGCGCCGGCCGATGTTGACCATGGCCGATATGGGGATGATGCACGGGGCGATGGAAGGCATGAAAGAGATGGAGGGGGCCAAGGCCAAACCGGCGAAATACGCCGCCCACGACGAAGCCAAGATCGCGCCGATCGAAGACCGACAGGAGTTGCCGGTCAAAGATCTGCCCATGAGCGTCAAACACGGCCCCGACGACCACGGCCCGGGCAGCATCACCATGGCCAAGAACGCGTATCGTCAACTCGATGACCCGGGCGTCGGCCTGGGCGACGCGGACCACAGCGTCTTGACCTATGGCCAGCTCAGGGTCTTGGAAAGCCCGGAGGACCGCCGGCCGCCGACCCGTGAGATCACGCTGCACCTGACCGGCAATATGCATAAATATATCTGGGGGTTTAACGGCAAGAAGTGGTCCGAATCCGATATGATCCGCTTCAAATATGGTGAGCGGCTCCGGCTCAATATGATCAACGACACGATGATGAACCACCCCATTCATCTGCACGGCATGTGGATGGACCTATACGCCGGCCACGAGTACGGCAAGAACCCGCGCAAGCACACCGTCAACGTGCAGCCGGCCGAGCTTTTGACCGTCGACATCACCGCCGACGCGCCCGGCCAGTGGGCGTTTCACTGCCATCTTTTATACCACATGAAGGCGGGCATGTTCCGCACCGTCGCCGTCGTTCGCGATCTCGAAGGGGAGCCCATCAATGCTGAGGCTTGAGCACTGCACTGTCGCTGTCTTGATTGCTTCGTATTTGGCGGTCGCGCCTATGTCTACGGCGTTGGCCCAAGATGAGGCCCAGCCAGAAGAGGCCGAGGAAGAAGAAACCGAGCCAGAAGAAGCCGAGCCAGAGGAAGCCGAGCCAGAAGAAGCCGAGCCAGAAGAAGCCGAGCCAGAAGAAGCCGAGCCAGAAGAAGCCGAACAAGAGACCGAAGACTACGAGGATGAAGGCCCGGCGCTGCCCGAGGGGATGACCCTCGACGAGGTGCTCGACCGGGCCGAGGAGACGCCCGCTGAGGACTATCCCGACCCCGTGCCAGACGACCAGTTCCGTGCCTTCTTGCTGGTCGACCAGCTCGAGTATCGCTACGACCTGGAGGACGAGCCCGACCAGGTGGGCACCGAATTGCAGGGCTGGGTCGGCGGCGATTATAACCGTCTATGGCTCAAATCTGAGGGTGAGGCCGGGTGGCAGGGCGACGCCGGCTTCGAGGGCGAGTCGGAGAATGATCTGCTCTACGGGCGGCTGATCACGCCGTTTTGGAACGCCCAGGTCGGCGCCCAATACGCCAATGAGTGGACCGAGGACGAATACGAAGACTTCTGGTCGGGCGCGCTGGCCTTGCAGGGCCTCGCCCCGGGCATGTTCGAGGTCGACGCCTCCCTTTATGTGACCGAGAACCTCAACGTGCTCGCCGATCTGGAGGCCGAGTACGACATCCGCATCACCCAGAGGCTGGTATTTCAACCCCGCACCGAGCTGGGCTTTTCGGCCCAGGACATCCCCGAGCGAGGCATCGGCATCGGCCTGACCAAGGCGGTCGTCGACTTGCGGCTTCGCTACGAAATTTTGCGCGAGCTGGCCCCCTACGTGGGCGCACGTTTCCAGGGGCTCGCCTTCGAGACGGCCGACATGGCCGAGGCCGAAGGCGAAGACACCAGCCGGTTCTTTATGCTCGGCGGCGTGCGTTTCGCCGTCTATTGAGCATTTCGCCCCCTCGACGAGCTGTTTCCAGCAACACCAGGCACGCCTGACAGCGTGCCCGGCGACAACGTGCCCGTCTGACAACGTGCCAGGGGCGATGTCAGTCCGCACTGACAACGTGCCAGGGGCGATGTCAGTCCGCCGCGTTGTCGATCCGCGTTCGATTCTTGAGCTTTCTCGTGCGCCATTGAAGTGTCCCCCTGTCTTTGGAGACGACCGATGACACTGATCGTAAGCACGCCCACCGGCTTCTCATTCGAATCAACGGACAGAAATTCCTCAGTTGACCGGCTCGAGAGCGTCGCGCCGGACGAAGCCGCTCGTCTGCTCGTCGCCCTCGAATGAGACCTCCATCCACTGCTCATCGACGGTGCGGATCTTGGTGAGCATTTGGTGAGTATCGACCTCGGCCACGCTGTCGCTGTCCGCGTCCGGCTCGGCGTAAATCACACCCGGCTCGGTGAAGAAGAAGTCCTCCTCGTAGACCGCCCCCTGTTGTGAACCGGCAGCGTAGGCCTGGGCGTCGAGACGCTCTTGCAGCTTCTCGGGGTCCTCGTCCATCGCCTCCGGTTCGAAGGAGACCAGGCGCCCGTGGAAATAGGGTTGATCGGCCATCTTCTCGACCAGGAGTTGCTCCATCACCAGCGTGCCCGCCTGCTGGGCGTGGCCCTCCTGATAAGTGTTGAAGTTTTCCGGGACATGCTCGAAGTCCTCCTCGATCAGGGCGCGCATTTTCGCTATGTCGGCGTCGCTCAACTCCCGCCCGTCTCGTTCGACATATAGGGAGATCACCGGTGGGTGGTCCACGGCCTCGCCATCCGGCCCCACCGGAAGCGCCTCCTCCGGAAGCGCCTTCTGCCCCTCCTCGTCCACGAAGAAGCGCATCACCAGCTGTTTCTGGACGTCACCGGCGCTATCCCAGGAGGTCAACCAGCTAAAGCGCAGATATCCCGACAACTCTACCTGTCCGCGATAGGCGTCTCCTATCTCCCACTCGTCTGTGAGCTTCTCATCGAGGACGAGGCCGGTTTGCTCTTGCGCTTCGGTTTGCTCTTGCTCGTCGGCTTGTTTTTCGAGCTCTTCCTCGTCCTCTTCCTCTTTCTCTTCCTCGTCCTCGTCCTCTTTCTCTTTCTCGACCGGCGCTTCTTGCGCGACCTCGACATCATCGGGAGCGGTCGACGAGGATTTGCAGCCCACCAGGGCCAGCGCGAAGACCAGAAAGAGCGGCAGCATCGTGTTTTTCATTAAACATCCTTCCATAACAATCGTCCCTATGGGACGGCGAAAACAGCGAAAACGAAATTTGACGGGACGGCCAGTATAGTGCAGTGCCACGCAAGCGTCATCCATCTGGGTCGAAAAGGGTCGCGCGGCCACCCCGATGCTCTTTCGGCTCGTCCTGAGACAGCACGCCGACACGCTCACCTCGAAAGTGACGTTGTCGGATTACTGGCCGAAGAGGTCGTAGACCATGCCGCTGCTCGTGTGCTGGTTTGGGATGCAAATGGTGCCGCGGATGTCGCTGGCAAAGCCGGAGCCGTCCTCGAAGCCAAAGCCGTTTATGAACAGCGTGCCGCTGCCCCCTTCGAAGAGCCCGGTGCCGGAGGTGAGCCGGTCGAATTCGGTGAACGCGCCGCCGGCGGTGTCGAAGACCCCGACGTCGCTAAAGGTCAACTCCCCGAGCCAAGTGCTGATCACGAGCTCGCCTGCATAAGTCCAGGTGGTCGCCGGCTCGACCGGGGGCGTGACCACGCTGGCCTCGCCGGCCGCACCACCGCCGATACCCTGGGCGGTATAGCTGGCCACGCCGATGACCGTGCCGGTAGGGGTGGTGACGTTACCGGCGGTGCACATGCCAACCGGGCTGGTGCAATTTGTGCTGAAGAAGGTCGCCGTCATCTCGGCGTATACAGGCACGCAAAGCTCACCGTCCGACGCCTCGGCGTTTGCGGTGGTGCTGACCAGAAGCACAAGTGCTCCCAACATCGTGAGCATCGTCCGTTTGCATTGGTGAAGCTGTCTCATTCCTTACCCCATGCCTTCGAGTCGGCCGCCACACCACGCCAGAGGGCTCCACACAAGGCAGCCGGCGGCCTCCTCTAGAAATACTCACATAATCTCATTTTCTGACGCAGTGTCTTGTCTTCAATTGTAGCGGGTGCTGTGGGGCGATGCAAATCGTAGAGCCGGCGGGGGTGTGTTCATCGTCGGTAGGTTGAGACAACCCCTCCCCGCTTTGGGTGTTTAAAAGTGGGGAGGATCAAGGAGGGGGAATTGGAGCGCGATCTGCGCAAAAAGGATGCCCCACCTTAGTCCTCCCCTTCTCTTCGCTACGCTGCGAGCGGGGAGGGAGTAGATCGCCGACCGACAGGTGATGAACACACCCAGCCGGCGGCTTTGTCCTCACTGGATGCTCAATGAGCCACAGAGATGTAGTCGAGGCGAAGCAAAACGTCGTCGACTTCCTCGAGCACGAGTCCCTGGTCTTCATCGCCGTCGCTGTTGAGCACCTCGGCGGGGATAGTCAGCGCGTAGTCTCCATAGAGGCCGCGTGCAGCGAGTTCGGATGTCTGGCCGTTGGCGTAATCATCGGCCTCGAAGCTCGTCCGGTCGACGTTGAAATACGCCTCGATTCTCGCCCGCGAGAAGAGCTCGGTCTCTTGGACGACTCCCAGACCGGAGTCGATCTGGTAGTCGTCGACCACGCTGGGGTCTCGAAAGAGGTTGCGCGACGGGCGCACCGAGGCAGACTGAAAGGACTCGCCTCTTCTGGCGTCGCACCACTGGCTATAGAAGGTGTTCGCCTTCTCCAACTCCACGCGCGTAAAGGACGGCTCATCACCGCGATAGAGTTGATCGCTGCCGACGATGGACGCGTTGACCGACCAGAGACGCTCGGCGCAGTCGCTGCCGGCGAGCACCGGTATCGAGTCGGTTTGACCACGATCCATGGCCCCTAAAGGAGTCAGGCGGAAGGGAATGCGCTGGCCGGTGTAGTTCCCTTGCTCATCGTATTGGGCATATCGGGAGTCGGTCAGAAGAAGCCTGAAGCGCTCCTCCTCGGTCAGCTGCTGCTCGCCGTCACTCATCCAGGTCTGGTCGCCCAATTGCAGGAGTTGGTTGCGCAGGCTCAAGACGACCTTGAGATCCGTGGGGCGATTGCCCTGGATGCCCCGCGTGCCGGCGGCCGCCCAAAGCTGGTCGAGCACCGACTGAAGCTGGGCGGGCAGCGCTGCCTCGAGCACGTCAGCGCGCAGGCCGAGGGTCTGCTGGGTTTCATATTCGACGGCGCGCACGGCCAGAAAAGCCACGCGACGGGCCAGGCGCATATTCGATAGAAAACGCTCGACGTCCTCGTCGAGCCACAAATCGTGGCTCATGGGGGCGACGTAGCGGCCGCGAACAGCCTCCAGGGCGGCGTTGCCGTCGTCGAAGATCGAGCGAGCTTGCACCTTCAGGTCTTGGAGTTGGAATTGGGCCGAATCCAGGTCACTCAGGGCACGATTGATCTGAAGCGCGGCGGTCTGCGTGCCGACCAAGTGCATCTCGGCGTCGTTGATGCAGACATCAGTTGCGACCTCGGCCTCGATCTGCTGGACGACCTGCTCGTGGCTACGGCCGGCTTCGTCCATGGTGAATTGCAGTCCGTCTGAGGTCGAATTGGCGGCCTGTTCAGTCGCCGCAGCAGCACATGTGATCGACCCCAAAGTCCCGACGGTAACGACGTCATCGACCACATCAATCGCCCCTACGCAATCCTTGACGCCCGACGCGACATTAGCGGCGATATCGGCGGTCAGCTTGCCTTTGCCGAGATTGCTCATCGTTTGGTTGTGAGCGCGCAGCGCCGTTTCGAGTTCGAGATCGCCCGTCTGCTCACGTAAGCAGCTTCGCATTTGGATATCATAGGCATCCTGCATCTCATTATATTGAGATCGAGCGATTTCGACGTCCTGCTGGGCGGTGCGAATCCCCAGCGCAGCCTCACCGAGCGCCCCGCGGTAGCACTCCGCTCGGGAGGTCGGCGAGTCGGGCACGTCATCGGCGCTGGGCAGTCGAGTGTCGACATTGGGAAATTGTGCGTTGCAGGTGTTTTGGGCGTCCTCGATAGCCCGCGCGCCCAGTGCGTTGATCCCGCTGAGGGCTCGAAAGGTGTCCGGGGTGACCCGGCCGATGAACTCATCGCGCGGCGTCGTGCAGCGCAGACAGGCGCGTTCGCCGTCCGAGCACTCCACCGGATATTCGAGGTTGCATTGATCGAGGTCGTCGGCGATTGCGTTGAGCTCTTCAGCGAGAAAGCCGACGATAAAGCCGACGTCTTTGCGCAACTCGCTGACCGTACACATATGGTACTCGACCTGTCTGGCGTCCATCATGGCGATGTAGCCGTCGACGTTGAACTCACAGGTCGGGCTATTCAACGCCACGAAGCAACTGTCCTCGCTGAATGGGCGCCACTCTTCGATGAGCTTGCGGGTCGCCAGACCATCGGGAGCGCCGCATAAGGCGGCGAGCTGTTCGCCGAAGTTCTGGCGCACGCCGGCCAGCTGGCCGTCGAGCTCGGCCTGGGACTGGCGTTGCTGGACCTGGTAGTCCATGCGCTCGACATAGGCGTCTCGGGCCGAGTCGAGCGTGCTCTGGGCGCGCTGGACCAGCGAGGGAGCCCACGCTCTGGAGCTGGGGTCGGTGCCGATCAGATAATCGGAGATCGCGCTGAATCGGCTGTTGACTCCGTCTTCGTCACCGAAGAAATAAAGGGGCAAGTCCTGCTCAGAGATCCCGAGCGGGTTGCGCCCGAGTTGGATCGAGTTGGCCAGGTTGATATTGCGGGATAGGAGGCTCGACAATTTGCGCTCCAACCCCTCGTAACGCTGCACCCAGCCCGGCGCGGGCAGGGCGTTGGCGTCGGCATAGTCGACCGCGCGTTGGGTGAGCGTGGAGGCCAGCGGCCGAATCACAATCAGATAGCGCAGCACCCGGCCGAGCTGCTCGACGGCCTGGTCGTCGCCGGTGATCGCTGCTTGCTCGAGTCGTGGCTCGCTCAAGGCGAGCAGAGCGTGGATGCTCTCGACCATCGTCACGGGCAGCCCGGTGGCCTGGTCGTGATGGGGCTCCGAGGCGAGCTCGGTGCCGGTCACGATATCGCGATAATCGGGCGCGTAGAGCACCCGAGCGGGCATATGGGCCAGGGCGGTCGCAAAGCGGGGGTGCAACAAGAGGTTATAGCCGGCCAGGGTGCTGTCGATGACCTCGTCGGCCGCAGGTAGCGTCTCGACGCTCAGGTCCGGCTGGTCGCGGAAGACCGCGGACATCCGCTCGGTCTCGGCGGCCTCGCGGGCCACGAAGGCGTGATAGGCAAGCCAACGCTGGATGAGGCGGTGACTCATGGCGCTCGAACGTGTCTGCACCGGCGCGTCCGGATCTTGGGCGCGACGTCGATCCGTGTCACTGGCCAGCCCCAGCGCGTACAGCAGCCGCGGGGCGTCGAGGCATCGGCCCTCGTCGAAGGTCTGGCTCAATCCCTGGGCAAAGGGCTGGGTTGTGCTCGGGGGGGACTGGTCTCGCAGAACCGCCAGATCGGCCCGACAGCTCTCCAACAGCTCGGCCAGGCCCATTCGTGCGGGGTCGTTGGGGTCGAGCTCGGCGTTTCGGTCGGCCGCGATGGCCGCGCTTCGAGAGGAGTCGGCGCAGAGGAGATCGCCGGAGACGCTCAGCACCTGGTCGCCCAGATAAGACGATTCGACGGTGCCGCGGTCGGTACCGGGGGGATCGTCGGGCTCGAAGCACAGCGCCATCTCGGCGCAGGGCGCCGGGGTGACCGGCATGCGGCAGACGGTCTGGATCTGGCCCTGCACGTTGAACTGCTCCGAGTCGCGTGTGCAGGCCTGATCGTCTTCGTAGGAGATATTCGCGTCCACTGAGACGGTGCCATCTCCGACCTCGACCACTTCGCAGTCATACGCCTCCTGCAATCGGTCGCACAGGTCGACCTCGCCGGGGGCGATGGTGCGAGTGACATCCGCTCCGCAGCTGCCTGTGAAGTCAGCCTGGGTCTCCGAGAAGGTCGCGGCGCAGGGGATGTCTCGGGCCTGAAGCGAGGAGGTCAACGCTGCTTCGGCGCTCACGCCGACCTCTTCGTCGAAGCCTGAGACCAGCTTTGAGACCATCGGCAATCCGCTGGAGATGAGCTGGGCAGGCGGTTTTAGTTGATTGCCATCGGGAGCTCGCAGCCCCCAATTGTCGTCTCTGGCGAATAGAAATAACACGTTGGCAACCGTCGACGGCAGGTTGCATACCTCCAGGGATGCGCTTCCGTCGGCTCCCCACGCGCCTAGCAAGGCGCGTTTTTCGGTGTCGTTTCGCCCGAACATGGATTGGGGCTCGGGGGTGGCAGCGTCGGCGGCCGCGCGCTCCCAGTCGGTGGGCTCGGTGGCGCGGTTGACGTCATATTGTGGTTGGGCATCGGCCGGTACCGGGTCGACTTGGTCGTCGGCGAGGAGATCGCTTTCCCGAGACAACCCGATGTCCCATGTGGCGTAGGGCGTCGACGAGCCCATCACCACGCCCCCAAAATGCATGGGCAGCTCGAGCGACAGGCTCGACGCGCTCGCCTCGTAGGAGACCTCTTGGGCCGGCAAGAACACCTCTGTGGCAGCGTCCTGGGTGAGCTCCGACGACAGGAATTGGTAGGCCGGAAACCGGATCGTGCCGGTCGTCGGGGAGTCCGGCGAGATCCGGCCGATGAGCTTCTGGTTTGGATGCAGCGCGCCGAGTCCACCGTCGATGACCAGCGTGCCGGTGCCGGCGCTCCCGAGGAAAATTTTGGCCCTGATTTCAAGAGAGATGCCCCGTTGTGTCTGAGCTTCGACCTCGTCGACGAGTCCGCTGGCGGCCAGCGCCGCCTGTCCGCGGTAGCGTCCTCGGCGTAGCGTGGATTGCTCGGCGGGCGTCGATTGGACGCCACCGGCCGGCTGGTCAGTGACCGTAATAGTGCGCAACTCACCGCCGGAGAACACACGTACCACTCCGGCACGCTCGCCGGGCTGGCCGCCGGTCAGGCGGACCTGCAGGGTGCGTACGTCGTCGGCGCTCAGCCCCTCGAGGACGCACTCGTGCACAAAGCTGGAGTCGTTGTCCGGGTCGCATTGGACCTCGACGTTGTCGTCGCCCTCCACACGCATACGCTCGAGATCGCTGCCGACCACGGTGATCGGCATCGGTTTCGATTCGCTGGTCGGGTGCAGTCGCACCACGGAGTCCACCGGCTCTGCGACGCCCGCCCGAGGGCTGACCGTCAGAGGCGCGACGATCTGGCCGTTGTTGGCTCGGCAGCGGCCGAACTGATCGCAGACGTCGTCTTCGGGACACTCCGAGGTGGCCCGGCACTCAGCGAGGCATTGACCCAGCACGCAGCTAGCTCCGCAGGGGCAGTCGTCGTCAGCGCGGCAGCTTCGCTTTTGGGCGAGCAGGGCCTCGTCGGGTTGGCAGCGACGAGTTTGAGCGTCGTCTTGCTGGGCGGGGCCGTCGCCGCAGGCCGAGATCGACAAATAGGCGGCCAGACATGCGATGCCAAATGTGAGCATGCAGGTCTTGCGAATAAGACGAATCGAGAAAGTCACGGGATACTCTCGGTCTGATTTAGGATGATCGCGGCGGGTCTGACGCCAGCGGTAAGCAGAGGCCATCGGGGGCAAGCAGAGGCCATGCAGAAGGCGCGGCGCCGAGGATCGGAGCCGCGCCTCCCAAAGAGCCGCTCAGTACTGCAGCGAGTTGTGCCACGAGCCTGTTTGGCCGTCGTCGCCGTCAGCAGCCGTGGAGGAGGCGTCGGTGGCGTAGGCACCGCCGCTGCCGCCTGTGCCGCCGTTGCCGCCGCTGCCGGGGGAATAAGTCGGCGAGCTCTGTACCGCGCTGGTGCCCACGAGCGCGACCCCGATGGAAGGACCACCGTTGCCACCGCCGCCGCCGTTGCCGCCCCCGCCTTGGCCTCCAGTGCCACCGGCCCCGCCGTCGCCGGAGTGGTACCAGTAGGCGCCACACTGACTCGAGTTGCCGGGGCTGCCGGGGCTACCGGCGATGCCTCGGTCGCCATCGCCGCCGTCACCGCCGTCACCGCCGTTGCCGCCTTGGCCTCCTACCACACCGGCATTGGCGCCGAAGGTGACCGTCGAATCGACGAGCGCGATCGTGATGCTCGCCCCCCCTTGGCCGGCACCACCGCCGCCGACGCCACCGTCACCGCCGTCACCGCCGTCGCCGCCTTCGC